>NZ_CP061032.1:1800000-2100000 GCF_014490555.1 Corynebacterium lujinxingii | reverse complement strand
GAAGGATTCCGGCTTCGACCCGCGCGCCGGGTTCGCCGGAAACTAAGCGCCGGAAGGAGGTGTAACCATGGCAGACGAGAAGGAATACTTCGTCATCTCGGTCGCCGCCGAACTGACCGGCATGCACGCCCAGACGCTGCGCACCTACGACCGGCTCGGCCTGGTCACCCCGATGCGCACGAAGGGCGGCGGGCGCCGCTACTCGCGCCGCGACATCTCGATGCTGCGCCGCATCCAACACCTCTCCCAGGAGGAGGGGGTGAACCTGGCGGGCATCAAGACGATCATCGAGTTGTCCCAGCAGATCGAGGATCTGCAGGACGAACTGGAAACCCAGCGCGGACACAACGAGGAGTTGCGGCGGAAGTTGCGCTCCGGCTCTCGCCGCGGCGGCGAGCTGGTGCACGTGCCCCGTTCCACCGCGGTGGTGGCGTGGGAGCCCGCTTCACGACGACGCCGGCGCACGTCGTAGCGACCAATAGCTGAAAGTAGCCTCCCGCCGGATCCCCACCAGGGGTTTTACCGGCCTCGGGAGGCTACTTTCAGCTATTGTTCCTCCGCCACGGGAAAGCCCGCGCCGCCTACAAGTGAGGCGGCGCGGGCTTTATCGCGTATCAGCGGCTAGTGCGGACTAGCGGCGGGTCACAACCTGCTTCTCGTCGCGGTTGAGCACGGAGCGTGCACCGGCTGCACCGCAGAATGCGGAGATGACAGCGCCGATGAGCAGACCGGCGAAGGTCCACCAGGTGCCAACGGCAGCGTCGTCGGAGACCTCGTCAGCGGTCTGCTTTGCGTCTTCCCAAGCCTCGTTGGCCTGCTGCTTCGCGTTGTCGATGTCTTCCTGCGTGACCTGGTCGCGGGCGTCGTTGATGGCGTCCTCTGCCTGGTTAGCGGCATCGCGTGCCTCTCCCTCGGAGACGTTTTCAGACGCGTACTGGCCCGCGGCGTCTGCTGCGCCACCGACTGCGGAGCCGGTTGCGTCAGCGGCGGTGCCCAAGATGGAGCCAAGGCCACCGAGTACGGATGCGCCGAGCCAGCCGGCGAGGATGAGCGAGGCGATCAGCGAGGTCGCCCAGGTGCCCAGGCCGTGGAACAGGCCGGCGCGCACGCCGAGGGCGCCGGAGACGTAGCCAGCTGCGGCGAATGCCACTGCCAGGGAGATCAGCGCGAAGATGCCGGTGGCCAAGCCGGTCGAGCCCTGCAGGCCCATGGCTGCGGCACCGATGCCGAGCAGGATCATGATCGCGAGGAAGGTCACCACGCCTGCGAAGATCGCGCCCCAGGAGACGTTGCCGGTGGACACGTCGGTGGAGTCGGTGCCGACCCAGGCTTCCTGGCCGATGTGCTGGTCGTCGTCAGCAACCTGCTCGGCGCGCACCGCGGTGCTGGAGGTTGCCGGGCGTGCAGCGCGCTCGCGGCGCGGGTTCTGCGGAGAAGTCATAGATATAAACCTTTCTTTACGGGATCAATGACAACTCAAGCAACAATACGGATTAGATACGACCAGTTGGTCGCGTTTTGATAACACTTGGCATACAAAAAGGGGTCGTCGATAAGCATTTGCTTATCGACGACCCCTTGTTCCCGAAGAAACTACCCGCCGAACTCGATGGTCGCGGCGCCACCGATGTGGCGAAGGTTGGACTTGGCCAGGTGGAACAGTCGACCGACGCCGCCCTCGAGGAAGGCGGTGCGGGCGCCGGACTTGGCGAAGCCCTTCATCATGTCCCAGGTGATTCCCGGCGGCAGGGAGAGTGCCTCCGGGTCAGTGACGATGTCGACAAGCACCGGGCCGTCGTAGGCGAGTGCCTCCTTGAGCATCGGCTCGAGGTCCTCCGGCTCCTCGATGCGGAAGGACTTGATGCCCACGCCCTTGGCAATCTCGGCGTAGTTGGCCTGCTCGTGGTCGGTACCGAAGTACGGCATGCCGGCGACCATCATCTCGAGCTTGACCATGCCCAGCGAGGAGTTGTTGAAACAGATGACCTTCACCGGCAGCTGGTGGAGCTTGATGGTCAGCAGCTCGCCCATGAGCATGCCCAGGCCGCCGTCGCCGGACCAGGAGATCACCTGGCGGTCCGGGAACGCCGCCTGCACACCGATTGCCATCGGCAGGGCGTTGGCCATGGTGCCGTGCAGGAAGGAAGCGGCCTCGTCGCGCTTGCCGTTCGGGGTGAGGTAGCGCGAGGACCACACGTTGCACATGCCGGTGTCGACGGTGAAGTAAGCGTCATCGTCGGCAAGCTTGTCCAGCACGGAGGCCGCGAGCTCGGGGTGGATCGGCTTCTTGGACTCGAAGGCTTCGGAGGTGTAGCTCTTCACCACGTGATCAAGCAGCTGGTAGTGGCGCTTGATCATCTTGTCCAGGAACTTGCGGTCCTTCTTCTCCTCGATGTGCGGGAGGATGTTTTCGATGACGCTCTTCACATCGCCGACGACCGGGTAGTCGACCTTGGTGCGGCGACCGATGTGGGCGCCGTCGATGTCGATCTGCGCGACGTTTTCGTCCGGCAGCCAGTCGGTGTACGGGAAGTCGGTGCCGACCATGATGAACAGGTCGGACTCATCCATGGCGTCAAGGCAGGCGCCGTAGCCGAGCAGGCCGGACATGCCCACGTCGTAAGGGTTGTCGTACTCGAAGTACATCTTGCCGCGGAAGGAGTGGCCGATCGGGGACTTGATCTTCTCGGCCAAGGCGAAGACCTCGTCACGGGCGTCGCGGGCGCCGTAGCCGCAGAACAGGGTGACCTTGTCTGCCTTGTTGATCGCCTCGACCAGGCGGGCGGCCTCGTGCGGGTCCGGGTAGATGCGCTTGTTCTTGCCGGTGGCGTAGACGGAGTCCGCGGTGTGCGGGCCCTCGGCGGTGTCGGCTGCGAAGACGTCGCCCGGCACGATCATGACGGAGACACCGTTGCCGGCCAGGGTGTTTTGCAGCGCATTGTGCAGCACGCGCATGCCCTGGTCGGCCTCGTGGACAACCTCGCAGTAGGAGGAGCACTCCTGGAACAGCAGTTCCGGGTGGGTTTCCTGGAAGAAGGAGGAACCGATCTCGATGGTCGGGATGTGCGAGGCGATCGCCAGCACCTTGGAGCCGTTGCGGTGCGACTCGAACAGGCCCTGGACGAAGTGGGTGTTGCCCGGGCCGCAGGACGCGCCACAGACGGCGAGTTCGTCGGCGGCGAGCGAATCGGCGCCAGCTGCGAAGGCGGCGGCCTCCTCGTTGCGCACGTGCACCCATTCGATGTCGCTTTGACGGACGGCGTCGGAAAGCGGGTTGAGTGAGTCGCCGACCAGGCCGTAGATGCGCTTCACGCCCTGGTCTTCGAGCCGCTTCACTACTTGTTCAGCGAAATTTGGCATTACTGCTAACTCCTGATTAATCGTTTCTTTGAACGTGAGCCATGGTAACGACATTTATCTAGCTGGGTCGGCCCGCTGTTGCAAAGCAGACACGAACGCCGGGTCTGTGAAGTAATCGGTGTGCCCGCCCGTGACCCCCTCGACACGCTCGCCGCCCCAGCCGACGTGCGAGGGGGATGCGCCGAGTACGGCCGACGGACCGGAGCGCAACCGCAGGATGATGTCGTCTGGGGAGTCGACGATGTGGACGGTGCTGGTGTCGTCGGCAAGCGTGAGCTCGGAGACGTGCTCGCCCGCCACGCCTGCGCTGCCGAGCACCCACAGGTCGTCAGCGATAAGCCCGTGGTCGCGGGCGGCGGTAGTGGCCAAAAGCGTGCCGTAGCTGTGCGAGATGACGGTTTTCTGCGCCGCAGGGAAACGCTCGTCGAGGGCGGCCTGGAACATGGCCAGGTCGTCCGCGCCGGCGTTCGCGCGCTGCCGTGAAACCGCGTGCGGGACGGTGGGCGGGGGAGCGTAGCCCTGCCAGACGACGACCGCCGCCCCCGTCTGCTGCGCCAGCCGTGTCGCTTTGACCAGTTCGCCTTCGAGTTTCGCAGGTGTGCCGGTGGTGGCGCCGGCGACCAGCGTGATCACCCGCGCCGGGTCGACGGTGTCGCCGACGATGACGGTGGTGGATTCGGGGCCGGCTTCAAGAACGGTGCCGCCGTGGCGCTCAACGGCCGACAGGGTGGTGGCGGGCAGGGTGGGCGCGTGGCGGGCGTGCAGGTCGGAAAACGAGGCGTCCGGGTGGGCGAAGAGCGGGTCGTAGTCTTGCTCGCCGTCGCCGAGACGTAACAGCGAGCGGGAGAGTTCGAGATCGAGCAGCATGGACATGGAGTTCAGCCACAGCACCGCGCGCTGGTGGAGGTGGTTTGCGGCGAAGTCGGCGGCCTCGTCGAGTTGGCGCTGCAGCCGCGCCGCCGTATCGACGAGGACCGCCGCGGCCTGCAGATCTGCCGCTCCG
Organism: Corynebacterium lujinxingii; assembly: GCF_014490555.1. Classification (NCBI taxonomy): domain Bacteria; kingdom Bacillati; phylum Actinomycetota; class Actinomycetes; order Mycobacteriales; family Corynebacteriaceae; genus Corynebacterium; species Corynebacterium lujinxingii. The sequence continues at coordinate 2,095,637 of NZ_CP061032.1, read as the reverse complement.
CGCGCGAACACCCCGCCGAAGACGTCGATCTTGGCGTAGGCCAGCGTGGCCGCTTCACCGGAAAATCCGGTGGAGACTAACGAGGTGCGGGCAAAAGGGGCGTGGCGGGCGCGCTCGGTGGCGGCAGCAGCAGCGAGGCGGAGCGACAGCGCCGCCGTGTCGAGTTCTGCGGCATCTAGTGCAGGGCGGTACGTCACGGTCGCAGCCTCGCTTCCAGGTCGGCATCTACGGTCTCGACGGACGAGGCGAAGTCGGCGATGGAACCGAGGTGGGTGTTGAGGTGGTGCGTGGTGTCGTCGATAAGCGAGTGCGTTTGCGTGCGTAACGATTCCAGCGCGGCGGCGGTGCGTGAGGCGCTGATGCCGGAAAACGGCAGCGGTGTAAACAAGCGCGTTAAACGACGGGCGGTTGGGGCGGTGTGTGTGGTCAATTCGAGTTTCATGCGCAGAAGTGTGTGTGGGCGAAACGAACGGCACAAGAGGCGGGCGAAAATCTGTGGATAACCCACCGGAATCGCGCATAGAGTTATCCACATGAAAATCGGGTTGGTGCAAACGGCCACAGGCAGTGACAAGATGGAAAATTTTGCGCACCTTGCCCCGCTGGTGCACGACGCGGCGAGACAAGGTGCGACGCTGATCGTGCTGCCGGAGGCGTCCAGCCAGGCATTTGAGCAGGGCAGGCTGGACACGCAGGCTGAGGAGCTAGACGGGCCGTTCGCAACGGGGATGCGCGAGCTCGCCGACGAACTCGGTGTGACCATCGTGGCCGGCATGTTCCGCCCGGCGGATACCTTGGAGCGCGACGGTAAAACCATCAACCGCGTGTACAACACCGTGCTGATCACGGGCGGGGGCGTGCACACGGGCTACGACAAGATCCACACCTACGACGCGTTCAACTACCGCGAGTCCGACACCGTGCGCCCCGGCTCCGAACTGGTCACCTTCGACCACCAGGGCGTCACTGTCGGCGTGGCCACCTGCTTCGACATCCGCTTCCCCGAGCAGTTCCAGGCGCTCGCCGACCGTGGCGCGCAGGTGGTGGTCGTGCCGACGAGCTGGGCCGACGGGCCAGGCAAGGTCGAACAGTGGCGCACCCTCACCGCCGCGCGTGCCCTCGATGCTGGCGTGTTCATCGCCGCTGCCGGCCAATCGCGCCCGGACTTTGAGGTGAAGGCCGGCGAGCCGTCCGGACCTACCGGCGCGGGGCACTCCGCGGTGGTCGACCCCGCGGGCGTGCGTATCGACGAAGCCTCCTACGGGCCCGAAACCCTCATCGTCGACATCGACCCCACCGAGGCGGACACGCAGCGCACCACACTCCCGCTGGGCGCGATCCGGGCGACAACTACGATGCGCTGAACCACTCCGGCACCGCGTCGTGCGCGATGACCTGCACGTTCGCCGCGCCGTCCAGTGCGTCACGTAACCGCGCCGCCCGATCTTCGCCCGCGCACACGATCACGTCGCGGCCCCACCACATGCCCGCACCTGAGATGACCCGTTCCAGCGGTGCGCCAAGGCGCGATTCCGCCACCCAACTCACGTCCAACCAGTCCTGCGCCGCCGCCAGCGTGTCCAGTGCCGCCCGGTCGTACGTCGCATCCGAGACCAGGTGCACCTCCGGGCGCTCCCCGCGCTCCAACCAGTGGAAAATCAGCGCCTTCGCCGCCGCCAGCCCCGTCCCCGCGGCCACCATAAGCACTTGCTTATCGACGACCCCCTGCAGACCCCCGCGACCCGACCCCAACGTCAGCCACGCCCCGGGCTCCACATCGATGCCGGTGTCGGCGCCGATGTGGAACTCCAACTGGCCGAACTCGTTCGACGGCAGCGCCGGGATCAGCCCGGTCCACACACCTGGCGCGGCAGGCGACATGACCGGCAACGTTTCGCCGGGCGCGTACGCGACGCGCGTGCCGGCCTCGAGGCGCACGACTTTTACCCCGTCGTGGTCCTCCACGCCGGTGACCTGCGCGGCCGAGGCCGCCGGCACGCCTGCGTGGTCCATCTGCGAGGCCGCCTCCCGCATCACCTCGGCCGCGGCGTCGAGCTCTGGCAGGTCGCCGACGCCGCCGGCGGCGCGGATTTCCTCGGCAAGCATCCGCACCGCGTTGGGGTACTCCTCGGCCGGGAAACCGGTGCGGCGCAGGTCGAGCGCGATCGCGCGCAGCCGCTGCCTGGCCTCTTCGGGCAGCTCGGTGGTGCTTTCTGGGACGTTGGTGAGCAGCCACGTGGTGGCGTCGATAAGCGATTGCGGCATGCGCTCGCCAGGGGGAAGCATCGTCGTGGCGTGGGGGTACGCGTCGGTGAAGCGGGTGCGCCAGCCGCGACTGATGGTCTCGCCGTGGTTGCGGAGCAGCTCGGATACAGGCATGGAATCAGGGTACTTACCTGCGGTGGGATACAGTTGCACCCGTCTGATTTCTATAAGTTGATAAAGGAGAGAGGTGCTGCGATGGAGTTCACCCCGTACACGCTACTCACCGACATCGGCTGGATCTCCATCCTGCTGATTATCGGCAACATCCTGCGCAACCGCCTGCGCGTGCTGCAGGCGCTGCTCTTGCCCGCACCGATCACCGCCGGCCTGCTCGGGCTTATCCTCGGGCCGGAAATGCTCGGCGTGATCAACTGGTCCGACCAGGTGGGCACCTACACCACCCTGTTGATTGCGGTGGTGTTCGCATCGATGGCGTACTCGATGGAACTCGGCGGCTCCGTCGCCTCGGGCGCGCGCAACATGTGGGGCTACTCCACCGCAATGTTCATGGGCCAGTGGGGCCTGTTCATGCTGCTGGGCATGTACCTGTTCGCGCCGGTCTTCGGCACCGAGCCGTGGTTCGGCATGATGCTGCCCGTCGGCTTCGTCGGCGGCTTCGGCACCGCCGCGGCAGTCGGTTCTGCGCTGGAGGAAATCGGCGTGGAGGGCGCATCCTCGCTCGGCTTCACCTCCGCCACCGTGGGCACCCTCGTGGCGATCGTCGGCGGCGTGATCATGGCCAACTGGGGCATCCGCAAGGGCAAAGCCTCGCAGCTCGCGGGCACGCTTCCCGACGACCTGCGCACCGGCTACATCCGCAACGAAGCGGAACGCCCATCCATCGGCAAGGCCACGACCAACCCGTCGTCCATCGAGCCGCTCGCGCTGCACGCCGGCTTCATCGTGTTCACGGTGCTGATCGCCTACATGCTCAACTCGGTGATTAAGGACCAGTGGTCGAACGTGTCCATCCCGCTGTTCGCCATGGCGTTCGTGGTCGGGCTTATCGGGCGTCTCGTGCTGAAGCTCGCCGGCCGTCCGAACTACCTGGACAGCTCCACCATTAACTCGGTCTCGGGTGCTGCCACCGACTACATGATCGCCTTCGGCATCGCCTCCATCGTGCCGGCCGCGCTGGCCGGCTACTGGCAGGCGCTCGTGGTCCTGTTCGTGCTCGGCACCGTGTTCTGCCTGGTGTGGATGCTGTGGGCCGGTCCGCGCTTCTTCGGCGAAAAGTGGCTCGAGCGCGGCCTGTTCGGCTGGGGCTGGGCCACTGCCGCGGTTGCCACCGGCATCGCGCTGCTGAAGATGGTGGACCCGAAACTCAAATCCGGCACGCTGAACGAGTACGGCGTGGCCTACGTCGGCTTCGCCCCGTTCGAGATCGGCATGACCATCCTCGCGCCGATTGCCGTCATCGCCGGGTTTGTCACCGGGTTCGCGTGGGTGTCCTTCGCGGTCGCCGTTGCGGTGGTGGTGATGGCGTACGTGCTGAAGTGGATACCGGTGCGCGAGGAGTCGTCGTAAAGCGGGGGTCGTCGTAAAGCGGGGTGCGCTTTTTGCGATCTGCTAGTCGCTCACGAACGCCACTAGCAGATCGCGTTTTTATTGCGACGGGTTTTCATTATCATCTGCGAATACAGATGCGCAACGAACTGATCTGCTAGTTCCCCCCGGCGTGTCACTAGCAGATTCGCACTTGAGCCACCTCTGCGCAACTTTTTTCTTGTTGACAGGAACAGACTCAACCTTTCGTGCGTTATACGGGGTGCGAAACAAAATTAACCACGAAAGGACGATGCACTCATGGCATCCAAGTACACACAGAAAACCCAGGAGGCCCTGCAGCAAGCGCAGATGCGCGCCTCCGCCGCCGGGAACCCGGATATGCGCCCGGCGCACGTGCTCGAGGCGCTGCTCAAGCAGGAGGATGGCATCGCAGCTCCGGTGCTCAAGGCCACGGGCGTTGACCCAGAGACTGTCGCGCGCGAGGCCGGCGAGCTGATTAGTTCCTACCCGAGCGCGGAGGGCCAGGGCATGGCTAACCCGGGCATCAACCGCGATCTGCAGACCGCGCTGAGTACGGCGCAGGATCTTGCGGGCGAGCTTGGCGACGAATACGTCTCCGCCGAGGTCCTCCTCGCCGGTATCGCCAAGGGCAAGGATGACGCCGCCGAGTTGCTGCACAAGCGCGGCGCGACGTTCGACGCACTCAAGGAGGCGTTCCCGTCGGTGCGCGGCGGCAAGAAGGTCACTTCGGAGAACCCGGAGGACCAGTTCCAGGCGCTGCAGAAGTACTCCACGGACCTGACGGCCCGGGCGCGTGAGGGCAAGATCGACCCGGTGATCGGGCGCGATTCGGAGATCCGCCGCGTGGTGCAGGTGCTCTCGCGCCGCACGAAGAACAACCCGGTGCTCATCGGTGAGCCGGGCGTCGGTAAGACTGCGATCGTGGAGGGCCTGGCGCGGCGCATCGTCGCAGGTGACGTTCCGGAGTCGCTGAAGGGCAAGACGCTGATTTCGTTGGACCTCGGCTCGATGGTCGCGGGCGCGAAGTTCCGTGGCGAGTTCGAGGAGCGACTCAAGGCTGTCCTCGACGAGATCAAGGAGTCGAACGGGCAGATCATCACGTTTATCGACGAGATGCACACCATCGTCGGCGCCGGCGCTTCCGGCGACTCGGCGATGGATGCCGGCAACATGATCAAGCCGTTGCTCGCCCGCGGTGAGCTGCGTCTGGTCGGTGCGACGACACTGGATGAGTACCGCCAGTACATCGAGAAGGATGCCGCACTCGAGCGCCGATTCCAGCAGGTGTACGTGGGCGAGCCGACGGTGGAGGACACCATCGGCATCCTGCGTGGCCTGAAGGAGCGCTACGAGGTGCACCACGGCGTGCGCATCCAGGACTCGGCGCTCGTGTCGGCTGCGGAGCTTTCCAACCGTTACATCACGAACCGCTTCCTGCCGGATAAGGCCATTGACCTTGTCGACGAAGCCGGCTCCCGCCTGCGCATGCAAATCGATTCCTCCCCGCAGGAGATCGACGAGTTGGAGCGTGTCGTGCGCCGCCTCGAGATCGAGGAGATCGCGCTGGAGAAGGAGTCCGACGCCGCCTCCCAGGAACGTCTGGAGCACTTGCGCGAGGAACTCGCCGACCAGCGCGAGCGCCTCGGCGAGATGAAGGCCCGGTGGGAGAACGAGAAGGCGGAGGTGAACAAGGTCCAGTCCGCGAAGGAGGAGCTCGAGCGCCTGCGCAACGAGTCCGAGATCGCGGAGCGCGACGGCGACTACGCCAAGGTCTCCGAGCTGCGCTACGGCCGCATCCCGGAACTGGAGGCCGAGGTGGCCAAGGTGGAATCCGAGGCCAGCAACAAAACGATGCTGGAAGAGGAGGTCACCCCGGACACCATTGCGGACGTCGTGTCGTCCTGGACCGGCATTCCGGCCGGCAAGATGATGCAGGGCGAGACCGAGAAGCTGCTCAACATGGAGCGCGTCCTCGGCGAGCGTGTCGTCGGCCAGAAGGATGCCGTTGTCGCGGTGTCCGACGCGGTGCGCCGCTCCCGTGCGGGTGTGGCGGATCCGAACCGTCCGATCGGCTCGTTCCTCTTCCTCGGTCCGACCGGCGTGGGTAAGACGGAGCTGGCCAAGTCGCTGTCCGAGTTCCTCTTCGATGACGAAACCGCCATGATCCGCATCGACATGTCCGAGTACGGCGAGAAGCACTCTGTCGCCCGCCTCGTCGGTGCGCCTCCGGGATACGTCGGCTACGACGCTGGCGGCCAGCTCACCGAGGCCGTTCGTCGTCGCCCGTACTCGCTCGTGCTTTTCGACGAAGTGGAAAAGGCCCACCCCGACGTCTTCGACGTGCTCCTGCAGGTGCTCGACGAAGGCCGCCTCACCGACGGACAAGGACGCACGGTGGATTTCCGCAACACGGTGGTGATCCTGACCTCCAACCTGGGCGCGGGCGGTAACCGCGAGCAGATCATGGAGGCGGTCAAGCACCACTTCAAGCCGGAGTTCATCAACCGCCTCGACGACGTGGTGGTGTTCGATTCGCTGAGCCAGGACCAGTTGGTGGGCATCGTCGATATCCAGCTGGAGGGCTTGGCCGAGCGCCTCGCTGCTCGCCGACTGACACTGGACGTCTCCGACTCCGCGAAGTCGTGGCTCGCCGAGCGCGGCTACGACCCGGCTTACGGCGCCCGCCCGCTGCGCCGCCTGATCCAACAGGCCATCGGCGACCGTCTGGCGAAGAAACTGCTGGCCGGCGACATCCGCGACGGCGACACCGTGCACGTCGACGTCGCCGACGGTGGCGAATCGCTGGACGTGTCAGCGGCGTAGTACTGATCCGGGAGGATAATCGGGGTATGACCGAAATTGTTCATACCCCGGAAGCACTTCAGCAGACCCTGGCAGGCACGCGTGAGGACGCCGGCCTGTCACTCGTTCCCACCATGGGCGCCCTGCACGAAGGCCACCTCACCTTGGCGCGTGAAGCGCGTAAGCTCGGCCACCCAGTGGTGGTCAGCATTTTCGTGAACCCGTTGCAGTTCGCGCCGGGCGAGGATCTGGAAGCGTACCCGCGCACGTTGGACGAAGACGTGGCCAAACTCGAGGCGGAGGGCGTTGCCGCCGTGTTCGCGCCCTCGCCGGAGACGATGTACCCGCACGGTCCGCGCACCACGGTGCAGCCCGGCCCGCTGGGTGCGGTGCTGGAGGGCAAAACCCGGCCGACCCACTTCGCGGGTGTGCTGACGGTGGTGGCGAAGTTGTTCAACCTCACCGGCGCCACCGACGCGTTTTTCGGAGAGAAGGACTACCAGCAGTTGGCGCTGATCCGGCAGATGGTCGAGGACCTTCACCTGCCTGTGCGCGTCCACGGCTGCCCGATTGTGCGCGACGAGGACGGTCTCGCGCTGTCGTCGCGCAATCGTTACCTGTCTGCAGCGGAACGCACGCGCGCGCTCGCGATACCGCGCGCGTTGGCCACCGGGAGCCTCGAGCAAGCGCGGGCATTGCTTGACGACGACCCCAGCATCGACATCGACTACCTCATCACCACCGCCCCCGACCTGTCCGAACTTCCCGCAGACTACTCCGGACCAGCCCGCCTGCTCGTGGCTGCGAAGGTAGGCAACACGCGGTTGCTCGATAACGTCGCCATCGAGGTGTGACCCGCGCCGGTCCGGTTAGAAGGTGTGCTCCGGTGCCGGGAACTGTCCGGTGTGCACGGCGCGTTTGTAGTCCGCCGCGGCCGCTGCGAGGTCGGCGCCGATTGAGCCGAAGCGCTGCACAAACCGTGCCCGGTGGTCGCCTGCGGGAAAGTCTGCCATGTCGTGCCACACCAGCACTTGGGCGTCGGTCCCGGCCCCGGCGCCGATCCCGATGACGGGGGCCGGGCACGCCGCGGTGAGCTCCGTGGCGAGATCTGCCGGGACCATTTCGAACACCGCCATGTCGGCGCCGGCTTCCGTTACCGCTTCGGTGTCCGCCCGCAGTTGGTCGGCGCTGTCGTCGCGGCCCTGGACTTTGAATCCGCTGAGGTTGTCCACTGACTGCGGGGTGAATCCGACGTGGGCGCAGACGGCGAGCCCGGCCTGCTTCAGTGCGCGGATACGGGGAGCGATGCGCGAGCCACCTTCCAACTTGACCATGTTCGCGCCGGTGCGTCGGACGAGTTCAGTGGCGGTGCGAACGCACTGTTCGTCGCTCGCTTCGTAGGTGCCAAACGGCAGGTCGATGACCACCAGCGCGTTGCCGGCCCCGCGCACGACGGCGGCGCCGAGGTAGGCCATCTCGTCGAGCGAAATGTGGTTGGTGGTTTCGTATCCGTAGACGACGTTCGCGGCGGAGTCGCCAACTAACAGGCATTCGATGCCAGCAGCAGCGAAAGTGCGCGCCGTGGCGTAGTCGTACGCCGTGAGCATCGCCCACTTCTCCCCGTGCGCTTTCTTAGCGACGAGATCTGCAACCCAGACCTTCTTCTTCGGAGTGAGATAACCAGACACGTATGCAGCCTAGCCGTTGTGTTCATAGGCTCTCGCCGTTTTTGGCGGCTAGATGCTTACCCCAGGGTGCTTGTGTCCGCAGTCCCGGCCAAAAACCAAACCAAATGTGAGGGGAAGGATGTGAGGGGTTCGCCGTCATTGTTTCGGGTGCTTCCGGGCGTTGGCGAACCCCTCACATCCTGCCCCTCACATCTACGAATGAAGTCGGAGAGCAGCAACCTACCAAACACACCAGCCGGTTTGCGCCGGCGCGATACACTGCCATCCATGCAAGCAACCACGACGATTCTCACCCGCGTCGTTATCCCCGGCGTGGAAAGCGAGCAGCTCCAGGCGCAGCAGATCGGGCGGGATCATTTTGTGGTGGCGAGTGTGCCGTTCGTCGATACGACGCTCGCGCTGGGCGACATTGTGCAGTGCGTGAAGGTCGGCGGCGCGTTCCACGTTGACAAGGTGGTGGTGCGCGGCGGCGCGTCGACGGTGCGCGTGCTGCCGGAGGATGAGAACCCGCGGGAAATCGCGGAGACCCTGCTCGCGTTCGGGTGCCGGGTGGAGTTGGGCCCGGGTGGGATGCTCGCCGCCAGCATCGGTGCAGACTGCCCGCGCGAGGGGATCACGGAGTGGCTGGGCGGCCTGGCTGAACAGGGCGCTATCCAGCTCGCTCCCGGGTACATGGCGTAGACACCCGTTACACTGGCGCCCATGAGCGTCTTTGTCTCCGCAGCTGAACTCAACGAGCGTGTCCAGACCGGCCAGAAGCAGACCGTAATCGCCGCGTTGTGGGACGCGCAGGAAGGCAAGGCCTGGTCGAAGTTCCAGTCCGAGCATGTGCCGACGGCGCTGTTTTGCAACCCGTCGTCGCAGCTGGCGAGCATGCCGGGTCGGCAGGTGGGGCGTAACCCCTTGCCGTCGCTGGATGTCGTCGCTAAGGCGGTGGCGAATTGGGGGATCGAGGACGGCAAGCCGGTCTACATCTACGACGGCGGCTCGGGTCTGTTCGCGGCGCGCGCTTGGTGGGTGCTGCGTTGGGCGGGCGTGGACAATGTGCACATTGTCGACGGCGGGTACGCCGCATGGCACCGCGGTGGCTTCAAAACGATCGCCGGACCCGGCGGCATCGTCGTCCCGCGCGAGCCGGAGGCGTTGAACGCAAACTCGCTGCCGACGGCCACGATGGAAGACGTGCGCGCGTTTAACGGCAGCCTCCTGGACACGCGCGATCAGCGCCGCTTCGACGGCCGCCGGGAGATCCTAGACCTGCGTGCGGGTCACATCCCGGGTGCGGTGAACCTACCGGTGAGCATGCTTTTCGACGACACCACCCGCACCGTCAAAGACACCGACCACATCCGCGCGACTCTGGCGGAGCACGGCATCACACAGAACACGAACCCGGCGGATGTCATCGTCTACTCCGGTTCCGGCAACCACTCGGCGCTGCTGCTCGCCGCGATGGAACACGCCGGCCTGCCGGTGCTCACGCACTACGTGGGCGGCTGGTCGCAGTGGAGTGCGAACCGGGATAACCGGGTGGCCGCGAACGTTTAGTGTCGGCGGGCGCGGTAACATCGTCGCCGATGGTTGCTCTCCTTTTAGTCCTCGCGTTTGCGGCGCTGGCCGCCGGTGTGGCGCTGTTTATCGCCGATGCCCGCCAGCGCAGCCCGCGCCGGGCGTGGGCACGCGAGCACGGGTTCACGTTTGCCAAGGTGGATGACCTGTTGGCGGGGGAGTGGACGCGTGGCGCGGCTTCACGGGGTGCGACGGCGCGCGAGGTTGTCTCCGGATCGGCGTATGGCCACGATGTGCACCTCGCTGACCTCGGTGGGGTGACGGTGCTCGCGGTGCCGACGGGCCGGGAGGCCGACGTCGTGGTCGATATGCGCCGCAACGGGTTCGCGCCCGCGCAGCGCGATGACGACCTGCTCGAGGTAGCCGGTGAAGGTGGGTTCACCGTGCACGCCACGAGTGCCGGTCCCGCGCGCAGGCTTATCGACGAACGCGTGCGCACCGCCCTTGCCACCCTGCCGAAATCCGTGTCCGCCGTGTGGTTCGAAGGCGCGTGGGTGATCGGCGAGTTCGCACCCGATGCCGCCGCCGAGGACTGGGACGCGGCACTCGCACCGCTCGCATTGCTTGCCGACGCCGCACGCACTCTGCCCCCACGCGAGGCGGCGCCACTGCAGGTGGTGGATGTTGTGGGTGAGGGGGTTGTCGAGAAGCGAAGTGCCCGACCCGACGACCCGGTGGAGCTGCCGACCCGCACCACTGGCGGGGAGCGCGGCGAGGTGGAGGAGCGCGATCTTGGCGACGACGACGTGACCGCCATCGCCGGCGACGCCCACAACGTCACGGACTTGACGCGGGTGCGGCGGGTGCAGGGGCCGTCGTCGATATTTGATTCGGAGGAGAAATGATGAAGGAACAACTCGCTGAACTGGTCAAAGAACTTGCCGTGGTGCACGGGAAGGTGACGCTGTCCTCCGGCAAGGAGGCCGACTACTACGTGGATTTGCGTCGCGCGACGCTGCACCACGAGGCGAGCCCGCTGATCGGCAAGCTGCTGCGCGAACTGACCGACGATCTGGAGTTCGACGCCGTCGGCGGCCTGACCCTGGGTGCGGACCCGGTGGCCACCGCCGTGATGCACGCCGAGGGGCGCCCGATCGACGCGTTCGTGGTGCGCAAGGAGGCGAAGAAGCACGGTATGCAGCGCCGCATCGAAGGCCCGTCGATCAAGGGCAAGCGCGTGCTGGTCGTGGAGGACACCACCACGACCGGCAACTCGCCGCTGACTGCTGTGGAGGCGTGCCGCGAAGAGGGCGCCGAGGTAGTCGCCGTTGCCACCGTGGTGGACCGCGCGACCGGTGCGGACCAGGTGCTTCGCGACGCCGGCCTGGAGTACCGCTACCTCCTCGGCCTGGAGGACCTCGGGCTTGCCTGAGTTGGAACCTGCGAAGGGCCCGACCGAGTGGATGGAGGGCCGCCACGGCGTCGGCCCCTGGGAAGGCGCGTGGCCCGACGACCCGCGCCTCGACCCGGAGTACCTGGAACACGGCGACACGCGAAACGTTGTCGACGAGTACCGCTACTGGTCGCTCGACGCCGTGGTGGCGGACCTGGACACGCGCCGGCACCCGTTTCATGTGGCGATCGAGAACTTTGAAAACGATATGAACATCGGCACCGTCGTGCGCACCGCCAACGCCTTTTTGGCCAAGGAGGTGCACATCGTCGGCCGCAAGCGCTGGAACCGGCGCGGCGCGATGGTTACGGACCGCTACCAGCACATCCGCCACCACGAGTCGATGGCGGACCTGATCGCGTGGGCGGAGGACAACGGTCTTGCGGTCGTCGCCATCGACAACACCCCCGGATCCGTGCCCCTGGAAACCGCCGAGCTGCCGCGCGACTGCGTCCTGCTGTTCGGGCAGGAAGGGCCCGGCGTGACCGAGGCCGCGCAGCAGGCGGCGGTGATGACCTGCTCGATCGCGCAGTTCGGCTCGACCCGTTCGATCAACGCGGGCGTGGCCGCCGGTATCGCGATGCACGCTTGGATCCGCCAGCACGCGGACCTGTCGCAGGCTTGGTAAATCCCAGTAAAACCCAGCGAAACCCGGTGAAACACATCCGGGTGCTCTGGCAATATAAGTAGGAAGCAACAACACAAAAGGAGACATCCGTGCCGGAAACCTGGGCGCACCGAGCCGACTTGGCTGAATCGGCGATCACTGAACGTCACGCCCAGAAACTCTGGTGGATGCCGAAGACGAACATGGCCGTGGTCACTTGGCCGCCGGGGTTGAAGGACAAGATCTTCTGGCACTGGCACTACTGGTGGCAGGCGCAGTACCTCGACTGCCAGGTGGATGCCACGGCGCGGCGGGCGACGAAGACGCGTCGTCGCCGCATCGCCAACACCCTGCGTACGGTGCAGCGTCGCAACCGGGGCAGACTCACGCGCAACCAGTACTTCGACGACAAGGCGTGGCTCGCGCTCGCCTGGGATCGTGCCAGCCAGCTGCCGCGCGAGAACGGCAAAACCACTGTGAAACGTCCGCGGGCGCTGCAGGATCTGGAGTTCGACTTGCTCGCCGGCATCGACCCGGTCGTTGGGGTGCTGCCGTGGCGCGCCGGCGAGACGTTTTACAACATCCCGTCGAACGCCACCGCCGCCATGGTCTTCGCCCGCACCGGACGCCTGGACAAGGCGCGCGAGATTGTGGACTGGATCTTCGACTCCCTCGTGCGCGAGGACGGCCTGCTTTCCGATGGCATCCGCATGCGCATGTCCGGCCCCGAAGTGGTGGACAAGGTCTACACCTACAACCAGGGCACCGTGCTCGGCGCGAGCCTGGAGATCGCCCTAGCGCTTCGCGGCGACGTCGGCCTCGCCCACGACGAACCCATCGATTCCTTCGAGTACTCCGAGCGCGCCGACGCGTCGATGTTCTACATCACCCACATTCGCGCCATCGTCCAGGCGATCGCGCTGGACATGGCCACCCCGCAGGGCGTGCTGCTCAGCCCGCCGGAGGAGTCGCTCGAGGGCGACGGCGGCCTGTTCAAGGGCATCCTCGCGCGCTACCTCGCCGAGGTTGCGGTGCGTCTGCCGGAGGATTCCAAGGAGAACATCGCCACCCGCAAGATCGCGGCGCGCCTGGTCATGCAGTCCGCTGAGTCGTTGTGGTCGCACCGCCTCGAGGTCGACGGCCTGCCCGTGTTCGCCGCCGAGTGGACGCAGGATGCAAAGTTGCCGCATAACTACGGGTTGGGGCCGTCGTCGATAAGCGAGGCCGTGGGGCTTGTGCGTATCGACGAGCGCGACCTTTCCGTCCAACTTTCCGGCTGGATGCTGCTCGAAGCTGCCGCGAAGGTGGCTGCAGCACACGCGTAAAAGGGGCATACTGGGAGGCGTAACTGATCCCGTTAGCAGGAGGATTTCCATGCCCATCGCAACCCCCGAGGTTTACAACCAGATGCTGGACACCGCCAAGAAGGGCGGTTTCGCGTTCCCGGCGATCAACTGCACCTCGTCGGAGACCATCAACGCGGCCATCAAGGGTTTTGCGGAGGCCGAGTCCGACGGCATCATCCAGTTCTCCACTGGCGGCGCCGAGTTCGGTTCCGGCCTGGGGGTGAAGAACAAGGTGGCGGGCGCGAAGGCGCTGGCAGCGTTCGCGCACGAGGTCGCGGCGCACTACGACGTCAACATCGCGCTGCACACCGACCACTGCCAGAAGGAAGTCCTGGACGACTACGTCCGCCCGCTGATCGCGATTTCCCAGGAGCGCGTGGACCGCGGCGAGCTGCCGCTGTTCCAGTCCCACATGTGGGACGGCTCGGCAGTCCCGATCGACGAAAACCTGGAGATCGCGCAGGAGCTGCTGGCCAAGGCCCACGCGGCGAACATCATCCTCGAGGTGGAGATCGGCGTCGTCGGCGGTGAAGAGGACGGCGTCGAGGCGAAGGCCGGCGCGAACCTGTACACCAACGAGGCTGACTTTGAAAAGACCGTCGACGCCCTGGGCACCGGCGAGAACGGCCGCTACATGCTGGCTGCGACCTTTGGCAACGTCCACGGCGTGTACAAGCCGGGCAACGTGAAGCTGCGCCCGGAGGTGCTGGACATGGGCCAGAAGGTCGCCTCCCGCAAGCTGGGCCTCGATGAGGGCGCCCAGCCGTTCGACTTCGTCTTCCACGGCGGCTCCGGCTCCGAGAAGGAGAAGATCGAAGAGGCGCTGCGCTACGGCGTGATCAAGATGAACGTGGACACCGACACCCAGTACGCGTTCACCCGCCCGGTCGCGGCCCACATGTTCTCCAACTACGACGGCGTGCTCAAGATCGACGGTGAAGTGGGCAACAAGAAGACCTACGATCCGCGTTCCTACCTGAAGAAGGCTGAGGCCGCGATGACCGAGCGCGTCATCGAGTCCTGCCAGGATCTGCACTCCGTGGGCAAGACCGTGTCCAAGTAGACCCCGGCTGCCAATAGGTGAGGCGCAGGCTGTTTTCGGCCTGCGCCTTTTTGTTTTTGCATCCGCCCGACGGTTTGGTGTGCCGTTTACACTGTTGAACCATGGCGAAGCAGAGGATGAGCACGCGCGAGCGGCTCCAGTTGGTAGACAAGTCGCTCCTGTCGCGTTTGAAACGTGTGCGCAAGCGCCTGCTGCCGATCCTGCAGATCGGCCTCGCTGCCGGGTTTGCGTACTTCTTAGCCCGCGACGTCGCCGGACACCCGCGGCCGTTCTTCGCGCCGATCAGTGTGGTCATCATCATTGGGATGTCCGGCGGCGACCGCGTGTCCAAGTCGGTGGACATGGCGCTGGGCTGTGTGCTCGGCGTGCTGGTGGGCGATCTCATCTTCTACAGGCTTGGCGACGGCGGCTGGCAGATCGCGGTCATCGTCGCCGGATCACTGCTTATCGCCTCGTTCTTCTCCAGTTCGATCCTGGTGAACAACCAGGCCGCCATCGGTGCCATTCTGATTGCGACGATCATGCCGCCGGGGGCGGAGGTCACGGGCATTGACCGCACCGTCGACGCCGTCATCGGCTGTCTGGTGGCGATGGCGACGATTGCGTTGATTCCGCAGGCGCCGATGTCGTCGGCACGCGCGGAGGTGTCCAAGGTGATGGGCATTGTCAGTTCGGTACTCGACGACGTGGCCACCGGTATCCAGAATAAGGACCCGCAGGTGATTCATGAGGCGTTGGACATGATCCGCGGTACGCAGACGGGTATCGACGACCTCGCGGCCGCCATCAAGTCTGGTGAGGAAGCCAGCCGCGTCTCGCCTTTTCTGTGGGGTACGCGCCGCTACATCAACTCCCTGGCGCGTGTGATTCCGCCGGTGGATAACGCGGTGCGCACCTCGCGTGTGCTGGCCCGGCGTGCGCAGGTGTTGGTAGAGGACGACGACGAAGCGACGCAGACGCAGGTGGAGATCCTCGACCAGCTCTCGCACGTGTGCCTGGAACTGTCCGAGGTGTACGACGTGAACTCGCGTGTGGCGCAGGCGAAGGTGATTCCGGACTGCGTCAACGAGTTGCGCATGGCCGCGCAGCGCGCCGGTATGGACATCGTTCCGGAAAACGCGGTGCTCTCGGCGTATGCGATCTTGGCGCAGACGCGCTCGTTGATTGTGGATCTGCTGATGGTGTGCGGCATGTCGCGTGAATCGGCGCTGGCGGCGCTGGTGCCCACATCCACGACGCCGAAGTACGAGCCGGAAACATTCGACTTCGAGTAACTGCCGCGCACCGCTTGCGGGCATAGCAAAAGGCCCCGGCCGGAGCCGGGGCCTGAAGCCTTATGAAGCGTTAGCGCTTACTTGTTGTCGCGGACATCGCCCTCGACAACACCGTCGGTCTCGAAGCGCTCCTTGCGGACCTCCTCGGAAACACGCTCGGAGTCCTGGACGGTGTCCTTCTCCAGGGAAACCTTCTCCACCGGGACGGAGTCCTTGGAGACGTTGACGCGGTCCTCGTGCAGGGTGACGGATGCTTCCTGCTCGCCGATGTTGCCGTCGTAGTTAGCGCGGTCAGCGTCGGTGATCGGCTCGCGGACAACGCGGACCTCTTCGCGCTCAACCGGGACGTCGACGGTCTCGGTCTCGTTCACGACGTACTTGCGCAGGCGAACCTGGCCGGACTCAACGCGGTCCTTGGAGACGTTGAGCTGCTCCTCGGAACGGATGATCTCGCCCTCGTTGTCAACCTGACGGTCGCGGTCTGCAATCTCAGCGCGGTCGGTCTCGACCTCGCGCTCACCAGCGGCGTAGCCAGCACCTGCAGCGGCACCAGCGCCAGCAGCGTAGCCAGCGTTCTGGTCGGTCTCGTAGGTGGTCACGTCCTGGGTGTTCTCCAGGCCGTAGTGGCGGTAGAACGCCTCCTGGTCCTCGGTGGTGAGGTGGCCGTTCTCGTCCAGATCCGGAGCGTCCTCGATGCGGTCCTTCGGGAATGCGAGGTGCAGCTCGCCGTCGCGCAGGGTGTGGCCGCGCAGCGGGACGATGGAGTCGCCACCACCGAAGAGGCCGTGGTTTACGGAAACGAAGTCCGGCTGGCCGGTGGTGTCGTTGACGTAAACGTCCTTGACGCCGCCGACCTTGTCGCCGTTGGAGTCGTAAGCGGTCGCGTTTGCGAGGTCCTCGATGCGGTTGAAGTCAGCCATGATTCTCCTTAAAGATTCGGGCAAGTAAGTTTTGTTCGGTTCCGCATTAGGTTGAGCGTTTCGCTCGGTCGTTGCGGGAACAAATCCGAATGTAACCACGGCCACCCCGTCCCGCTTGAACGCACGTCCAAATATAAGAGGCTGAACGTATGTTCGAGGGACAAACCCGCCAGCTTCAGGTAGCCCCTCGATTAGGCCTATGACGTGCCGTAACGTAAGTCACGTCATCCAAAGGGGGAGTTGCGAATACGAACGCGAGGTTTCGTCAAGGTAACGGTCACGTACCGAAGGGGCATAGAAAACCCTGATGTGAGATAAATCACACAACGATTCTAAGAGCCCCGGACGGCCTGAATGTCGCGCAAATGGCGGTAAAAGGTGACGCGGTTGACGGGGCGGGGGCGCAGGTGGTCGTCGATACGCACCGCGATCTCGTTGCCGCCCGACTGCAGGGCGCGGCCGGTCAGCGCGCGTGTGCCGTCGAGCCGCGGTGTGCGGCGGAAGATGCGTCGCTTATCGACGACCGGCGTCACGTACGGCACCGCCGCAATCCCCGGCGCATCCACCGTGGGGACCAGGCGCGCGCCGTATTCCTTCTCGGGGGAGACGAGTACGTCGGAATCGACCACGACCTCGCCGATGTAGCGTCCCCCGCCGTCGCCGGTGAACAGTTCGGCGGAACCGGCAGCCACCTCGCCGAAGTCGGTGCGGATGCACGGGATCGGGCGCACCGGGCCGGATACGGCAAGGTCGACCGAGCCCGCGCCCCACAACACCGCGGCGGGGGATTGGGGATCCACCGGCAAGTAGGCGACCTCGGCCCACATCGTGTCGGCTCGCATCAGGCGGGTAAGTACCAGGCCCAACGCGCGGTCGGAGCCGGAAACGATAATGCGGAGCGGCTCGGACGGGCGCTGCGGAGCGAAGTTCGGCGCGCCGAGGTGGGCGACTGCGGGGTTGCGCTGGATTTCGTCAAGTGACGGTGTTGGATCCTCTGGCAACACCTCGCGGGCGATCCGATCGAGGAATTTCAGGTCCTTCTGTGTGGGCAGCTCGGGGAGGGTGAACTGCTCGGCGGTGAGGGAGTCGTCGATAAGCGAGGCGCCGCATGCGCAGTGGATGAGCCGCATGGCGCTCACGCTACAATATGCGCGTTGAAACGCCATATATAAGGAGTGCGTGATGTCCGCCATCATTATCGTCGGCGCCCAGTGGGGCGACGAAGGCAAAGGCAAAGCAACCGACATCCTCGGCGGCAAAGTCGACTACGTGGTCAAACCCAACGGCGGCAACAATGCCGGGCACACCGTGGTCGTCGGTGGGGAGAAGTACGAGCTGAAGCTGCTGCCCGCCGGAGTCCTATCCGAAAACGCCACCCCGATCCTGGGCAACGGTGTGGTGATCAACCTCGAGGCGCTTTTCGACGAAATCGACGGCCTCGAAGCCCGCGGTGCCAACGCTTCTCGCCTGCGAGTGTCCGCCAACGCGCACTTGGTCGCGCCCTACCACCAACAGCTGGACCGCGTGCAGGAGCGCTTCCTGGGCAAGCGTGCGATCGGCACGACCGGCCGCGGCATCGGCCCGACCTACGCCGACAAGGTCGCGCGCGTGGGCCTGCGCGTGCAGGACGTTTTCGACGAATCCATCCTGCGCCAGAAGATCGAGTCCGCCCTCGACGTGAAAAACCAGATGCTGGTGAAGATGTACAACCGGCGCGCCATCTCCGTCGAAGAGACCATGGACTACTTCGGCCGTTACGGCGAGCGTCTCGCGCCGATGGTGATCGACGCGGAGCGCGTGCTTAACGACGCCCTCGATGCCGGCAAGCACGTCCTCATGGAGGGCGGCCAGGCCACGATGTTGGATGTCGACCACGGCACCTACCCGTTCGTGACCTCGTCGAACCCCACCGCCGGTGGCGCCTGCGTGGGCGCGGGCATCGGTCCGACGCGGATTACTGCGTCGCTGGGCATCATCAAGGCGTACACCACCCGCGTGGGCGCGGGCCCATTCCCGACGGAGCTGTTCGACAAGTGGGGCGAGTTCCTCCAGGTCACCGGCGGAGAGGTCGGTGTGAACACCGGCCGCAAGCGCCGCACCGGCTGGTACGACAGTGTGATCGCCCGCTATGCCTCCCGCGTCAACGGCTTCACGGACCTGTTCCTGACCAAACTCGACGTGCTCACCGGCATCGGCGAAATCCCGATCTGCGTGGCCTACGACGTGGACGGCAAGCGTTTCGACGAAATGCCGCTCACCCAAACCGACTTCCACCACGCAACGCCCATCTACGAGACGATGCCGGCGTGGGACGAGGACATCACCGAATGTCGCACGTTCGAGGAGCTACCGGAGAAGGCCCGCGACTACGTGTTGCGCCTCGAGGAGCTGTCCGGCGCGCCGATCTCATACATCGGTGTTGGCCCCGGCCGCGACCAGACGATCGTGCGCAACGACGTGATGGAGCGGTAGCTCACCAGGCGGACACGGATTGGGAGTTCGAGGCTGGCCATGATGGCGTCGTCAAGGCAACTGCTCCCACCTCCGACGAGGCGAAGCAGGCCGTCAAGGACGCGCTCCCGGAGATCGACACCAGCGGCCCCGGTAATCAAATGGTTACCGGGGCCGCTGTTTTGGATTGTGTGAATTTTTAGGTGAATGACGGTGCGACTCCAACTACGCTTGTCCGCGAACATTCAGCCAAGTCACAGCAGTGAATAATCTTGATTCGCGGTGTGCTCGGCAAATTCCCCAAACATCCCAAGGAAGCCACATGGCCACAAGCAGTGACAGAAACGAGCACCGCAAACGGAAGGGCGTAAGCGTCGCTGCGGCGGCTTTGTCCATCGCGCTGGTCGCACCACTTGTACAACCCACAGTGACGCACCGATTCACTCTGGCCGCCGAATCGGACAATTCGGTAGTTGCGTCGGAAACCGGTTCGGTGTCGGGTTCTGTTGATCCGGATGCCGTTGACAGGGTTGAGTTGGTTGACCCGGAGACGCAGGAGCGTCGTGAGGTGCCGATGGATGAATCCGGCAACCTGGACCTGACTGATGTTCCGACGGGTGATTACACGGTTGAGGTCACGCCGCGAGATGGTTACACCGCGCCTGCTTATCAGACAGTGACGGTGGAGAAGGATCAGAATACGCAGCTGATGGATGTTACGCCGACGCGTGATGCTGGATCGGTGTCTGGTTGGGTTGATCCGGGTGCGGTTGACTGGGTTGAGTTGGTTGACACCGCAACCGGTGAGCGTCGTGAGGTGTCTGTTGATGACAACGGCAACCTGAATCTGGGTGTGGTTCCCACGGGTGACTACACGGTTGTTGTTACTCCGGCGGATGGCTACACCGCGCCTGCGGATCACACGGTGACGGTGGAGAAGGACAACAACACCGAGCTGGAGAATGTTGCACCGACGCGTGATACAGGTTCGGTGTCTGGTTCGGTTGATCCGGAGGCTGTCGGCACGGTTGAGTTGGTTGATCCGGAGACGGGTGAGCGTCTTGAGGTGCCGATGGATGAAAGCGGCAACCTGAACCTGGATCAGGTCCCGACGAGTGATTACACCGTTGAGGTCACGCCGAAGGATGGCTACACCGCGACTGCTAATCAGACGGTGACGGTGAAGAAGAACCAGAACACGCAGCTGATGGATGTGTCGCCGAACCCGTCGACGGTGTCGGGCAAGATTGATGGTTTACCGGAGGGCAAGTCTGTCACGGTGACTATTGGTGGTCAGTCGGCGACGGTTGATGCCAATGGTGAGTACACGATTGAGAATGTGCCGGCGGGTGAGCAGACGGTTGAGGTTTCGGACCTACCGGGGTATTCGATTGCTTACCCGGGCACGGTGACTGTCAGCCCGGAGGGCACGCCGTCGGTTGATGTGACGGTGACCCCGGTTCCGGTGCCGGTGTCGGACAAGATTGAGATTTTGCCGGGGCCGATCTCGAAGCCCACCACGGAGGAAAAGACGCCAGCAACCGGCTCGATCGTAGGCAAGGTCATTGACGACAAGGGCAACCCGCTGCCGAGCACGGACGGGGCCGGTAACCGGACTCCGTCGAAGGTGACTGTCACCGACGGCGAGGGCAATCAGGTTGGCGAGCCTGTTGAGACCGACGAGAACGGTGAGTTCACGATTCCGGAGCTCCCGGACGGCGAGTACGTCGTATCTGTGAAGACCCCGGAGGACCACAACGATCCGAAGCCGCAGGTTGTCGTGGTGACGGATGGTCAGCCGACGGAGGTCCCGCCGTTTGTCTCGGCAGGCCCCCGCAATACCGAGTTCGAGCCGGTGTACCCGGTGACATACGTCCGAGTGGGCGAGGCTGCAACGTCGGTAACTCCGAACTTCACGCGATTGATCAACGGGCGTGAGTTTTACCGGCAACCGCTGCGCACTGCGGGCGTGGCAAAGTTTGAGATTGCAGACGAGCGCGCGTCGCTAAAGGACAACGGGCGAGTCGTGTTCGCCGCGCCGCAAGGTGCGAAGCCCGGGGACCGCTTCAGCGTTCCGGTGACGGTGACGTACGAAGACGGCACCACCGACCGGACGGAGGCAGAGTTCGAGGCGATTCAGGGCGACCTGGCTGACGCATATGACCCGAAGTACGAGGTCGGGCGCACCGCTGCACCGGGTGAGCAGGTTCTCGTTGAGCAGGTCGGTGATCCACATCTGCCGGAGGGCACAACCTTCGCGTTGGACCGGGCCAACTCCTCGCTGAACGGATGGGGGATTCGCGTTGACCGTGAAACCGGCTTGATTACGGCGACTGCTCCCTCCTCGGGTGAGAACGGCGCCGAGGTGGCGGTTGTGGTGTCCTACTCGGACGGTTCGCACGAAACCATCAAGGCGTTCGTTGACCCGCAGGTGGGCAACTCGATGGCAGCAACTACTCCGGTGAGCGATGCTGTGGTGCAACTCCCGGTGGGCGTCGCGTTGGATGTGAAGGCGATTGCGGACCTGCCGGACGGCACCACTTTTGCGTTGGACGAGTTCTCCAATGAGGACTGGACGGTGCTTATCGACGACACCACGGGCGAAATCACCGTCGTCACCAACAAGAACGTGAAGCCGACGGATCGGGTCGTGGTGCCGGTGCGCGTCACGTTCCCGGATGGTTCCCAGAAGATAGTGCGTGTCACCTTGGAAGCAACCGAGTCTCAGGCGGATGCGTTCAAACCGGAGTACCGGCCGATCCGGGTCACACAAGGCGCGTCTGCCGTAGCGCGGTTGATCGAGCCTGTGGGTGCGTCCTACTCGCTAGCGGGTGAAGTTGCAGGTCTGAGGACGGTCATCGACCCGACGACCGGTGCGATCACCGTGCATGCGGACACCGGTGCAACCCCGGGTACGACGAAAATTCCGGTGGATGCACGGTTTGCGGATGGGTCGTTGAAACGCATCCAGGCTCAGGTGGAGGTTGTCGGCGTTGGCGCGTCGGATGCGTCGCAGTGCGAGGGCGCGTCGAGCGGCTCGAGCGGTTCCAGCATGTCGAGCACCTCGAGTTGTGGCTCCTCCGGTTCGAGTGCGCAGGGCACGACTGTCCTCGCAGTTGTTCTTGGCCTGCTGGCCGCGATCGGTGGCGTCGGCTGGGCGCTGTACATCAATCAAGATGCGGTGCGTGGTGCGCTGCGTGAATTCGGAATCAACATTTAAAGGGATGGAATTGTGACGTTGAAAAAGACTGCGCTCGCGGCGTTGATGGTTGGTGCCGTGGTGGCGGCTGAAACTGTCACTCCGGCTGACGCGGACATTGTGAAAATTGATGCGGGATACCGCGTTGACCAGGATGCTTCGAACGGTGCCTTCGATGGTGTTGTGGTGAGCTTAGGTCGACAGACCGACCTTCACTTTGCCCACCCATACTCGGTGCCGGGAAAAATGACGATTAGCGCGCTTACCGATGTTTGGGTGGGAGGCAGCCCGGTTGACTGGGACAAGAACACCACGACGACTCGGGAGCAGGTTGGCGGCGCAAATGTAGTCACGCACGTGACAAAGAGCGGCGATGCCACCATCACGCGCACGTTCACTATCGACGGGGCCTCCACTGAAGTGGAAACGGTCGTCGAAGGCAACCCGGGTACATGGGTGAAGGTGTCTTCAACTTCGTGGATCAATAATTTGGTGACTGGTTATACAGCCACCTACGACCAGCAGAAAAACTCTTTTCATCTCACTCCGGTGGACCCCGGTCACGAAGTCGATGTCACCTTCGGTCAAGGCACCCGGACGAGCGCTGTTGCTGGCAGCACGCAGTCGATAGGGGAGACCCTCTCCTCTGACCGCAATGGGGTCGTAGGTGAGTTCGCGGGCGTGCAGAACGGTAGTTGGCGGGAAAGCCTCGATAGCACTGGCCGGCTGGAGACCAGTGTCCGTTTCGACGTGACCACCCCGCAGGATGCCGCTGATAGCGATGGCGACGGGCTTCCTGACATTTGGGAAGAAGAGGGTTTCACACTCACTGACGGCACGGTGATGGATTTGCCGCGGTGGGGTGCTGATCCGCAGCGGCCGGATGTTTTCTTGCAGCTGAACTGGATGCCATCGGAGTTTGAGGCCCGCGGGTGCACTAGCCGGGAGCGGTTCGAAGCCTCAGCATCAGGGGCTCTGAAGTTCGAAGAATGTGACGGTGCGAACAAGGAGTTCTACCGCCCGAATTCTGACATGCTGAAGGATTTGGAAGAACTCTTCGATCAGCACGGGATCAATCTCCACATTGATGCGGGCGCGTTGTACGCGTCTCGGATCGATTTGGAGGATCGCCACGGCGGGCCCAACGAGGATGTTTTGCCGTACAGCAAGTTCGCATTTTCGAACGACCCCAACGAGTACGCCGGCCAGTTGCAGCAGTGGCGCGAGGACCTCCTGGGCGAGCGTGGCGCGGTGTGGAACGTCGGTGTACTTGGTGACCGGATCTCGGCTCATCCGCGTTTCATAGACTCCTCGGGAATCGGGCTGAAAGGTGAGAGCTTCTTCGCCGCTAAGGGTGCAGGCTTAGACAACGCCGAGCTCAACGGCACGATTCTCCACGAGTTTGGTCACGTGCTTGGGCTCAGTCACGATGGTGCGGAGACCCCGGAACGACAGGCATATAAACAGTTGATGGAGACTTACCCGGAGGGAATGCAGGAGCGTAACCGCATCCCCGAATATAGGTCGGCGATGAACTACCTGTACCAGTTCTCCAAGCTCAACCTGTCGGAACAACCCACAACTGCAGGTAAGTACGAGCGCACTTCGAACCGCTTCTTATATGAACGCTGCCCGGAGTGGGTCAAGAAAAATGAGAATTGCTTCGTAGGCAAGTCCAACATCCCCGCAGACTGGGACAACCTCGTATTTCGCTCCAACTACATCGGCAGAGCCGAGGGCATCGTAGGGTTGCCGGACGCGGAGGAGCGTGTTGTCCGGGAGGATATGTCGGTGTATGAGCTGGCGCTTGCTGCCTCTGAGTCCCACAACAAGGAGGCAGGGCTCACGCTTAACGACGAAGCCGGCAACTCCATCGTTGTCGGCCGCGACGACAACGAAATTAATGTTCGCGTGCAGAACAAGGGGTTCGACGCGCACACGTTCACAGTGACTGCGCACTGGGGCAATGGTCAGGAAGTGAGCCGCGAAATCCCCCTGCCCGGAATGCCGGACAAGAAGAACCACATTAGGGACCTCGCGCTTCCGCTGCAGAACCTGGATGGTGTCACCGGGCCGAACACCCCGATTGAGCTGGTCGTAACCAACCAATCGAACGAACGCGTCTTCGCTGAGACCTACGAGATTCCGGTGGCCGACTACACCCAGGCAGAGGCGAAGAAGGTACTCGCAGAACTACCCGCGGCGAATGCCGATCAGGACCGGAAGAACCACGTGGAGGAGCGGTTGCGTCCGGTAGCGGCGCCGAACGCATCGGCTTCGCAGAACTCGGCCGCGGCGACGAAGGTGACTCCGCGCCCGAAGCCCGCTCCGGCTCCGGTGACTGAGACACGCGGTCCGGTGCAGGAGAAGCCGGCGGAGAAGGGGTCGTCGGTAAGCGACGGCGCGATTGCGGGCATCGTCCTTGCGATCGCTGGGGCCATGGCTGCGCTCTTCGGCTGGTGGTACAACAACGGTGGTGAGCTCAAGCTGCCGTTCTAAGTCAGCCCCCTCCTTGTAACGCACGGGCCGTGTGTGACGATTTCCTTTCGAATCCAGTTCACTGTTTTCGAAAGGAAGCCTGCATGTTTAAGAACAACGTCGCTCGCAAGGGCACCCTCGTCGCAGCTGCGCTGTCAGCAGCCCTCGTCGCACCGTCGCTCGCGCCGGTCGCGTCCGCGCAGACTGATGACGTGAACCTGTCCTCGAGCGACGGAACCGACAAGGCCGCCGATAGAGACACCGACGCGAAGGAAATCAACTTCAAGCGCGACATCACCATCAAGCGTGGCGAGTCCACCAGCTTCGATCTGGGCACCATCGCCAACCTTCCGTTGGGCACGTTGTTCGAGCTCAACGCTGGCGGCGAGATCGCCCAGCTGGACGGCTCCAAGCTGAGCCTTACCGCGCCGAAGTCCGGCAGCACCAAGGTGCAGATCAAGGCGAACCCGAAGGTCGGCCCCTCGCTGAACATTGACCTCAACGTCTCCGCTGGCGACACCACCGCGGTCGAGGAGAGCACCGAAGATACCGAGACCACTGCCGGTATCGCGGACCTGTTTGACCGTCTATCCTCCTCCGAGACCGAGGGCACCGGCTCCTCCCTGGCTGACTCCGGTTTCGCCACCGAGGGCACGCTGTCTTCTGAGAACGGCACCGGCTCCTCCATCGAGGGCACAGGTTCCTCGGCTGAGGGACAGGGCACTCTGACTGGTTCCTCGCAGGAGTCCGGCCTGCCGGGCAAGTGCGAGGTTGCCCTGCTCGGCCTTGGTGTGCCGCTGCTGGCGCTGATCCCGGTTGCGCTGGTATCCCAGCTGGCGATCAGCGGCGCGTCGCAGCTCGGCGACCAGCTCGGTGCGCAGATCCGTCAGGCCAACTCCGCGATCCAGTCGCAGGTTGGCCTGCTCAACCCGCAGGTTGCTTCCCAGGTTGAGGCCGCGAATGCCGCGCTGAAGCGGTTCGGCCTGACCGCAGGCTCCGCCGCACTTGCAGTCGCTGGCGCTGGCGTCGGCCTGACCCTGCTGGCTGGTGTGCTCGCAGCATGCCTGGGCAACGGTTCTTCCTCCTCGTCCGCCCCGGCTGACCGTGGCTCTTCCTGGAACGCCAACGTGAGCAAGAAGGAGACCGAGGCACCGAAGGCAGCGGCCACCAACTAATTCCGCCTCGCCGGATAGGGGTGAACCCATAACTATGGGATAATCGGTGCCCATGACCGTTCCGCATAATGCAGAGCAGATGGGCACCGGCCCGAACAGCCCGCTGGAGCCGCGTCGCACGCTGGTCCTGGGCACTTCGCCGATGGCGCGTGAGCTGGCACAGGCGTACCAACGTCTGGGCAACGAGATCCAAACAGGGACCGTGTCTCAGGCGAGGGAATTCCGCCCCCAGCTGATCGCCACCACGGGCGATTCTCCGGACGCGTTGGCCGAGGTTGCGGCGGTGGCGGAGGAGACCGGGGCGGAGGTGGCGCCGTCGGTAAGCGCGTGCCACCACACCGCGGACCGCCTCGCAGTACGTAAGCAGGCGAGCGAGGAACTGGGGCTTCCGACGCTGGATTATGAGTTCGCGTCCACGCCGCAGGAGATGCAGGACGCCATCGAGCGCATTGGGTATCCGTGTGTGGTCAAGGCGCCGACGTCGAACGACGGCGAGGGCTTTAGTTTCGTGCGCTCGAGCGGGGATCTTGCGGTCGCCTGGTCGAACGCCGACCGTGGCGTCGGCCAGGGTGCAGTGGTGGAGCGGTTTATCGATTTCGATTTCGAGTGCACCATCCTCGCCGCCCGTTCCATCGACCCGGAGACGGGCCAGTTGGCCACATGGTTCTGCGAGCCGATTGGCACTCACCACCGCGAGGGTCGCCTGGTTGAGGCGTGGCAGCCCGCGCCGCTTCCGCAAGGTGCGATGGACAACGCCCGTTCCATCGCCGCGCGCATCACCGGCGCGCTGGCCAGTTGCGGCGTGTTTTCCATCGAGTTGTTCGTCTCCGGCGACGACGTCTACTTCTCCCAGGTCACCCCGCGCCCGAGCCGCGACGGCCTGGTCACCCTGGCCACGCAGCGCGTCAATCAGTTCGATCTGCAGGCGCGTGCGACGCAGAAATTGCCGATCGATTCCACGCTCGTCAGCCCGGGCGCGGTGCGTTTCCTTCCGGGCGTCCGCCCCTCGCTCGAGGCAATCGCCGTCGCCATGGCCGTCGAGGAGACCACGGTGCGTTTGCTTAACGACGACACCCTGATCTTCTCCACCGCTGACTCCGCCGCTGAAGCGCGCGTGCGCACCGACAATGCGGCCCGTGCAATGAAGAAAGCCCAGGAAAACGCCATAGAGGGATAGGTCACACCATATTGTGTATCGCCGTGTCGAGTGCACCGGTAAACTAGGCGATGTTTGCCAACAACGAAAGGTGAAGCTTATGACCCAGTCCCTGCTCGTAACCCTTGCGAACCGCACCTTTGACGGTGTGGATTTGCAGCAGCTCGCCAGCCGGCTGAACCTGGATCTGGTGCGCGCCGAAGGCGACGATGTCGCCGAGGTGTTCAACTCCGGCGCCCTGTCCGGTGAGGCCGTGCTCATCCAGGGCATTGGCGACTACAACTTCGACGCCGAACTTGCCGCGGCACTTGGTGTGCCGGTGCTCCTGGTTGCCGGCGACGAGAAGACGGCTGCGCTCGCGCAGCGCCGGATTGAGCAGCTTGGGGCGGTCGTGGTGTCGTCGATTAGCGAAAGCGACATCGCCACCTTCGAACCGGCCACAACTGACGCCAAGCAGGTCATGAGCCCGGTCGTGTTTGAAAACCAGCTCACCGAGCAGGCCAAGGCCGCCGGCTCCCACATCGTGCTGCCGGAGGGTGAGGACGATCGCATCCTGCAGGCCGCCGACCAGGTGCTGCGCAACGGCATTGCCCAGATCACGATTCTTGGCGACGTCGACGATATGCAGCGCCGCGCCAGCGAGCAGGGCCTGGACCTGTCCAAGGCCAACCTGGTCAACCACCTCGAATCTGAACACCTCGAGGACTTCGCGGCCGAGTTCGCGGAGCTGCGCAAGAAGAAGGGCATCACCCTCGACGAGGCGCGCGAGACCATGCAGGACGTCTCCTACTTCGCCACGATGATGGTGCACAAGGGGCTTGCCGACGGCATGGTGTCCGGCGCAGCCCACACCACGGCCCACACGATCAAGCCGTCCTTCCAGATCATCAAGACTGCCCCGGGCGCGTCCGTGGTGTCCTCGATCTTCCTCATGGTCATGCAGGACCGCCTCTGGGCGTTCGGCGACTGCGCCGTGAACCCGAACCCGACCGCCGAGCAGATCGGTGAGATCGCCGCCGTGTCCGCCAAGACCGCAGCCCAGTTCGGCATCGACCCGAAGGTCGCCGTACTGTCCTACTCCACCGGCTCCTCCGGCGCCGGCCCGGACGTCGAGCGCGCCGTCGAGGCCACCGCGAAGGCCAAGGAGCTCGCGCCGGACGTCGCCATCGACGGCCCGCTGCAGTTCGATGCCGCCTGCGACCCAGGCGTCGGCGCGAAGAAGGCCCCGGATTCCCCGGTGGCTGGCCAGGCAAACGTGTTCATCTTCCCTGACCTCGAGGCCGGCAACGCGGGCTACAAGATCGCGCAGCGCACCGCCGGTGCCCTCGCCGTCGGCCCGGTGCTCCAGGGTCTGAACAAGCCTGTCAACGACCTGTCCCGCGGCGCGACCGTGCCGGACATCGTCAACACCGTCGCCATCACCGCAATCCAGGCAGGAGCGAAGTAAATGTCCTACGCACTCGTTATTAACTCGGGCTCGTCCTCGATCAAGTTCCAGATTGTCGACCCGGCTGCCGACGCATCCGACGACCCGTTCGTCTCCGGCCTGGTCGAGCAGATCGGCGAGCCGCAGGGCCGCATCACCGTCAAGTACAACGGCGACAAGTTCATCGTGCAGAAGCCGGTGCCGACCCACGGCGTGGGCCTGCAGGAGACCTTCAAGATCCTCGATGCCAAGGGTATCGGCCCGACCCAGCTCGACATCGTCGCAGCCGGCCACCGCGTGGTCCACGGCGGCATGGTCTTCTCTCAACCGGAGCTGATTAACGACCAGGTCGTCGAGATGATCCGCGACCTTATCCCGCTGGCTCCGCTACACAACCCGGCCAACATCGACGGCATAGAGGTCGCCCGCGCGCTGCTGCCGAACATCCCGCACGTCGCGGTGTTTGATACCGGCTTCTTCCGCGATCTGCCGCCGGCTGCCGCGCTGTACGCTATCAACGCCGATGTCGCGGAGAAGAACCTGATCCGCCGCTACGGTTTCCACGGCACCTCGCACGAGTTCGTCTCCTCCCAGGTTGCGGAGATGATCGGCCGCGATCCGATGCACACCCGTCAGATCGTGCTCCACCTGGGCAACGGTGCCTCCGCCTCCGCAGTGGCCAACGGCAAACCGATCGATACCTCGATGGGCCTGACTCCGCTCGCCGGCCTGGTCATGGGTACCCGTTCGGGCGACATCGACCCGGGCATCATCTTCCACCTGGTGCGCCAGGGTGGCATGTCCATCGACGAGATCGACAACCTGCTCAACCGCCAGTCCGGTGTGAAGGGCCTGTCCGGTGTCAACGACTTCCGCGAGTTGCGCACCATGATTGACAACGAAAACACCGACGCCTGGCTGGCGTACAACGTCTACATCAACCAGCTGCGCCGCTTCATCGGTTCCTACATGATCGAGCTGGGCCGCGTCGACGCCATCACCTTCACCGCGGGTGTTGGCGAGAACGACAAGGACGTTCGCCTCGACGCCCTAGATAACCTCGAGATGTACGGCATCAAGGTCGACCCGGAGAAGAACGACCTGCCGAACGACGGCCCGCGCGTGATCTCCACCGACGACTCCAAGGTCAAAGTGCTTGTAATCCCGACCAACGAGGAACTGGCGATCGCTCAGAAGGCGGCCGCTGTGGCTGCACAAGTGTCCTAATTTTTTGCTGAGACACCGTAAACGCCGTGCGCAGTTATTCCTGCGCACGGCGTTTGTGTTTCGCGGTAGCGGATAAGCAGCTGCTTAAATGCCGTTTTTCGGGCGAAATTATGTTGTCATTCGACTGCGAAAAGCGATAGATTTGTCGATTGATATGACCGTACTGCGGGCTGAATACGACATTAAAGGGGAATTGAAGATGGCCGGACAGCACCGGAAGGTGTCGAGCGCGCGTCGACGCGGAACGTCGATCGCGGCAACTGCGCTCGGCCTATCGCTTGTGGCGGGCGGTGTGCAGCCGGTATTGGCGCCGGAATCGGCAGACGTTGCGCAGGCGCAATTGCGTACCGAGGCGCAGAGGTCGTTGGTGAAATACCCGCGCTCCACCGCGGTGCGTTTCGGTCAAACGACGACTGCTAGCCCGAATGTCAATAGGCTTACCGTACACCCGCCGGTGTCCTACGAAATCGCGAGCTCCACCGATCCGAATTGGGGCGCTTCTGTCGACCCCGAAACCGGCGAAGTGACAATTACCCCGAACGTGGATGCTGGCGAGGATCTTCCGCAGTCCGGACAGATTGACGTATTGGCCACCTTCAAGGACGACTCGACCAAGATCTTGCCGGTCGCGGTCACGCTCGCGCAGGATCCCTACTTCGACCCGGTCAACGACGCGACCTTCTGGGTGGGAAAGGATTCCAACCCGATCCACGTGCGCGGCGTGTTCGTCCCGTCTGGCTACACCTTGGCTATCGACGAAAACACCATCCCGCCGGGCATGGTCGTCGACGATTCCCGCGCATTGAACCGCTTCCAGCATGTGTACCTCATGGGTGCACCGTCGGAAGCCGGTGTTTACGAGGTCACGGCGAAGTTCGTCGGTACGGATGGTTCCACCTACGTCGGTGCCGGCGGTGACCTGCTGCAGACCTTCACCGTCACGGTGAAGGATCCGGCGGATCTGCCGGCACCGGTGGAGGCGGACCTCGCGGATGAGCCGCAGGAGCCGGTCGAAGCAGGCCAGGAGCTGAACATCCCGGTCAACACCGAAAACGCAGCCTCGGTGGAGGTGTCCGGCCTGCCGGACGGTGTCACTTACGACTCCGAAAACAGCACGATCACTGGTACGCCGACAACTCCGGGTGAGTACGAGGCTGTTGTCGACATCATCACCAAGGACGAGCAGGTCCAGCAGGACCGCGTGAAGATCTCGGTGAAGGACCCGGCCGCGACCTCGGACGAGACCACTCCGGCAGAGCCGACGACCTCGGGTGAAGCCACGACCGAACCGTCGACGTCGGAGGAACCGACTTCGGATCAGCCGACGACAGAGCCGACGACGGACCCGTCGACCTCGGGTGAGCCGACGACTGGTGAGACCACTCCGGCGGAACCGACCACGGACCCGTCGACCTCGGGTGAGCCGTCCACCTCGGGTGAGACCACTCCGGCGGAACCGACGACGGACCCGTCGACCTCGGGTGAGCCGACGACCGGTGAGACCACTCCAGCCGAGCCGACGACCTCGGGCGAAGCCACGACCGAACCGTCGACGTCGGAGGAACCGACTTCGGATCAGCCGACGACGGACCCGTCGACCTCGGGCGAGCAGACGACTGGTGAGACCACTCCGGCCGAGCCGACGACCTCGGGCGAGCCGACCACGGACCCGTCGACCTCGGGTGAGCCGTCCACCTCGGGTGAGACCACTCCGGCGGAACCGACGACGGACCCGTCGACCTCGGGTGAGCCGACGACTGGTGAGACCACTCCAGCCGAGCCGACGACCTCGGGCGAAGCCACGACGGACCCGTCGACCTCGGGCGAAGTCACGACGGACCCGTCGACCTCGGGCGAGCCGACTTCTGGTGCGTCGACGTCGGATCAGCCGACGACAGAGCCGTCCACCTCGGGTGAGCCGACCATGGAACCGACCGCAACTGATCAACCGACCACTGGTGAGCCCACGCCGGCGGATCCGACGGTGGGGGAGTCGTCGACAAGCGAGCCTGCTCCAGCGGAACCGACCGACCAGGCTGACGACTACGAGTGGTCGCCGATCACCGTGAAGGCGGGCAACACTGCCACCGGTGAGCCGGCGCGCGAACCGAACGAGCCGGCCGTGATCACGGCTGACGCGGACGCGCCGGAGTGGGTGACCGTGAACCAGGACGGCCGCATCGACGTGAATCCGCCGCGCAATACGGAGCCGGGCACGTACTCCTTCGGCGTTACCACCGCGACCGGTGAGCGCGATACGATCACCGTCGAGGTCACTGCTCTGGACGCGGACGATAAGCGCGTTGAGACGGAGTACAACGACGACTACCTGCGCGCCGGCGAGACGGCGTCGAACCAGCCGCCGCGCGCGAACATCACCCGCGACGGCGTGGAGTACGCAAAGCAGCCGATGCTCAAGGGTACGAAGTTCGCGCTCGCGAACCCGGACGTCAAGCCGTACAACGAGTCCGTCGACCCGGAAACCGGTGTGGTGACGGTGACCGCACCGATCGACCAGGTTGCGGACGCGCCGATCGAGGTTGAGATTCTCGTGACTTACCCGGACGGCACGACTGACACCGCGGTCGCCACGTTCTTTGCCGACCCGGCGCCGCTGAACCAGACCAACCAGCCGGTCTACGAGCAGGGCAAGGGTGCTCAGCCGGGCCGCACGGTGTCGATTAAGCAGATCGCAGATTTACCGAACCAGACGGAACTCTCGCTGGCGGATCCGACTGCGGACTTCAAGGGCTGGGACATTCGCGTGAACCTGGAGACTGGCGAGATCCTCGCCACCGCGCCGGAGGAGAACCCGCAGCCGATCGACATTCCAATTCGCGCGACGTACACCGACGGCACCATCGACCAGGAAGGACGCCAGCACGGTGAAACCACTATGGTCCACATCGAGGCGCTGACCGGCACCACGCTTGCGGACACCGTCGAGGGCTCCAACTACAGCCAGCCGGTGTACGACTCCGAGGGCAACATCCTCATTTACCCGACGGGCTCCCTGCCGGAGGGCGCAACGTTCGAGGTCGACGGTCTGACCGCGCTGCCGGTCGAGGTCGATCCGGAAACCGGCGCGATCAAGATTGTGGTGCCGGCGGACGCTCCCGCGAACGCCCCGTTCGACGTGCCGATCAAGCTCGTGCTGCCGGACGGCTCCACGCAGGAGATCGTCGTGCCTGTGGCCACCCGTTCCGACGCGAGCGGCCAGGTCGTGTCCTGGGCGCCGATCAAGCTCACCGAAGGTGGCGAGCCGGTCACCGTCGCACCGACCACGGCTCCGGAGGGTGTCACGTTCGCGCTGGCCGCGTCGTTCGATGCCCCTGGTTGGCAGGTGCTTGTCGACGAGCGCACCGGCGCCGTCACCGCCTCCCACCCGAGCAGCGGCGCGGACACGCTGGCAACGCTGATCCCGGTCGTGGTCACGTTCCCGGACGGCTCGCAGCGCATCATGGACGTGCCGGCGACGGTCGTGCGCGGCCAGGCAGCGCTTGCCGACGTCACCTACGCGCCCGCCGAGATCAACCCCGGTGAGAGCGTCACCTTGAATCCGGACAACGCGCCGGGCACGTTCTCCCTGGTCAGCCCGGTTCCGGGCCTGGGTCTGGCGATCGACCCGGCCACCGGTGCCTTGACCGTCACCGCGCAGGCGAGCGCCCTGGCGGGCACCCGCGATGTCCCGGTCGAGGTCACCTTTGCCGACGGTTCGCGTGCTGTAACGTCTGCGCGGATCACCGTGCGGGACCACGACACCGTTACCCAGCCGGATGGTGGTTCGTCGGACGGGTCGTCGGAGGGCTCGTCGGTGGGGTCGTCTTCAAGCTCGAGCTCTTCGAGCGTGGGCAACTCCGCGTTCGTGTGGATCCCGGCGCTGCTTGCGGCGCTCGGATTGTTGGGCGCGGCGAATAAAGCGCTGTACGATAACCGTGAATTTTTCCAGGATTTCCTGGTCTGGTGGAAGTAAGGACACAACATGCGAGTACATAACAAAGTTGCTGCGGCCGCGGTCGTCGCGAGCCTCGGCGCTGGTCTCGTTGTGCCGACGCAGGCCGGTGCGGTCATCGAGCAGAAGCGCAGCTTCTCCGTCGACGCTGTCACCAACGCTGTCGAGGGGTTCCAGCGCGTCGAGGTGAACAAGGGCCGCGTGTCGTGGCTGACGTACAACAACCCGTCGTACGGCACCATGTCCACCGCGTTCTACCTCGACGCCTTCGCAGGCGGCTCCAAGCTGCCGTTCGCGGGCGACGCGACCGCCGTACAGTCCTCCTCCGAGGGCGATACCGACACCATCACCATGACCCACACCGCCAACGGCGTGGAGGTCATCCGCACCTTCACCGTGACCCCGGACCAGGTCGACGTCGAGGTGAAGCTGCGCAACGTCTCCGGTTCCACCCAGAGCCTCGGGCTGAACCTGACCACCGGCCTGATGGCGTACGACTACGACATCACCGCCAAGCAGGAGGACACCGGCTACGATCTGTCCGTCGGCGGCCGCTACAACCTGCAAACGCGCTATGGCGGAGCCGACGCCATCGGCACCGGCGACAGCCAGGCCAGCGCGGTGAACGGGGCGAACAACGACGGCCGCTTCCAGGCCGCGAAGTGGAGCCAGTCCGTCCAGGCAGGCGGTGAACTGAAAGCCACCGCGACCGTGAGCGGCAACGCCTCCGAGGCGCTGCAGGATTCCGACGGCGACGGCTTCCCGGACGAGTGGGAGCTCAACGGCTACACCGCCGCCGACGGCACAGCGCTGCCGCTACACCGCTGGGGTGCGGACCCGGGTCGTCCAGACCTGTTCCTCCAGCTCAACTGGATGAAGTCCGAGTGGGAGACCAACGGCTGCTCCGAAAAGCGCGACTTCGCGCCGACCGAAGCCGACTTCGAGCGCTTCCTCGAGTGCTCCCGCGCGAACACGAACGTGTACCGCCCGTCGCGTGAGACGCTGAACGACCTTGTGGACCTCTTTGACAAGAAGGGCTACAACCTGCACATCGACGCCGGCGCCTACTACAGCAACATCCCCGGCATCGAGCGCCATGGTGGCCAGACCGTGGACTACGCGCCGTACTACTTCGACGGCGAAGTCCCCGGTATCCGCCTGTTGAGCGACCGCAGGAATCTGCTCGGCCCGCGCCAGAGCGTGTTCCGCGTCGGCGTGATCGGCGACATGCAGGATCGCGGCAACCTGTCCTCCGGTAACGCACTGGTCTCCGACGGCGCCTTCTACGTGGCCAAGAACTACCTGATGACCTCGCAGAACCAGGTGCGCAACACCATCCTGCACGAGTTCGGCCACAACCTCGGCCTGACGCACTCCGGCGCGTCCAGTGTGGAAAAGCCGAACAGCGCCTATGTGCCGAAGTACGTCTCGGTGATGAACTACCTGTACCAGTTCAGCCACTTCGACTACTCGGACAAGGACTCATCTTCCTCCGACAACGTGGCCACCCCGCAGGCTTGCCTGAACGGCACCAGCAACTGCTACACGGGCGCCTATGACATCAAGGCCGACTGGCAGAACCTGGATCTGGTCAACGGCGAGATCAAGAAGGCCGACGGCAGCACTGGTGTGGACGAGCAGTCGCTCGAGACCCTGGGTAAGAAGAACCCGACCGTGCGCGACCTCGAGGTCATGGCCGCTGAGCAGAACAACGGCAAGGCCGGCTTGCGTGTGATGAACGAAAAGAAGAACGTCATCATCGCCAACCGTTCGGATTCGAAGGTCAACATCGAGCTGGCCAACGTGGGCATCGACCTGCACAAGTTCACGCTCCAGGTGAACTACCCGGGCGGCAAGTTCCGCAAGGAATACCCGGTCGAGGGTGCGATCACCGAGTACTCGAAGCTCCCGGTCGAGGTGCCGATCGCTAACACCGCCGGCTACACCGGCTCCACCATGCCGGTGCAGTTCCGCGTGTACAACGAGGAAGGCAAGCTGGTCGAGGACCAGACGATCGACTTCTCCGTGCTGAACTACACCACCCAGGACATGGACAAGCTGGTCAAGGAGCTCGAGGCGAAGAAATCGCCGTTGCTTGCCGACGCAAAGGACACTGTGGCCAAGAAGGACCCGGCGGCCCCGACCCTGTCCAAGGCGGCGCCGATCCCGACCGCGACCCAGCAGCCGTCGCAGCCGGGGGGCCGTAACACTGCGGTCACCGAGTTCAAGCCGACGCCGGAGCCGAGCGCGAACAAGCCGGCCGCCCAGCGAGGTGACACCACCGGTAACCAGACCGGAGCTAAAGCTGGCGGCGGTGGCAACGTCGGCGCGATCGTCGGCATCATCATCGCGATCCTCGCGCTGGTGGGCCTTGGCGGCGCTGCAGCGGCAACGATGGGCTAACCACTCGCGCTAGTCGCCTAGATGGCGCATTCTGCACGGTACATTTCACGCCTAATCGACGAAATGTGCCATGCAGAATGCGCCATTTGGCATTTCGCCCCTAGAACCAGGTCGCGGGCCGCACCTTGTTGGCCATGTCTACCAGCGCGTAGCGGTGCTGCGCGTACGGAGCGACGCGGGCCTGGGCGCGAAGCGTGAGCGCCAGCCCCCGGCGCAGCCCGCGGATGGTGAAGGGGTATTCGAACAGTGCCGCGCTGGAAGATGCACGGTGGGCCAGCAAGAAGTTCAGCCCGGCGTCGAGGACCACCGTCTTGATCTGCAGGAACCGCGGCTCGGTGGAGGGGATCTGGTCCAGGCGGTGGGCGGCCTCGCGAATCTGCTCCTCGGTGGGGTCGAAGGACCCTGCGGACGGATTGACCAGGCAGAGCACGGCAGTCAGCTGCGCCATGCGGGAGTGCCGCGAGGCGTTCGGCACCTTGTCTAGGGCACCGAGGGCGAGCGAGACTTGACCTTCCCGCATCAGCATGCGCGCCAGGCCGAAGGCCGACGACACAGTGGTGGGGTTGGTCAGCCACACCAGGGCGTAGAGGCGGATGGCGTGGAAGCGCAACGCCTGCGGCTCGAGCGAGCGCATGGTCCATTCGGCATCCATCTGGCCTGTGTCGATCATGTCCTGCAGGCAGGCGGTGGGGATGTCGAAGAGGCGTTGGTCGAGGGTGGTGAAGGACCGGGCGAGGGTGTCGTCGAGAAGCGATTGCTCCTGCAGGCCCTGCTCCTGCAGCGTCAATTCACTCACGGCGGCGAGTGCGAGTTTGGGGGCAGCCTCGCCGGGCAGGTGGTTGAGCACCTCGGAAAAGGATGCGGTGGCGGTGCGGAAATCGCCGAGCAGCGTTTCCACGACACCTGAGTACCATGCGAAGCGCCACGTGCCGCCGAAGCGCTCGCGAAGCGTGAGCAGCCAGGAGCGGGCCTGGCTGGTCAGGCCGAGGTCGATCATGGTTCGCACGACGCCGAACGGGATTTCCACGGAGTGCTCGTACTGCGGGGTGGTCATCGCCTGGCGCAGCGTTTCCAGCGTCTCGCGCGGCTCGGCGTAGGAGGAGCCCTGCAGCATGGCGGCGCCGACGTCGTCGTGGTTGACCAGCGGCGAGGGGAGTGCGGCGACGACTTCCTGTGGGGTAATGCCGACGGAGCGGGCGATGCCGTCAATGAGCTGGTCGGTGCGGAACACAAGGTGCTTGGTGCCGAAGGTGGTGCGCTGCGGGGAGAACAGCGAGTGCTGCGCTGGGAATGTGCGGCCGTCGCGCACGGCGACGATTTCGCGCAGCACGCCGAGCAGCTGGCTTTCCAGCTCGCCCATCGAGTTGAAGCGGCGGGCGGGATCCGGGTCGCAGCAACGCTTGATCAGGCGGTACAGGGAGGTGTACTGGCGGAAGAGGGGCTCGTCGGTGGGGGTGGGGATGTCGTCGTCAGGCAAGTCCACCACCAGCGAGCCCAGCGTGCGCCCCACCGTGTACACGTCGGAGGCGATCGACGGGCCTTCTGTGGCCACCTCGGGCGCCTGGAACCCCTTCGTGCCGTAGATGAACCCGTAGGCGCCGATGCCGGAGACCGCACCCATGTCGATGAGTTTGACCTGGTCCTCGGTGACAATCACGTTGTCCGGCTTCAGGTCGTTGTACACCACCCCGCGCGAGTGCAGGTAGTCCAGCGCGGGCAGCACCTCGAGGATGTACGCGATGGCCACGTCCGGCTCGAGCACATTGCTTGACGACGAATTCCGCCTCGCCCGAAGCGACGGCCCACCGACGTACTCCATGACGGTGAAGCCGCCGGGCACGCGCGGGTCGTCGATGAAGTTGAAAATCTTCACGATCCCCGGGTGGGTGATGTCGGCGAGGAACTCGCGCTCCGCCGCAGCAGCCGCCGCCTCGTCCGGGTTGTCGGTGGAGTGCAGGCCCTTGAGCACCACCATGCGCCCGGCCACGTGGTGGTCCTGGGCGAGGTAGATCCAGCCCATGCCGCCGTGCGCGATCACGCCGGTGATCTCGTACTGGCTGGCCACGATGTCGCCCGGGTGCAGCACTGGCGGCGCAATGCCCTTGTTCACCACCGCCGGCTCTGGGTCGATCAGCGCATCCTTCGGCTCTGTCGGCTCCACCCATGGCAGCTCCACCATGCCGTCGGCGATGATGCGGCTCGCGCGCCTGGTGCCGCGGCGCTCGCGGAAGGTATCCAGCGCGAGTTGGCGGGAGCGTTGCGACGTATCTTCCCGCCCCGACCCTTTCCGCAACTTGTCCAGGTCTTTGAGCAGCCCGGCCATTTCGCCGAGGCCGGCGTACGCGGCGTCGGAGTCCTCGTTGTCGTCATCGTCGGCAAACGGGTCGAAGGCGACCGCTTCGGTGCCAGGGGCGTCGTCATCATCGTCCGCGAACGGATCGAAGGCGACCGCCTCGGTGGGCTGGTCCTTATCGTCAGCCATCGGATTCCTCCTTCCGGTACCGCAGCGGCGGCGGAGACGATTCTGCGATGGACCCGCCGAGCCATTCGTCGTAAAGCGCGCTCCAGCTCCCGTCGTTTCGCATCCGCTCGAGCGTGCTGTTGACCTGGCGGACCAGGTCGTCGTGGCCCTTCTGGATGCCCACACCGTAGTACTGGGTGGCGAACGAACCCGACAAGATCCGCGCGTACGGGTCCTGGGCGGCGAGACCGGCGAGGATGGCGTCGTCGGCAACAATCGCGTCCGCCCGGAACTGCTGCGTGGCCAACAGGCAATCCGACCAGGAGCGGGTGCGCAAAATATCGGACTCCGCCGCGTAGGTCTGGGCGATTCGCAGCAGGTTCGTGCCGTCGACGATGCACACCGTGTGGTCCTTCAACGAGGCGATCGAATCGATGCCCCGGTCATTCGGCACCATCACCCGCACCCGCGACGTCAGGTACGGAGTGGAAAACTCGATCTTCTCGGCGCGCTCCGGCGTGATCGACATCGTGCGGATGATTACGTCCACCTCCCCGGAATTCAGCGCCTCGGTACGCGTCGCCGAATCGACAAAGCGGAAATCCACCTGGGCGTCGTCCTCCCCACCGAAGATGTCGTTGGCGATCGCATGCGCCAAATCCACCTCCAAGCCCTGCAACTGGCCGCTCGCGGTGTCGCGGAACGACAACAGGTACAACGACTGGTCAATGCCCACAATCAACCGGCCACGCTGGCGGATCCGATCCAGGTTCGGCGTCGACTCTTCGGCACTCTCCCCGCGGGGGTTGATCGAGCCTGCCCAATCCAGCTCCCGCGGGGTGAACGGGTCCTCCGGCGGGCCGGCCGCCGGGTCCAACTGCGCGCCGGGCGGCAACGGCACCATCTCGCGGGTCGGCCAGGGGGTGGCAATCGTCGCCGACACCCGCGTCTCCGCATCATCCGGGGCGGCGCAGGAGGTGAGCGTGAGCGCCATTACCGCAGCTAAAAGTCGTTTCACAGATACTCACCCAACCTGCGGCGGATACCCCACCAAATCGCCACCACGGCCAACAGCGACAGCAACGCCACCGCCGCCGAGACGCGCCGGGTCGCATCCAACGACTCCGCAATGTAGAGCCGGGTCGACTCGCGCGACGACGCAATCAACTCCGCCAACTTCGCATCCAGCCCGCGGAAGGACGCCTCGCCGCCTGACGCCCCACGCGAGCCCAGCAACGCCGCCGCCTGGTCGTAGCTGCCGGTGTTCAGCGCGGAGACAAGTTCGGCGTGTTCGTTTGACCAGGCGTTTAAGTGGGTGCGGGTGTCGTCGATAAGCGGTTGGCTCATGCCGTAGCCCTGCGCGGTGCCGGCCGCCCCGGCGACGGAGGCGTACGTGTCCTCGAAGTCGCGGATGGAGTGCGACACCGTCTCGCGGCGTAGCAGGGCGAAGGTTTCGTCGGTGCGGGTCTCCAAGGCGTCGATACGCGCCGCGGTGAGCTCCTCCCACGGCTGCGCCGCACGCTCGTAATCCACCGAGCCGGAGCGCCACGACTGGAAGTTGGACACCCCCGCCCACGTGACCGCCACAACCACCGCCAGCGTGGCGGCGAGGAACCCCCGGTTGAGGCGGCGGCGGAACGTCAACCACAACCACCACTGCGCCAGGCCCAAAAACGCCAGCGCCGCCAGCAGCCCCGACAGCGTGAACCACTGCGGCTGCGACAGGCGGCGCATCTCGTCGGCGACGTCCTGGCGGGTCAGATCGTTGACCTCCTGCGCCGCGTCCAACATGCGGGTGCGCATAATGCCGCTGGCCTGCGACATGTACGCCACGCCTACCGGGTTGCCCATGCGCTGATTCACCTGGGCGCGCGCGTTGAGTGCCGAGTACACCGGCAGGTCGCGCTGGATGTTGACCACCAGCTCCTCAATGCGGTCGCTCGTGGCCGAATCCGCCTCCACCGCGCCCTTGTAAATCTCGGAGGCGGAGCTGGCCGCCTGGTCGATCGCCGCAGTGTAGGTGCGCATGTCCTCCTCCGACAGCGGCCCCGCCTGCACGAACGACCCGGCGGCGATGGTGTCCGCGCGCAGCAGCGATGTGGACAGCAGGTGCGCCGCCGCGCTCATCGGCTCCGTGGCGTTGAGCACCGTGTCCAGCGACTGGTTGCGCATGGACATCGACTGGCTCATCGACATGCCCGCCGCGAGCAGCGACATTGTTAGAACCACCATCATCGCGATGAGTTTTCCGGGGGTGGTCTCCAAAAACGCCTTGCCGCGCCGGCCCATGTGCACCGGGCGCGCGAGCCTGCCCTGCAGCCTGTCGGACAAACGGGCGCGATGCTGTCGCGGCTCGAGCTCGTCGAGCCAGGCATCCTCGCTCGTCGTCTCCAGCGCCCGCACCATTCCGCAATAATAACCGCTACGACCTACAGTAGGGGCATGCTTGGCGACGGAAACGGCTGGGTCACAGCACCCAACGGCACGAAACTCTGGGGCGTTCACGGGGCCGCCGGCCTCTTTCTCATCGCCGGGTCCGGCACTTCCGCCCGCGTGCTCCTGCAGCACCGCGCCACCTGGACCGCCCAGGGCGGCACGTGGGGCATCCCCGGCGGCGCGATCGATTCGCACGAAACTCCTGCTACGACGGCGCTTCGCGAGTCAGTGGAGGAGTGCGCCATCGACCCCGCTTCGGTCACGGTCGTCGACACGTTCGTCTCCACCGAGTTCCCGAGTTGGACCTACACCACGGTCATCGCGCTTTGCGACGAACCCCTGGCCGTCACCGCCAACGAAGAATCCGAAGAACTGCGCTGGGTCCCCCTGGATTCACTGCCGTCCTTCGCGCTGCACCCCGCCTTCGCCGCCTCGCTGGACACGGTGCTCGCCCGCGCGATGGTGCATACTGAACCGCATGATTGAAGTCCAAGGACTGACCAAACGGTACGGACCCGTCCAAGCCGTCGATGACCTCACGTTCACGGTCAAACCCGGCGTGGTCACCGGTTTTCTCGGCCCCAACGGCGCAGGTAAATCCACCACCATGCGCATGATCCTGGGCCTGGATAAGCCCACCGCGGGCCACTCGCTTATCGACGGCACCGCCTACCGCGACATCCCCAACCCCACCCGAAAAGTCGGGGCCCTGCTCGACGCCAAGGGCGTGCACCCGAACCGCTCCGCCCGCGCGTCGCTGCTGTGGCAGGCCCAGGCCGCCGGCATCCCGCGCTCGCGTGTCGACGAAGTCCTCGACCTCGTCGGCCTCACCGACGTCGCAGGCAAACGCGTCGGCGGCTTCTCCCTCGGCATGGGCCAGCGCCTCGGCATCGCCGGTGCGCTGCTTGGCGACCCCGAATACCTGATCCTCGACGAGCCCGTCAACGGCCTCGACCCCGCCGGCATCCGCTGGGTGCGCGGCCTGCTCCAGTCGCTGGCCGCCGAGGGGCGCACCGTGCTGGTGTCCTCGCACCTGCTCGCCGAGATGGCGCAAACGGCCGAAAACCTCATCATCATCGGCCGCGG
This sequence comes from Corynebacterium lujinxingii, assembly GCF_014490555.1. Classification (NCBI taxonomy): domain Bacteria; kingdom Bacillati; phylum Actinomycetota; class Actinomycetes; order Mycobacteriales; family Corynebacteriaceae; genus Corynebacterium; species Corynebacterium lujinxingii. The sequence goes on along the minus strand of NZ_CP061032.1, from coordinate 2,053,730 downwards.
CCGCCTCGTCGCCGACACCTCCGTCGCCGAGTTCATCCGCGAAAACTCCGGCGTGACCACCGTCGTGCGCGCGGTTGACCCCCAGGCGCTCGAAGCAGCGCTGGGTGGGGTGGCCTACCAGCGTGTCGTCGATAGTGAGGGCCGCCCCGCCTTCGAAATCCCGGACCGCTCCTCCGACGCCATCGGCGCCCTCGCCTTCAACGCCGGCGTGCAGCTCGCCGAACTTACCGAGCGCCGCGCCTCACTCGAGGAGGCCTACATGCAAACCACCGAAGACCAAGCCCAATACGTATCCGCGGAGGTGCCCAATGCTTAACCTCATCTCGGCCGAATGGACCAAACTGCGCACCACCGCCTCCTTCTGGTGGACCTCCGGGCTCATCATCGCCTTCTCCGCCCTGTACGGCCTGCTGTTCGGATACACCTCGCGGATTAGTGGCATGCCGTACGCGCCGCTGACCGTTGTCGCGTCCGTGGGCCTGACCGTGGGCATCGTCGTCATCGTGCAAGCTGCGATGACCGTGACCACCGAATACCGCTTCGGCATCCCGGCCACCAACTTCCGCGTCGCCCCCAAGCGCTGGCGGGTGGCGCTGGCGAAACTCCTGCTCGGGGCCGTCCTCGCCGCCGTTGTCTCGCTGCTCGGACTCGTCGCCGCGTTCGTGCTTGGCGACCTCACCGCCTCCGTCCCCGCCAACTGGCCCTCGAACGCCGCCTCTCAGCGCGCACTGTGGGCCGTCCCCCTCGGCATGGCGCTGATCACCATGTTCACCCAGGGCCTCGGCTGGCTCGTGCGCAACACCTCCGGCGTGATCGTCATCGCGATGGGCCTGATGCTGCTCGTCGAAACCGTCGTCGGCCTCATTCCTCGCTTCGGCGCCGACGTGGCCAAGTTCCTACCATTTGGCAACCTCATGGCGTTTATGGCCAACCAGCCGACCCAGCATTGGGGCCTCGGCGTGTCCCTGCTCATCTTCGCAGTGTGGGCCGTGGGGGTGTGGATCGCCGGCGTGGTCTCGCTGGAGGCGCGCGACGCGTAGGTGGTTTTTGGGGGCGTTTGCAGCCTGGATGGCGCATTCTGCACGGTACATTTCGGCATGTTTTGCTGAAATGTGCCATGTAGGATGCGCCATCTAGCTTTTATCAACCAGCGCAGTGGCTCACGCAGGGATACAATCGTGACCGTCTCGGGGGAGGGGGCAACATGGACCGAAAAACTTTAGTTGGAACATTGGTGGGCCGGGGGAAGGCTGCGGAGCAGGTGTGCGTGAAGTTATCGTCGACACGCTTTGTTCCTAGAGATCAGTGGGGGCAGTTAGCGCCCCACGAACAGCAATTCCTGCGGTGTTGGGCGGTGGGGGCGTCGACGTACACGTCCGTTCTCGTCGGCCGGGCAGCTGCGACAGTGACGGGACTTTGGGTGGTTCCGTCGTCGTACGACATCGAGCTGGCAAACCCGAAAAGCCGGGTGCCTCGGCATTCACAGCGGGCTCCAGGTGTGGCATACCGGCGGATGACGCTTTCAGAGATAGACATCGACACGCTCGGCGACCAGGGCGAGGTCAGCGTCACCAGGCCGGTGCGTACCGCGGTCGATATCGCGCGATGGCACGGCGTGAAAGAGGGAATCGTTGCGATGGACAGCCTCTTCTACAACCAACCGCCGTTCCTTGAAGCGCAAATCCGGACGGAGTTGGAGGAGACGGTCCACAGACTTGTGGGCAAACGGGGGATTGAAAACGCTCGTCATGCGCTCGAGGGGTCTTCGACCCTTGCGGAGTCTCCATATGAATCACTGGTGAGGCAGCTCCTCAACCGGAACGGCATCTTTCCGCAAGAACAAATGCGTATCGGACCGTACAGGGTGGATTTGCTCTGGGGAACCTTGATTATTGAGATCGACGGCCGAGCGAAGTTTAAAGACAACCCGGACGCAGCGCTTAAGCACATCGAGCGCGAAAATCGTCTGCGTGAGATGGGGTACTGGATCATTCGCATCACCCCCAAGGAGATGAATATGGGTGAGACGGAAGTGCTGCGACGGATTGTGAATGCGAAGAAGAAGTCTGAGATGACGGGGCCGGTATCGGTCCCGGCGCTGCCTCCCTGGTGAGTGTTTGGGCATAGATGGCGCATTGTGGATGGCGCATTTGGTCGATTTGAGCCGAAATGCGCCACCCACAATGCGCCATTTGGCGGTACAGGAACACGGGTGGGGCTGGAGGGGCTGGTGTGGCGCGGGCACACGGGGAACGCGGGCACCGGGAGGCAAGGGCAGGGACACCGTCAGCGCCACCCCTACTGCAGGGCCGAGGTCAGTTTCAGCACGTTGTCAATGTAGCGCCGGTACCAGGGCCGTTGCGCCCACCGCTCCAGCGTCAACTCGCGCGAGACGGCCAGATAGCGCGCACCCAGCGCAGACAGCATCGACAACAGCGACCCAGAGGCGACGAACAGGGACGATTCGTAGTTCAGGGTGAAGGAACGGATGTCCATGTTGGAGGAGCCGACGACGGCGACGGAGGTGGGCAGGTGGTCGTCGATAAGCATGAACTTCGTGTGCAGCACGAACGGCGCGGGGAACTCCCAGATGCGCACGCCGGCTTTCAAAAGTTGCTCGTAGTAGGCGGATTGCGCGTGGTGGACCATGAATTGGTCGGATTTGGCGGAGACGAGCAGGTCGACGCGTACGCCGCGGTAACAGGCGGAGGTGATGGCCTCGAGAAGCGATTCCTCGGGCACGAAGTACGGCGAGCACAGCGTGATGCGCTCTTTGGCGTTGTGGATCATGGACACGAACATGCGCAGGTTCGGCTCGGTGAAGTACCCGGGGCCCGAGGGGACGAGTTGGAGCACATTAGCGCTTGCCGACGACCCCTCAACCGCCCGCTGCGCAATCACCTCCCCAGATTCCGTGTACCAGTCCACCGCAAACATGGACTCGGTCGACGCCACGATGGACCCTTCCAATTCCACGAAGGCGTCGACCCATTGACGGCCGGCGCGCACGTGGCGGCGGATGAGGTAGCCGCGGTCGATGAGGTTGAAGGAGCCCAGAAATGCCACACGCGAATCGACGACGACGAGTTTGCGGTGGTTGCGCAGGTCGGGGCGTCGCCAGCGGCCGTGCAGCGGGTCGAGCGGCAGCATCATGTGCCAGTCCACGCCGATGTCGGTGAGCCGCTTTTTCAGACGCCGAAAGCCGGGGTATTTCTGGGAGCCGATGTGGTCGAACAGGAGGCGCACGTGCACGCCACGGGCGACGGCGCGTTCGATGGCTTGGAAGACCACGTCGGTGGTGTCGTCCCAGGCGACGGCGTAGATTTCGATGTTGACGGTGGTGGTGGCGTCGTCGATAAGCGATGCGATGCGGTGCATCGTTTTGCGGTAGTCGGTCCACAGGGCGCGCACGTCGCCAGGGACGGCGGGGTAGCCGGTCAGTGCGCGGTTGAGACGGACCACCGCGGCAGTTTCGGCAGGCAGGCCGGCGGTGAGGTCGGGCACGCCGAGGTTGATGTCGTCGATGTTGCGGCGCGCCTCGACTTGGATGCGGTGGCGGCGCCGCGACACGAACGTCGAGCCCATGAGCAGGTATAGCGGCAGGCCGACGAACGGCAGCAGGAGGATGAGCAGCAGCCACGCGTTTGCAGACGACGGCTTGCGCCCGCCCGGCACCACACCGATCATGATGAATTTGATGGTGTAGTCCACGAGCATGGCCGCGAACTGCCACCAGGACAGGTCGAAGTTCATCGCACCTCGTCGTAGGCCAGGCCGCGGGTGTCGTAGTCCACGATCACGGGCGCGTGGTCGGAGGCGCCTTTGCCGCGGCGCTCGTCGATGTCCACCCAGGCCTGTTGCACCAGGTCGCGCATGGGGGCGGTGGCGAGCTGGAAGTCGATGAGCATGCCTTCGTTGTGCTGGAAGCGCATGGATTTGTAGTCCCAGAAGGTGTACTGCGAGTCGTGTTCGATTTCGTACAGGCCGGCCTCGAGCAGCATCTGGAACGCGGCTCGCTCGGGTTCGGTGACATGCGTTTTGCCTTCGAACCAGGAGACGTCCCACACATCCTGGTCGCGCGGTGCGACGTTGAAGTCGCCCATGAAAACCTGCATGCCGCCGGGGCGGACGGTGTCGGCGAGCGACCAGAGGAACTGCAGTTTGTAGTCGTAGTGCGGGTCGCCGATTTCGCGGCCGTTGGGCACGTAGAGGCTCCACACCTCGACCCCGCCGCAGTTGGCGCCGACGGCGCGCGCCTCCACCTCCGGTGTGCCTTTCTTCGCAAACTCGGGCTGGCGGTCGAAGGCATCGCGCACGTTGGCCAGGCCCACCCGCGAGGCGATGGCCACCCCGTTCCACTGGCTGACCCCCACGTGCGCGACCTCGTAGCCTGCGGTTTCGAAGGTGGCGTAGGGGAATTTCGCGTCCGCGGTTTTGGTTTCCTGCATCGCGAGCACGTCCACGTCGTTGCGCTCCAGGAATGCGGCGATGCGTTCCGCGCGGGTGCGCACGGAGTTCACGTTCCAGGTGGCGATTCGCATGCGCCTAGCCTAGCGCCAGCCGCCGACGGTGGTGTTCGAGTGCGCCACCAGGCAGTTCGCTTAGCGACGACACCCCGTACCGGCCCCCGTCCACCCAAGCGATTTGTTCTTCGGCGAGTGTCCACGTGTCGTCGAGAAGCTTCAGCGCCGGCTTGCCGATGCGCTCCGGGATCAGCAGCCGCACTGGCAGGTTCCGCTCGCGGTAGAACGCGCGGATGGTGTCGATCGGCACCGGTTGCAGGCCCGCGGAGGGCCCCAGCGGGACCGCGGAGTTCGCCTCGTCGGTGTCGCCGGTGCGCATCAGCCAGCCTTCGGCCCAGGCTTCATCGGTGGTGGGGAGGTCATCGGCAAGCTTGCGCTCGAGCGAGCGGATTTCGGAGTTGCGGACGGTGCGGGCGGACAGTTTTTTGATGATGTGCACGTTGTCCACCCGGATCGCCTCCTTGGACGACGGGAAGCCGCCGACCTCCTGCGGGCGCACCACCAGCGGGTCGAGGGAGACGACGTGGCCGACGATGTCGCTAGCGTGCTCGCCGCGGCGTTGCCGGACCACGACGCGGTCGCCGACCACCACGTCGTCCGAGCGGAAAATGCGCGACACGGTTTAGCGGCGCGCCGCGCGGGAACCCGGCAGCAGGAACGCGACGCCGGCCAGCAGCGCCAGCGCGCCCAGCCCAATCAGGCCGCGCATCGGGGTGCCGGTGTCGGCGAGGTCGTCGTCGCGTTCGTTGCTCGTCGTGGTGGTGCGCGACGTGCTTGACGACGAGCGCGTCGTGCTCTTACTCGTCGTCGACGTCGCCGACGTGGTGCGGTTCTGCATGATCGACGGGGCAGTCGAGCTGGAGGAAGTGGTCGAAGGGGATGAGGAGGAGGTAGTTGTGGATGACTCCGTCGTCTCCGTCGGGGAGGTCTCGGTGCTGGACTCGCTGCTCGACGGGCTCGACTCGGTGGAGGTTTCTGTGGTGGTTTCCTGCATGCGCTCGGCGCGCAGGCGCAGGTTGGTGGCAGCCGGGGTCGGCTCGGCGGTCACGGTCGGCTCGGTGGTAGTGGTGTCCGCGCCCGGGATGGCGTAGACGATGCGCACGTCGCCGTCCTCCGAGCGCTCTAGGGCGTCGAAGAAGGTGGTGCCGTAGAGGCCGGAGAGTTCCTCGGCGGCGGTGGGGACGACCACGGTGTCGTCGTCAAGCAACAGCTCCGCGCGGAGTTTGCGCACGCCGGCGCGCTCTGCCTTGATGGCGTCGGCGGCGTCGTCGAACTCCGCTTCCTCGTCCTCGGTCAGCTCGCCGGCGTCTTCGCGCAGGTCGGCGACGGTGTCGGCGGCGTCGATGAGGTCTTTGCGCCACTCGGTGAGGATCTCGCGGACCTCGTCGTCACCGTCGGCGTCCTCGAGGGCGTCGAGGGAGGTGGTGCGGGTGGCGGTGACGTCGTCAAGCAACGCTTCGAGCTCGCTTTCAGGCGCTGCGGGGGTGGTCAGCGTGAGCGCCGTCGCGGCGATGGCAGCGGTGATGCGCATGGGGGCCTCCGGAAAAATAGACAGTCCCACGCATCATAGCGCGAACTAGTGGCCGAACGGGTCCTCGTCCTCGCCCGGCATCCAGGTGTTGCCGGCTTCCTTCCAGCCGTTGTCGCGGATCACGCGTTTGGCTTCCTTCTTAAACCGGCCGGTGAGCACGTCGGTGTAGAGATAGCCGTCGAGGTGGCCGGTCTCGTGCTGCAGACAGCGGGCGAAAAAGCCGGTGCCCTCGACCTCGATCGGGTTGCCGTTCTCGTCCAGCCCGGTCACCTTCGCCCAGTCCGCGCGGCCGGTCGGCCAGCCGTAGCCCGGCACGGACAGGCAGCCTTCCTCCTCGCTGCCGTCGTCGGCGGGCATGGTCTTCGGGATCTCGGAGGTCTCCAGCACCGGGTTGATCACGGTGCCGCGGCGCATCTCGTCGCCGTCGGGGCAGTGGTAGACGAACAGGCGCAGCGGCACGCCGATCTGGTTCGCGGCGAGGCCGACACCGTTGGCCGCGTCCATGGTCTCGTGCATGTCGGCGATGAGCTCCTGGAGCTCCTCGACTGGCTGGGTGACTTCCTTGGTCGGTTCGTGCAGCACAGGGTCGCCGTGGATAACGATGGGTCGGATGGTCATGCCAATATATTAGGCATGCTTACCGACACCGACCTCGCCGTGCTCCGCTTCGCCGCCCGAGCCCCGCGTTCGCTCGGTGCCCGCGAGGACGCCATCCGCACCGAACTGGGCATGTCGCCGATCCGCTACTACCAGCGCCTAAACATCCTCCTGGACAACTCGGAGGCGCTTGCGGCCGAGCCCCAACTCGTGCGCCGGCTGCAGAGGCTTCGCGACGCCTAACACGGTGTGTTGCCCCACCTTTGTAACTTCCTGTGGTTAGAGTTGCCGATGTGACTAGAGACCAGGATGGCAACGAACCCTTCGATTACGACTCCACCGACAGCGCGCGTTACGACGAGCCGCTCGACGCCGAAATCGTCGACGAGCCCGAGGATTACCGCGGCGCCCACCGCCGCGACGACGACGCCGACTACATCGAGCCCGACTACGACGAGGGCTCCGATTACGTCGACGGTAACTACATCAATGCCCCAGCCGAGGAGACGGAGCGCCGCGGCTCCACCGCCGTCGCCGCTGGTGCTGGTTCCGGTGCCGCCGCGGGCGGCCTGCCCCGTCGCGGCCTCGCCATGATCCTTATTGCCGTCGCCGCCCTGCTCCTGCTTTGGGCACTGTGGGCGATGACGCAGAAGGGCGGCGACGACAACGCCGCAGATAACGCCGCCTCCACCGAGACCTCCACGTCCACCGAGGTCGTCGCCCCATCCCCGGCTCAGGCCGATGGTCAGCAGCAGGAAGGTCAGGCCGGCGCGTCGCAGGACCCGAACGCGCCGGCGTCCGAGACCGCACCGCGCGACCCGAACGCGCCGGCGTCCGAGACCGCACCGCGCGACCCGAACGCGCAGGACGACAATGCGCGGGACGGCGACGCTCAGGCTCCGGCTCCGGCTGCACCGGCACCGCAGGGCGCGCAGCTCAACAGCGGCAACGCTGAGGTGTTCGTCTACAACAACTCCGGCGTCGCCGACCTGGCTAGCCGCACCGCCGACCAGCTCCAGGGGCAGTTCCGGGTGGCTAATCAGTCGCCGGACGCCGCGGCGATGAACATGCCGGAGCAGCAGTACGGCGTGTTCCCGGAGACCTACGTCTTCTTCGACCCGGCCACCCCGGGCGCCGAGCAGGTCGCGGCCGACATCGCCCGTCGCGTCGGTGGCACCGCGCGTGCGAAGAACGACATCCCGGAGGGTGCTGTGAGCCTGCCGGAGCAGGCCGCGAACAACCGCAGCGCGGTCGCGGTGGTGCTCGCCGGCTAGTTTTAGACCGGCATCGCGCCGGCACCGCACAGATGTAGAGAATGCAACGCGGAGAATGGCCAAAAACAGGCGTTTTCTACGTTGCATTCTCTACATCTGGGGCACAGAGGAGCCCGGCACCGCCCATCACGGCCTGGATGGCGCATTCTGGACGGTACATTTCGTCGATAAGCGGCGAAATGCGCCATGCAGGATGCGCCATTTGCATGGGCCGCGGACCCGAAACCGCATAAAAACCCCGCCGACGTAGCAACGCAGGCGCCGGAACGGGATAGGCTGGGCGCTTATGGATCCGTTTCGTGATTTCGCCAGGTCGGCAGCCCCCACCCTCGGCGTGGAGTGGGAAATTTGTCTCGTCGACCCGGAAACGCGCGACCTGGTGCCGCGCGCGGCCGAGGTCATCGACGAGGTGCAGAAACGCAACCCGGACGTCCACTTGGAGCCGGAGTTTCTGAAGAACACCATCGAGTTGGTCACGCCGATCTGCACGAACACCAAGGATGCGATCGCGGCGCTGCAAAAGGACCTTGACGCGATCAAAGAGGTCACGGACGAGATGGGCCTCAAACTCTGGGCAAGTGGCGGCCATCCTTTTTCGGATTTCCGCACGAACCCGCTGAGCCCGAAGAACACGTACCAGGAGATCGTGAACCGCACCCAGTACTGGGGCCAGCACATGCTGCTGTGGGGCATACACTGCCATGTCGGCATCAGCCACGAGGACAAGGTGTGGCCGATCATCAACGCGGTGATGACGAAGTACCCGCACCTGCTCGCCATTAGTGCGTCGAGTCCGGGGTGGGATGGCATCGATACGAGTTACGCGTCGAACCGCACGATGCTCTACCAGCAACTTCCCACTGCGGGCATGCCGTACCAGTTCCAGGATTGGGACGAGTGGGTCGGTTTTATGCGCGACCAACAGACCTCCGGCGTGATCAACCACACGGGCTCGATGCATTTCGACGTCCGCCCGGCCGCGAAGTGGGGCACGATCGAGGTCCGCATCTCGGACGCGACGAGTAACTTGCGCGAGTTGGCGGCCGTCGTCGCGCTCACGCACTGCCTGGTTGTGCACTACGACCGCATGCTCGAGCGCGGCGACGAACTGCCCACGCTGCAGCAGTGGCACGTCGCGGAGAACAAGTGGCGCGGCGCGCGCTACGGCATGGACGCGCTGGTGATCACGAGCCGCGACACGGACGAGGACTGGATTAAAAACGAGCTCACATTGCTTATCGACGAACTCATGCCCGTGGCCGAAGACTTAGGCTGCGTCGACGAGCTGCTGCTGGTCGGCGAGATTGCGGAGCGCGGCGCGGGGTATGAGCGTCAGCGCGCGATCTACGAGCGCACCGGCGACTGGAAGGATGTCGTCGACGCGACTTGCGACGAGATGTGGGAGCTGACCATCTAGGTCGGGCGTTCCACCTCGGTGGGCTTGTTGGGGTTGATGCGGCGCGGGTGGTAGCTCGCGGGCCGGTCGTTGCGGGTGAGTTGCTCCTCGCCGCCGTAGAGGCCCTCGCGTCGCGCGATGCGGCCGAGGCGCTGGCCGGTGACCGGGTTGGTCATCAGGGCGAAGATGACGAGCAGCACCATCATGCCGATGTCGCCTTTTTCGTGCACACCGAAGCGCTCGGCGGTGGTGACGCGGATGATCGTGCCGGTCATGAGCAGCACCAACCCGGTGGTCTGGGGTTTGGTGATGGCGTGCACGCGCGCGAGTGTGGAGTTGAAGCGGGCGGCGCCAACGGCGGCGGAGAACACCATGAACGCGCCGGGCAGGATGAAGATCAGTGAGATGATGTCGGCGATCATAGGGAACCATCCCTCTTGCGGAAGCGGGCGACGGACAGGGACGCGATGAAGCCGAGCATGGCGATGACCATCATGACGTTGACCACAGTGGTGTCGAGCGTCCAGCAGATGTAGAGCGCGAGCGCGCACTGCAGGGAGGCGGTGATGCCGTCGTTGGCCAGCACCCGGTCCATGGAGTCAGGGCCGACGATGACGCGCCAGGCGAAGACGAAGAAGCCGGCGAAGAGGAAGACGGCGGCTATGGCGAGGAAGATGTTGTAGATCGTGTCGCTCATTTGCTCCTGCTTTCGAAGATGCCGATCATTTGGCGCTCCAGTTTCTGCACGTTAGCAATCTCGCGTTCGATGTCGGCTTCGGTGTCGGCATCGAGGACGTGGATGGTCCATTCGCGGTTGGCCAGGTCGATGTCGGTGATGGTGCCGCCGGGCTGCAGGTTGTAGGCGCTGGTGGCCAGGTAGAACACCATCTCGTTGCTCACACGCATAGGCACGCGCAGGATCGCGTTCTTCGGCTGCGGCGCCGGGCGCAGCGACAGCCACGCGACCTTGGCGGAGGCGAGGATGAGGTCCCAGAGCCACTCGAGGACGAAGCCGATAAGGCGCGGCCAGTGGACTTTGTTGCTGGAGCGCGGCACCTTCGGCAGCGGCAGGGCGAGCACGATGAGCATGGCCAGCAGGAAGCCGGCGACGACGTTGCCCCAGGACACTTCGCCCATGAGCAGTACCCACATGAAGGTGAGCCAGGCGACGAAGGCGGGGCGGAAGCGGTGGCGGAAGCCACGGATCGGTTGCATTTACTCATCCACCTCGTTCGATTCGGCGTCGACGGGGGCGGGCACGCGCTCGGTGGTCACACCGGTTTCCACGGGGGCGGTGGGGCGTACGGAATCGCGGTTGGTCAGCGAGTCGTGGCCGCCGTCGGATTCGTCGGGTTCGGTGAAGCCAGCGGGGTTGCGTGTGGCGTTGGCGGGGTCGTCGATAAGCACTGCGCTGCGGTAGATGGACACGTCCTTGGCGGATTGGGCGGCGCGGTCGGTGATGTTGGAGATCGGACCGGCGAGGAACGTGATCGACGTGGACGCGATGACCAGCAGCGCGGTGGACAGGAACATGCCGACGGGGATGCGGCCGACGTCGTCGCGGTCGCCGGCGGCCACGGTTTCGCCGCGCTCGGCGAGGTTGGAGGGGCGGGCGAGGACGACGTCGCCTTCGGGGGCGTCGGCACGGTCGCGCAGAAAGCCCTTGGACCAGACGGTCATCATGGCGTAGAGCGTGAGCAGCGAGGTGACCACGGCGCCGCCGATGAGGACCCACGCCAGCCACGAGCCGTCGACGGCGCCGGCCTGGATGAGCATGACCTTGCCCAGGAAGCCGGACAGCGGCGGGATGCCGCCCAGGTTGAGCGCGGGGATGAGATAGAGCACGCCGATGACCGGCGCGGTGTAGAGCAGCGAACCCAGGCGTCGCAGCTGCGCGGAGCCCGCTTGGCGCTCGACTAGGCCGACGACGAGGAACAGGGAGGTCTGCACCAAAATGTGGTGCACCGCGTAGAAGATCGCGCCGGACAAGCCTGCAACCGAGCCGAGGGCGACACCGAAGATCATGTAGCCGATGTGGCTGACCAGGGTGAACGACATGAGTCGTTTGATGTCGTTTTGCGCGATCGCGCCCATCACGCCGACGATCATGGTCAACAGTGCCACCCACATGAGCATGGAGTCGAGCGCGCCGGCGGTGAACACGGTGGAGCGCACGCGGATGATCGCGTACACGCCCACCTTGGTCAACAGGCCCGCGAACACTGCGGTCACGATGGACGCAGCGGTGGGGTAGGAGTCCGGCAGCCACGCGTCGAGGGGGAATATGGCGGCTTTGATGCCGAAGGCGATGAGGATCGTCGCAAAGATCGCCGAGCGGGTGCCCAGCGGGAGTTCCTCCATGCGGATTCCCGCTTGCGCCATGTTCACCGTGCCGGTGGACGCGTAGATCAGCGCCAGCGCGAACAGGAACACCATCGACGAGGCCATGGACACCATGACGTAGCCGATGCCGGCGCGCACGCGCTGCGGGGACGCGCCCAGGGTGAGCAGCACGTACGAGGCGACGAGGAAGACCTCGAAGCCGACGTACAGGTTGAACAGGTCGCCCGCGAGAAACGACAGGTTCACGCCCATGGTCAGCAGCATATAGATGGGCAGGAATACGGCGACGGGGTCGTCCTCGTCGCCGTCGCGAAGCCCCTGCGAGATGCCGTACCACATCACGGCGAACAGGACGATGGAGGAGACGAACAACATGATCGACGACAACCTGTCGGCCACCAGGGTGATGCCGATCGGGGCTTCCCAGCCGCCCATCTGCACGGTTTGGATGCCGTGGGTGTCGGCGATGACGATCATCAACGCGGAGATTGCCGTCAACAGCGCGAGTGTGCCCAGCGCGATGGTGCGCTGCAGGTTCACGCCCCGGAACACCAGGATGAACGCCGCGGCGACCACGGGCAGCAGGATCGGCATGATCGTCAGGTACGGCATGGCCGGCAGCGCCCATTCGGCGAGTTCGATGAGGCTACTTCTCACTGTCGGCCCCCTTTACCGGTTCCTCGAACGAGGCGGAGGTGGACGCCTTGCCGGCCGCTTCCTCTTCGTCGCGGTCGCCCGTCGGGGTGGTCGGGCGCACCGCAATGGCGCGGTCTTCTTCGTCGCGCTCGACCACGTCGTCGGTGCGGTAGCGGTACTGGCGGTAGGCGAGCGCGAGCATGAAGCCCACCATCGCCATCGAAATCACAATCGCGGTCAGGATCATCGCCTGCGCAAGCGGATCGGCGGTGTCGGCAGCGGCTTTGGAGTCGCGGCCGAGGATCGGCGGGGAGCCTGCTTGGCCGCCGGCTTGCAGCAGAAGCAGGTTTGCGCCGTTGCCGATGAGCAGCACGCCCAAAATCATGCGCGTCATCACCTTGTCCAGCATGAGGTACACGCCGCACGCGATGAGCACGCCCGAGCCGATGAGCAGGAACAGGTTCGCTTCCATTTAGTCCTCCGTGCCTTTGCTTATCGACGACCCACTGTTCGCCACCGCCGCCCTCTCGCTGAAGCGCAGTTTGCGCTCGCGCTCCTGCCAGCGCCGGCGGCGACGGTTCTTTTCTTGCAGTTCCACGGCGCGGTCGCGGGCGCGCTGCTTTCGGGTGTCCTCCTCGCGGTCGAGGTGGGCGCCCATGGAGGCGAGCACGTGCATGATCAGGCCGACGACGATGACGTACACGCCGGCGTCGAAGATCAGCGCGGACGGCACGTCGAACTCGCCGATCAGCGGCAGCGTGAACGTGGCGTAGTCCGTGGTCAGTGGCGCGTAGCCGAAGAACATGGGCACAATCGCGGCCGAGGCCGACAGCAAGATGCCCACGCCGAGCACCTTGCCCGGGTGCACCGGCAACGTCGCCTCGATCTCCTTGCGACCGCCGGCGAGGTAGCGCAGCGTCAGCGCAAGTGCAGCGACGAGCCCGCCGGCGAATCCGCCGCCTGGCGCGTTGTGGCCGGAGAAGAAGAAGTAGGCGGACAGCAGCATCATCGACGGGAACAGCAGGCGGGTGACCACCTCGACCATGAGTGAGCGGTTCTGGGCCGTTTCGTCGTTCACGCCGGAGGCGAGCCAGCGTGCCTTGGTGGTTTGTAGCGTTGGGCGTCGCGACGACGGGTCGAACCGGCCGGTGCCGAAGATGAGGCTGGCCACGCCTGTGGCGGCGATAACCAGCACGGTGATCTCGCCAAAGGTATCGGCCGCGCGCAGGTCGACCAGCAGCACGTTGACGGTGTTGCGGCCGTGGCCGATCTCGTAGGCCAGTTCCGGCATTGTCTTGGAGATCGGTTCTGCCACGCGCGCGGACATCGCCGTCATGGCGACGGTGACCACAGATACGCCGGTGCCGATGGAGAGCCAGGCGCGCACGCGGTTGTCGTCGTTACGCGGCTCGACTTCGGTGGGCATCTTGCGCAGCACGAGCATGAACACGACCATGACGATCGTCTCCACGAGCGCCTGTGTGAGCGCGAGATCCGGTGCGCCGTGCAACACGAAGATCATGGCCAGGCAGTAGCCGGTCAGCCCCACCATGACCACGCCGGAGAGGCGGTTGCGCTGCAAGGTGGCGAAGAACGCCATACCCGCCATGATGATCACGATCAGGCCCTGCCAAACATTGTCCCACACGATCATGCGGATGTTGTTCGACGAGCCCAGGATGAGCGCGGCGAGCGGGACGACCATGAGGACGAAGAAGATGACCGCCAGGTTGATCGCCAGCGAGCCGCGCTGCGTGGACGCGGTGAGTTTGAGCGACCAGCGGTGCAGCGTGTGCAGGATGTTGTCCCACAGTTCGTTCGCACTGCCGAGTGCAGGGCGATCGAACTGCGCCTTTTCGACCAGGTCGCGCTGCCAGAACATGATCGCGCCGGCGGTAATGATCACACCGGACAGCGCCAGCGGGATGTTGAAGCCGTGCCACAGCGCCAACTGCGAGCCGTCGACGTCCGGGAAGCGCACGTTGAGGTACTCGTTGATCGGCCGCGACAGCACCGCCGGCACAATGCCGAAAGCGACGGTCCCTGCGGTGAGTACGGCAGGGGAGAGCCACAGTTTCGGGCCCACGCGGTGCATGCCCAACACGGCCTCGGACGGTTCGCGGTTGTGCTCGCGCTTGGACGCGAACGCGCCGAACAGGAAGTACAGCGAGTACGCCATCGTCAGAATCGAGCCGACCACCAGCACCACCAGCGTGATCCTGCCGGGCATGCCGGTGAGCAGTTCCTCGTGCAGGATCGCATCCAGGGCAGCTTCCTTAGCGACGAACCCGAACAGCGGGGGAATACCCGCCATCGACGCCGCCGAGATCACCGCGAGCGAGGTCAGCCACGGCTGCTTTTTGCCCAGGCCGGACAGTTCGTGGATGTCGCGGGTACCGGTGGTGTGGTCGATGGCGCCGACGATCATGAACAGCGCCGCCTTGAACATCGAGTGCGCGAACGTGATCGCAAGACCCGCCATCGCCGCCTCGCGGGAGCCCACGCCGATGACGGTGATGATGAAGCCCAGCTGGCTGACCGTGCCGTAGGCCAGCACCAGTTTCAGGTCACGCTGCTTGAGCGCCATCCAGCCGCCGAGCAGCATGGTGAACCCGCCGGTGGACAGCACAACCAGGTGCCAGGTGTTCACCGCCGACAGGTCGGGCGCGAGGCGGGCGACCAGGTAGATGCCCGCCTTGACCATGGCTGCCGAGTGCAGGTAGGCCGACACCGGCGTCGGCGCCGCCATCGCGCCGGGCAGCCAGAAGTGCCACGGCGCCTGGGCCGACTTGGTCAGCGCGCCGAGCATCATGAGCACGATCGCGGCGGAGATGGCCGGGGTGTTTTCGATGTCGGCGATCTGCGGGACCTCCGACATCCGCCAGATGCCTGCCTTGAAGCCGAGGAGGTTGATACCCACCAGCATCGCGAGCCCGCCCATGGTGGTGACCATGAGCGCCTGCATCGCGGCGCGTCTCGACGTTGCCCGCTCCCCGTAGTAGGAGACCAGCATGTACGACAGGATCGAGGTCAACTCCCAGAACACGTACATGAGCAGGAAGTTGTCGGAGATGACCAGGCCGTACATGGCCGTGGCAAACGCGCTCAGCTCATACCCGAACTTGGCCAGCCTGCGCGGGTTGGAGTCGAAATAGCCCCAGCAGTACAACAGCACAAGCGCCCCGACACCCAGAATGATCAGACTGAATAAGCCGGCGAGCGCGTCGAGGCGGAATTCTAAGTTGAGGTTGGTCGACGGCATCCAGACGAATGTCGAGAGCACTTCGCCACCGTCGCTGAACACGCCGTCGACGAAGAGTTTGACCACCCAGATAAAGCCGGCGAGCGGCACGAGTGCCAGTATCGCGAATGCGGAGCGCCCGATGGTCCGCAGCAGCACCGGGGCGATGGTGCTGGCGGCCATGAGCGCGAGAAGTAGCGTGAGCACGTTCCTGGCGGCCCTCCTTCAAAGGCAGGTCATAGCGTGGGCGCGCCTAACCCCTCTAGTGAAGGTGGCTTTTGAAGTTCACACTGAAATAACTTGGCCTTTGCGGCAACAAGATACAACGCGTCAACACCAGTGGCGCGGCCGTCTTTCGGCCACTGTAGCGAATTTTCGTTACTTACCGTAGCGCTGCAGGAACATGGCCTCGGCGATGGCCACGTGTTCAATTTCCGTCGGGTCCACGGATTCGTCCACGCCGTGGATTCCGCACAGCGGCTCCTCCACGCCGTACAGCGCGATCTGGGCGTTGGGGAACTGCTCCTGCAGTGTGGTGGTCAGTGGGATCGAGCCGCCCGTGCCGACGATCGCCAGGTCCTCCGCCCCGTACGCCTCCTTCAAGCACTGGCCGAGTTGGTCGATAGCCTCGGCGGTGACGTCGGTGGAAAACGGCTGGTTCACGCCACTGACCTCAACGTCCACCTTCGCGCCCCACGGGGTGTGGGATTTGATGTGTTCGACCATCTTCTGCGCGACCTCCTCCGAGTTCTGGCCGGCCGGCACGCGCAGGTTGAACTGCGCCTCCGCGCGCGGGTTCACCGCGTTCATCGCCTCGGCGACCGGGGTAGAGGTGAAGCCGATCATGGTCACCGCCGGGCGCGCCCAGACCAGGTCGGCCGGGTCGTCGTCGACTGTGCCGAGCAGCTGCACGCCGTCGAGCACGGTCGCATCCGAGCGGAACATCTCGCGGTCGTACGCGTCGCCCTCCCACTTCGTGGTGGTGTCGACGCCGTCGATGGTGGTGCGGCCGTGCTCGTCGAAAAGCGAGGTTGCGATAGTCATCAGTGCGTGGGCTGCATCGGGTGCGGCGCCGCCGTAGGAACCGGAGTGCACCGCGCCCTTAAGCGTTTCCACCTTGACGACGACCTGCGCGCCACCGCGTAGCGACGTCGTCAGCGTCGGCACGCCAACCGCCACATTGCCCGTATCCGCGATGAGGATGGCGTCCGCGTCGAAGACCTCCGGCTTTTCCTCGATGAGTTTGCCCAGGCCGTCGTCGCCGCCGAGCTCCTCGGAGCCCTCCACGACCACCTTGAGGCCGAGGTCGGTGCCGCCGTTTTCTTCGACGAGGCGCAACGCTTCCAGGTGCATCGCGAGGTTGCCCTTGCAGTCGGCGGCGCCACGCCCGTACCAGCGGCCGTCGCGCTCAGTGAGGTCGAACGGGTCGTTTGTCCACGCTTCCGGGTCATTCGCCGGGACGACGTCGTAGTGGGAGTAGAGCAGCACCGTCGGGGCGCCGTTGTTCGCGGGCTTCGTGGCGACGATCGTATCCGCGTCATCCACCGTCGGATAGCGCGTGACCTCCAGGCCGAGGTTTTCCAGCGCCTCGACGGTCCAAGCGCAGGCCGCTTCGTGCTGGTCAGCCAACTCCGGGGTGGAGTGCACAGAGTTAAAGGAGACCAACTTCTTCATGTCGGCGAAGATGCGGTCGCGCTGCGGTGTGTAGGTTGCGTTCGGTGCGTTGTCAGTCATGGCACCACGCTAGCAGTGATGCAAGTGCCAGTTCGGGGGCTAGATGCTTACCCGAGGATGCTTACCGGGGCTAGATACTTACCCGAGGATGCTTACTCCTCGAGTGTGCTGCGATTGCCCGAAATCGGAAACGTCGGGCAATAAGCATCCTGGGGTAAGCATCCTGAGTCGAAACGCAGCCCTGCGTCTCTTGCACTCAACCCCGCCGAGTGCTAAAAATGGTGCCTGGCACTCACGTAAACCGAGTGCCAAATAAACGAACAAAGCGGGTGAGGCTGAGACCACTCGTCAGCCGTGCCGTCGCGGGCGCCTGCTTGCACCGACGACCTGAGTGATCGTCCATGAACGCCTATATATAAGGAGTGACACACTCACATGGCAAAGATGATTGCATTTGACGAGGAAGCACGCCGCGGCCTCGAAAACGGCCTGAACACTCTGGCTGACGCCGTGAAGGTCACGCTGGGCCCGAAGGGCCGCAACGTGGTGCTGGAGAAGTCCTGGGGCGCCCCGACCATCACCAACGACGGCGTGAGCATCGCTCGCGAGATCGATCTCGAGGATCCGTACGAGAAGATCGGCGCTGAGCTGGTCAAGGAAGTCGCCAAGAAGACTGACGACGTCGCCGGCGACGGCACCACCACCGCTACCGTGCTTGCCCAGGCGCTCGTGCGCGAGGGCCTGCGCAACGTGGCCGCAGGTTCTAACCCGATGGGCATTAAGCGCGGCATCCAGGCGGCCACCGACAAGGTGACCAAGTACCTGCTCGACGGCGCGAAGGAGGTCGAGACCCAGGAGGAGATCGCTTCCACCGCTGGTATTTCGGCGTCTGACCCGGAGATCGGCAAGAAGATCGCCGAGGCGATGTACGCCGTGGGCAACGGTGCCGTGAACAAGGAGTCCGTGATTACGGTCGAGGAGTCCAACACCTTCGGAGTGGACCTCGAGGTCACCGAGGGTATGCGCTTTGACAAGGGCTTCATCTCCGCATACTTCGCCACCGACATGGAGCGTGGCGAGGCTGTGCTCGAGGACCCGTACATCCTGCTGGTCTCGGGCAAGATCTCCAACGTCAAGGAGCTCGTGCCGGTGCTGGAGCAGGTCATGCAGTCCGGTAAGCCGCTGCTCATCATCGCCGAGGACGTCGAGGGCGAGGCCCTGTCCACCCTCGTGGTGAACAAGATCCGCGGCACCTTCAAGTCGGTTGCGGTGAAGGCTCCGGGCTTCGGTGATCGTCGTAAAGCAATGCTCCAGGACCTCGCGATCCTCACCGGCGGCCAGGTCATCTCGGAAGAGGTCGGCCTGTCGCTGGAGACCGCGGGCATCGAGCTGCTTGGCCAGGCGCGCAAGGTTGTCGTGACCAAGGACGAGACCACCATCGTCCAGGGCGCGGGCCAGCAGGATCAGATCGACGGCCGCGTGAAGCAGATCCGCGCTGAGATCGACAACTCCGACTCCGACTACGACCGCGAGAAGCTGCAGGAGCGCCTGGCCAAGCTGGCCGGCGGTGTTGCGGTGATCAAGGTCGGCGCCGCCACCGAGGTGGAGCTCAAGGAGCGCAAGCTGCGCATCGAGGATGCTGTGCGCAACGCGAAGGCAGCTGTGGAGGAGGGCATCGTCGCCGGCGGTGGCGTGGCACTCCTGCAGGCCGCTAATGAGCTCGAGGGCGACCTCGGCCTGGAAGGCGACGAGGCAACCGGCGTGAAGATCGTCCGCGAGGCGCTGTCCGCCCCGCTAAAGCAGATCGCTCTGAACGCTGGCCTGGAGCCGGGCGTGGTGGCCGACAAGGTTGCCAACCTCCCGGACGGCGAGGGCCTCAACGCAGCGACCGGCGAGTACGTGGACATGCTCGCGCAGGGCATCGCCGACCCGGCGAAGGTGACCCGTTCCGCGCTGCAGAACGCCGCGTCCATCGCCGCGCTGTTCCTCACCACCGAGGCTGTCGTGGCTGATAAGCCGGAGCCGGCTGGCGCCGCAGGTGCCGGCATGGATCCGGAGGCCATGGGCATGATGTAAATCTGCCCCGCCTGTGCAAGCACGCCCCTCGGGGCGTGCTTTTTTATGTGCGGGATTGCTTATCGACGACCCCCCGAATAGGTGTAACCAACAACGTGCTCCGTGTCTGAACGGGTCCGGATACATCGCAATTTCGCCGGTCCAAGTTACGCCGAAATCAACGAATTTAGATGGTGTTTACTTTGGCGCGGCGGTCGGGGCAGGTAACGGGAATATCACGGAGAAGGTTACATTTCGGTTAACACACGCTGTCTGTAAACACCCTGGCAGCGCGCAAGTTTGTTTGTCAGTTCCCCTTGACGCGACCGTTACCTGTGGCAAAATAACCGCTGTGACGCCCGCTGGGTGTCAGTACCTGTCAAGTTTTGCCAGACAACCACTGGCACCTATCGAATAGGGGAAACCAATGCCTTTCGATCTCAAGACCGCTAAGAGCGCTCTCTCTGACTTCGCCACCTTCGCGAAGAACCTGTCCAAGCTCTTCACCAAGACCCCGAAGACCCTCCTGGACTTCGCCTCCAAGGTCTCGAAGTAAGTCTTTTCTACCCCTTCACCACTCTTCACAAGGAGAATAAATCATGGACGCATTGACCAACTGGGTCGCACTTTCCTCCGGCACCGGCACCGGCGCTAACGGCGCTGAGATCACCCAGATCCCGGGCGCTCTCGTTGAGCTGCTCGGCAACCTCGGCGAGCTCGCTGAGGCTCTCTCCAAGCTCCTCGGCCTCGTCGCTTAAGAGCCTTTCTGCAACGCCTCGTCGCTAAGCGACGGGGCGTTTTTGCGTTGCGAATACTTTGCCAGCGCTAACGCCCGATCCCGAATAGAATGAGACGTATGGCTGACCACAAGGATGACGAACTGCCGATGATCGACCTGGCCGAAACCGAGGGCTGGGTTGTTGACGACACTGACGAGGACGATCCGGTGCTGCTCATGCCGGATGGCACCGCGATCCAGACGTGGCGCGAGAACTACCCGTATGACGAGCGGCTGTCCCGCGACGATTACGAGAAGGAAAAGCGCGCCCTCCAGATCGAGCTGCTGAAGTGGCAGAACTGGACGAAGGACACCGGTCAGCGCCACATCATCCTCTTCGAGGGCCGCGACGCTGCCGGTAAGGGCGGCACGATCAAGCGCTTCAACGAGCACCTCAACCCGCGTGGTGCGCGCACCGTGGCGTTGGAGAAGCCGTCGCCACGCGAGAGCACCTCGTGGTACTTCCAGCGCTACATCGAGCACTTCCCGGCTGGGGGCGAGATCGTGTTCTTCGACCGTTCCTGGTACAACCGCTCCGGCGTCGAGCGCGTCATGGGCTTCTGCACCGAGTCCCAGCACGCCGAGTTCCTCCGCGAGGTTCCGATGCTGGAGAACATGATCCTCGGCTCCGGCATTTCGCTGACCAAGTTCTGGTTCTCCGTGACGCAGAAGGAGCAGCGCACCCGCTTCGCCATCCGCCAGGTCGACCCGGTGCGTCAGTGGAAGCTCTCGCCTATGGACCTCGCGTCCCTGGACAAGTGGGAGGATTACACCCGCGCCAAGGAGGAGCAGTTCCGCTACACGGACACCGACGAGTCGCCGTGGATCACCATTAAGTCCAACGACAAGAAGCGCGCTCGCCTCAACGCGATGCGCTACATCTTGTCCAAGTTCGAGTACACGAACAAGGATCATGAGTTGGTTGGCGAGCCGGACCCGCTGATTGTGAAGCGCGGTCGCGACCAGATCGGCGACTAAACGCATTTCGCTTGACGACGACCCCCTGCACCCCACGGTGTCGGGGGCCGACGTCATTTTGTGTGACCAAGATCACCAGCGTCCTCGGCAGGCCTCTGTGAGATACTTTCGGGCAATATGTTCGCTGGCGACGTGCGGGTATGGGGGAGTCTGGGTAAGTGCTGTGTGGAAACCGCAGGCAGTAGGGCCGTCCAACTTTTTCGTCGGGAAAAAGTTCTGTTTATTTCTCGGGCTCTCGGGCGTAACGTTTGGTTGTCACAACCAGATAGGTGATGCGTCATCTACATTTTGTCGAGCCGAGGATCTATGACTCAATACGCCCGCCCCACTTTCGCCGCCCGCGCACGCCGTGCGGTGGTGGTGTGGGCTGCATTGGCTCTGGCGGCGGTCCTCACCGTCGCCGCTGCGGTGTACCCGGGCTCGCAGCAGGCGCAGGCACAGTCGACTGCGGCCATCGCCGATGGCGTGAACTTTGGCAACTGTTCGTTTCGTGCCGGCACCGGGGTTGCAGAGAACTGGGCGAACCAGATCTGCTGGCTCGACCTGACCGGCTTGCCCACCACGAACGGTGGCACGGCGACGCTGACGAAGAAAGTGGGCGACTACACGCTGAAGTTCGACGTGAAGCTGGAGTCGAAGGGCACCACCGTTAGGGAAGCGACGACGAAGTCCCCTTGGGATCAATCGGCGTTTGGCAAGACCGGCACCGGCTTCTTTGAGCGTCAGAGCTCGGCCACGGCGAACGATGTCGTCGCCATCCGCGGTGGCGGCCTTGCCCGCTACACCTTCAGCAACATCGCGATCACCGACGCCGCCGGCAACCGCGTGAGCAACTACCGCTTCGCCATGGCGGATGCCGAATCCACCGGAGCCGGAGCGTTTCCGGGCGAAATCCTGGACGTGTCCAACACCAGTCCGAACAGTAAGGGCGTAACACCCGCGACGCGTTTGACCCCCGACGGCTACAAGGACGCGTGTCTTTCCTGGCAGAGCGGCAAGTCTATTTACGGCGCCGGCACCGAGCCGCAGGCCAGCCTGTGGGGTACCAACGGGTCGCTGCAGCGCGACTTCATCTGCTGGGTTCAGGAGAACGCAGACTACAATCGTGCGTCCACACGGGCGTACGGCGGGTTCATCGTCGGTGTGAATAGCCCCACGTCGATGGAGATCGGTATCGGCACCGTCGGCGGATCGGGTCAGCAGGCGTTCGCGCTGGGCATCGGACTCAGCCGCATCGAGTTTGCTAACAACGACGCCCTGGCCACGGTGAACAAGGATGCCGAGAACTACTTTCTCGGCGCCGAGTCGAAGGCCACGGCGAACTACGAGGCCTTCTCCCGCAGCAACACGACCGGCAAAGAATCGCCGATCAGGATCACCGAGGGCGGCACGGCAACACTCATGCGCTCGCTGGATGTTAACGGTGTGCCGGAGGATACGTTGGGGTTTCGGTCGTCGTTAAGCAATGCCCCGAACCGCTATAACCCGGTGTGGAAATGTGTGCTGACCAACTCCGGCGGAAGCGCGACGTCCGAGACCATCCGCGCGGGCGCCGTGCCGGCCGGCTACACGCTCACCAACGAGGGCGAGACGTCAACGCTGCTGGTGGATAACCCGGACAATAACAAACTCAACTGCACCGTGAACTGGGAATCCAAGTTCAAGCCGGCGAAGCTGGATTTGAGCAAGACGGTCGACGGCAACGCCGCGGGCTTCGACGAGAACAAGTTGCAGAAATATACCCTCCATTACGCGTGCCGTGTGCCGGAGGGGTTCGCGCAGGCGTATCCCGACGTCAAGCTGGAAGGCGACGCGGTGGTGGAGGCGGGCACCATCTCCACGGTGGGCAATCTGCCGCAGGGGGCCACCTGCACGGTGACGGAGCGCGCTGCTCAACCACCGGCCGGCACGGACCTGAAATTGTCGTGGAACAAGGGGGCAGCGGGCGATCCGAAGGCGCCTGTGACAGTCGTGCTGCCGACCACTGGCGCGGCCCCGACGGCAGTGGGCGCAGCGAGCGCGAACAACAATTACACGTACCGTGCCGGTTCGCTGAACTTCAGCAAGACCATCGTCGGCGACCCGGTCACCGACGGCAAGGTCGGCGGCACGTACCGCTTCCGCCTCGTGTGCGCGGGCACGGACATCAAGCGAGAGTTCGAGCTGAACCTCACTAGCGCGAACCCGTCGGCGGCGACGAAGCTCGACGGCATTCCGGTCGAGCGCGACTGCTCGATCGCGCCGCTGACCGACCTGACTCAGAAGCAGCGCGAGACCATCGAGTTCATCAGCCGCGACGCCACGCTCGCGGGGCAACCGTCAACCCCGGATGTCGCCGGCGCCTACCACTTCACGCTGCGCGAGGGCACCTCCCCGGAGCTGCATTTCACCACCAGCTACGACTACTTAACGTTCCCGCTGTACATCCGCAACGAGGTCAACGGCCTTGCCGCCGGCGCCGCCGACGTGGAGCGGTTGAGCTACACCGCTCACTACCGCTGCCAGGTGGAAGGCCGCACCGTCGCCGAAGGCACCGCCACCTTGAACGGTTCTCAGGGCGAGGCGCGTGTCGACGACATCCCCGCCTCCGCCTCCTGCACCGTCTGGGAAGACCTGCCGGGCGATACCGCGACCACTCTGTTCAAGGGGGCTAAGGTGCGCGCCTCGGATGCGAGCGACCAGGTGAAAACCCTGACCAACGAGGAAGCGAAAACGCAGCCTGTGACCACCATCCGCGTGGTCTCCGGCACGGACCGCAACCAGGTGACGCTGGTCAACACCTTCGACCCGAAGCTGGGGACGGTCTCGCTACGCAAGGTCGTCGACGCGCAGGTGCAGGGTAGCCTGCCGCAGTCGTACGCATTTACGTTCCGCTGCGGCTCGCGCAACGTCGCCACCTCGGTGGCGGGCCAGTCGCGCGCGGTGGAACTGACCGGCCGCGCCACCGTCGCCGCCGACGGCACGGCGACGCTGGTCGCCGACGACGCCGCTGCGAATGACCAGAACGGTGCTATGGGCGTGCCGTACGGCAACACCTGCACCTTCGCGGAGGAGACCCCGAAGGTCGCCGGCGGCATCCTGTTTTCCACCGACGTGCAGGACGTGAAGCTCGGCGTCGACGCGGCGCAGAACACCGCCACGGTGACCAACACGTACCGCCCCGCGGGCAACGGCCTGACCGTGAGTCTGCGTACGGGTGGGCGCGAATCGTTGGCGTTGTCGTCGTTAAGCTATGTCCTGAACTGTGACAACGGGTTCACCGAATCGTTCGACCTCGCGCCTGGAGAAAGCCGGGTGTTCACCGCCGCGCAGGTGCCGCAGGGCACGGCGTGCACGCTGACGGAAACCGGCGATAGCGCCACCCGCACCACCGCGGACGGGCGCGACTACCCGATTCAGGCGACATCCGAGTACCTCTACGCGTCGGACGACGAGCACATCACCGACGTGGACAACGGCGGCGAGTTCACCATCGGCATGCAGTCGACCATGGACGTCCACCACGAGTACGACTTCATCGAAGCGCCGGTGGCTGGCACAAAGCAGGTCGTCTTCAACGATCCGAACAACCTTATTTCCGAGCCGCGCCGCGCGATTAAGTCGAACCGCGTGTTCCCGGTCAACCTGGTGTGCACCAACCCGGACGGTACCGCGGGCCCGAACATTTCCACGACGGTGCAGCAGGGCCAAGCGCCCGGCGGCACCCGCGCCGCGGTCGGCTCGACCTGCACCATCACGGAGGGCGACACGACCACTGCGGTCGGCATCACGCTGAGGAAAGCTATCGACGTCAACAGCGCTCGCACCGACGGCGGCACCGCGAAGTTCACTGTGGACAACGCCAAGGGCGTGACGCTGCTGTTCGTGAACACCTACGAGCGCCGCACGACGTCGATCGAGCTGACCAAGCGCGCCATTTTGCCCACCGACGCGATCCGCGCGCAGTACGCCAACGCGGGCAAGGACCTGCAGGAATCGCTGTACAACCACGAGTTCAACCTGGTCTGCCGCGATCCCGAGACCGGCGATACCGCGGTGCTGCAGCAGCAGCCGGGCGCGATCAAGGGCGAGGGCACCACGACGTTTGACGGCGTGCCGGTCGGCGCGGACTGTCAGCTCACCGGCGATCAGTTCGGCTCGCTCGCCCTCGAGATGAACGACGGCACCGATGATCTCAAGGCGTTCCTGCGGCCCGCGTACGTGGACTGGGTAGTCGACCGCGAAGGCGGCAACGCCTACCCGGACCAGACGCTTACCGACGACAAGACCACCTCGCCGGCCTTCCTCACGCTCGACGACCCGGCTCGTAACCGTGTGCGCCTGGACAACCATTACGAGTACGAGACCTCCACGGTGCGGCTGAGCAAGGACCTTGCCGGCTTGGGCGGCGATATCGCGGAGATCCCGGACGACTACACGTTCAACTTCGCACTGCAGTGCAAGGCGATCGGCTACCAGACCAGCACGGTCGGCGAGAGCTCGTTTATCCCGGAGAAGCTCCGCCCGGCGGACAGCTACGTCGTCCCGGCACAGATCCGGAAGAGCGATTTCGTGGACGGCACGTTCGTCTCGGGCGCGGCGACGGTGCCGGCGGGCTCGCTGTGCACGTTCCAGGAAAAGGATGCCGCGAACACCCCGGAGGTGCTGACGATCGCGCCGGATGAGGCCGTGGTGCGCAACTACGCGCCGAACCCGGGCGCCACCGACCCGGCGGACTTGCATTTTGTCAACCGCGTCGAACGCCGCACAGCACCGGTGCGCCTGGACGTGTTCAACTCTGGCTACCTCGCCGGCACGGACCCGGCGGGCTACACGGCGCAGGTGCGTTGCGACGACCCCGCCAACACCACCCTCACGCAGACCTTCCCCGCGGCCGCGGTGGGCAACGGCGAACTGCCGCGCACCCTCCAGGCGCCGGCGGGCGGGCAGGTAGTCAACCTCCCAGTCGGTGTGGATTGCACCCTGGACCTGACGGGCAGCCCGGCGCTTGCGCCCCGCGGCGAACTTGCGGTCACGGCGGGGGAGCGTACCCCGCTTGCCCAGTACGCCACCTGGGGCGAGACCACCAACGTGCCCGCTGGCTCGCTCGCCCGCATCGACGAGCCCACCGGCGCCGACAAGCAGTACTCCTTCGCGTTTTCTACGGCGCGCACCTTGCCGTCGGATAGCGCCGGGCTCACCGTCGCCGCGGATATCTACCACCCGCGTGCGCGCTACGACGTGACCTTTACCAAGCAGGCCACCGGCCCGACCTCGGGCGCGTTCCGCTTCTACCAAGGCTGCGGCGTCGAGCCCGGCGAGTTCGAGCTGGAGACCGGCGGCACCTACACGCTCGAGGGCGTGCCGGTGGACAGCCGCTGCTTCATCGACGAGCTCGACGACGGCAACCCTGACGCCGCGTCTGTGTTCCAGCTCACCAGCGCAGGCGAGCTCGTCACCGCACTCGACGGCGACGCCGACTCGGTGGAGTTCGAAGTCGAGCCGGTAACCGATGCGACCGACCTGGCGCAGGCGGGCAGCCGCTGGCACGTCACCGCCACGAACACCTTCCCGGGCCTGGATGTGGACAAGTCCATCGACGGCACCCCGCTCGGCGAGTTCACCGGCGAGGCCTTCGGCACGACGCTGCTGCCGCACGACGCCACCTCGATGCACGTGAACTACACCGTGCGCAACACCGGCGAGTTCCCGCTGTCGAACTTCACCGTCGCGGACCCGTCGCTGGCCGGCATGACCGTCTCGCGCGGCTCCGAGCAGGTGACGCTTGACGACGACGGCACCATCCCGACCTCCATCTGCCCCGCCCGCGACCTTGGCGTCGGCGAGCAGTTCGTCTGTGCCTTCGACGTGGCCATCCCGGCGACGGCGGGGCAGACCTGGCGCTACCCGTCCGACGGCGACGCCGCCGTGACGGTGACCGCGCAGGCCGTGGCGGGTGGGGCGACCCAGACGATTGCGGCGAAGGATGCACAGGCAGCGCTGAGGCCGGCGTCGTCGATAAGCATGCTCCTGCCCGAGACCGGCGAGCAGACGCTGGTTGTCTTCTTGCTGCTTGGCATCGCGCTGTTCGGCTATGGCGCGTGGCGTGTCGCGCGGCGCGAGGACGAGGCCGCGGAAGGCGGTGAGCTCGTTGAAGTGTAGAAAATTCGCCCGCTACAAGCGGACGGTGTACGGGCTCTCATAATCCGTCACGCATATTTCCGAAACCAACCAACTCCACACCACACACTGCAAAGGATTCGAACCATGTCGAACATTTCCACCAAGACCTTCGCGCTGGCCGCAGCGGCAGCCTTCGCCACCGCGACCCCGCTCGCACTCGCGCCCGACCTCACCCCGGTGGCGGTCGCGCAGAACAACCAGGCGGTTGACGTGAGCAAGACGGGCACGCTGACCATCAATAAGCAGGAGGGCGACCCGGGCGCCGCCACCGGTACCGTCGAGGGCACCGAGTTCACTGTCGAGCGAGTGCAGATGACCAACGGCTTAAACACCGCCGCGGGCTGGACCGAGGCCGGCGAGATCGTCAGCGCCGGTGCTGGCGAGGCGACCATCGACACCACCTTCACCGCGCAGACGAAGGCCACCGACGCCGACGGCGTGGCTGCGTTCACCGACCTGCCGGTGGGCATTTACAAGGTCACCGAGAAGACCAACGGTAACTACACTGTCGCCGCCCCGTTTCTGGTCACCCTGCCGCTGACGCAGCAGGACGGCTCCTTGACCTACACGCCGACCGTCTCCCCGAAGAACCAGAAGCTGGATCCGACGAAGGCGGCGGACGACGCAAACGCCAACATCGGCGACCAGATCACCTACACCATCAAGGCCCCGGTGCCGGCCGGCGATGTGCTACAGGACGGCAGCCGCACCATCAGCCAGTTCCGCATCACCGACGATTTGCAGCAGGAGCTGACGTACGTGGCTGACTCCGCCGAGGTCACCCTGACCGGCGCGGACGACACCACCCTGGACGAGGGCGACTACACCATCAGCAACGACGGCCAGAACCTCACCGTCGAGTTCACCCCGGCTGGCCTGCAGCGCCTGGAGACCCTGCGCGCCGACAACCCGGGCCTGACCGTCCAGGTCGTGTTCAAGGCCGAGGTCAACGCGATCCCGGCGAACGGCAAGATCAACAACACCGCCAACGTGTACGTG
The DNA here is from genome assembly GCF_014490555.1 of Corynebacterium lujinxingii. Taxonomy (NCBI): domain Bacteria; kingdom Bacillati; phylum Actinomycetota; class Actinomycetes; order Mycobacteriales; family Corynebacteriaceae; genus Corynebacterium; species Corynebacterium lujinxingii. The sequence goes on along the minus strand of NZ_CP061032.1, from coordinate 2,025,543 downwards.
CCGAACCGCGACGAGCCGATCCAGTCCAAGCCGGAGACCGAAAAGGACGGCGACCAGGACACCAACGACACCACCACGCAGTACGCAAATGTCGAGGTGACCAAGACCCTCAACGGCAACCCGGTGGAAGACGGCAAGACCGGCGACGGCGCGGAGTTTGAGATCTACCCGTGCGCCCCGGAGGGTGAAGGCTACGCCGTTGCCGACGGCGCCGAGGCCATCAAGGGCACCGCAACCGCCAACTCCACCGAGCTCGCGACCACGTTTACCGCACAGGGCGGCGACGTGGACTCCGCAAAGGCGGCAGTTGCCTCCGGCTTCGGCATGCAGCTCAACCCGACGGTGCAGTACTGCGCCGTGGAGACCAAGGCTCCGGCCGGCTACCTGGTCAACCCCGACCCGCAGCTGCTCACCCTCACCACCGAGGGCACCGACACGAACCGTCCGGTCTACACCGTGGCCGTCAACGACGTGAAGGACAACATCTTCGGCCGCCTGCCCGCGACCGGTGAGCGCACGATGCTCTACATCCTGGCGCTCGGCCTCGTGCTGTTCGGCGGTGGTGCTGCGTACCAGTTGAGCCGTCGCAACGCGTAAGCCGCACCCAGCCGCACCAAGGAAGGACACCAGCATGCTCAAGCCCACCACCCGCGCGCGTCTCGCCGCGGCGTGTGCTGCTGCCTTCCTCGCGTGTGCGCCTGCCCCGGCGCTCGCCGCCGACGGGCAGATCCGCGTCGACCTGAAAGAATCCGTCGGCGCGGAGTGGTTCGAGCGCATCGGCGACCGCCAAGTGGAGCTGTTGCGTATCGACGACACCAGCCCCACCCCCGACGACCTCCAGGCCTTGGACATCCCGGCGCTGAAGCGCAATGCCCCGGAGCGCCTGCAGCCGGTGGCGACCAAAACCACCACCGGCGGCAGGGTCGACTTCAGCGGCCTCGGCGCAGGCGTGTACCTCGTCAGCGTGGCCGACAACCCGGACACCCAGGACACACGGGTCTCCTACGCGCCGTTCGTCGTCGCCCTCACCGCGGACGACGGCACACAGGCGGTGGCACCGAAGGCGCAGGAGCTCGGCATCTCGGTAGACCCGCTGACCGCCTGCAACACGCCGGAGTGGCGCGACGCCGCGGCGCCGGGCACCTATGTCGAGTATGACTTCGTCGCCACCGTGCCAAACCTGAACACCGACGGCACATTGGATACCTACGAGTTGGCGCTCGAGTTCTCCCGCGGCCACACGGTGCAGTGGGAGGACGACAAACCCCGCAGCGTCCTTGCGCTCGGCGCGCAGCCGTTGCGTTTCGATGCCGCCACGTCCACCACGAAGGTCACTGGCACGACCCGGAAACAGCAGCCGGTGAACAAACTCTCCGCGCCGAAGCTGTCCGTCCACGGCGCGGGCGAGAGCATCGACCTGACTCGCGGCACCGACTACGACGAGCGCCAGGTGGGTGGCGGTGAAGCCCGCTTCACCCTCACCGCCGCGGGGCGCAGTACGGTCGCGCGGCTGAAGTCATTCGACCCGGCAACCACGGTGGAGGCCTGGGTGCCGGCGAAAGCAAACGCCGACAAGCCGTGGGGGAGTGGCCCGGTGCGTAACACCACGCTCGGCGACCTCGAGGCGACCGCCACCTTGACCGCCGACGGCATGGACGCCAGCCGTGCACCGGTGACGGTGCGGCACGTCAACCACATCAACGTGGTCGAGCGCGACAAGTGCTTCGAGGCGGCAGCGGGGGAGACCACAGCTGCGGCGACGGTGACCGATAGCGCCACCGTCACCGAGGTGATCACCCGGGAGACCACCCGCACCGACGGTTCGACGGCTACCGTGACGGAGACGGCGGTACGGAAAGCCGGGGGAGGCAACGGGTCGTCGATACGCGAGCGCGTCGGTGACCTCGCCTCCACGGGTGCGAGTGTCATCGGAATTACCGGCCTGGCGGTGCTGCTGATCATCCTCGGACTGATCCTGCGCAGGCGCAATGACGACGAAAACTAAGCGCGGCAGCAACGTCGTGTCGTGGATCATTCTGATCCTCGGCGCGCTGTTGTTGCTGTACCCGATCGCGTCCACGCTGTCCGCGCAGTACCGGCAGATTCAGCAAAACGAGGAGTACGCAGACGCGGTGCAATCGCTTAGCGACGACACCCGCGCCGAACAACTCCGCCTCGCCCACGAATACAACGAGCGTCTGTTGGCCGCGGGCCCCCACGCCCGCGCGCCGGAGGCAGGCGACCCCGGCTTCGACGACTACATGGCGCAACTGACGCTGCCGGAGAGCTACCACGTGATGGCGCGCGTGCGCATCCCGCGCATCAATGTCGACTTGCCGGTGTTCCACACAACCCGCGCCGACGTGCTTTACGACGGCGCCGGCCACATGTACGGCTCCACCCTGCCCGTCGGCGGCGACGGCACCAACGCGGTGATCTCCGCGCACACCGGCATGGTCAACGCCGCCATGTTCGACCAATTACCCATGCTCAAGCCCGGCGACGACATCTTTATCGACGTCATGGGCGAGCGCCTGCGCTACCGCATGACCTCCCGCGAGGTGGTCAAACCCGACGACTACGACGCCGTGACCTACGAGCCCGGCAAGGACAAGATCACCCTGATCACCTGCACCCCGTACGGGCTCAATACCGACCGGTTGTTGGTGCACGCCGAGCGGGCACCGCTCGACCCCGGCACGCCTGAGCCGACCGTGGATGCCTTCGTGTGGTCCTGGTGGATGATCGCCGTGGTGCTGCTCATCCTGCTCGTGATCCTGCTGATTCTGTGGAAGCGGTGGCGGGATAGGCGCAGGCGCCGGCGCGAAGGGGTGCGCGGCGGGGTAAGCGTCGAAGGCGCAGCATAAAGCCGGTTCACGTCCCATCGGCAGGTGTCCCGGAACCTTTTCCTAACTTTGCCACAGGTTCTGTGTGCGCAACATCACGTTGTGTCTATTTTTGCGCTTCTATGCCCGGCGAAAGTGTTGAACAACCAATCAAAGTCCCAGTACGGTCGTTAATAAACACGGGTATTTCACGGGTCTATTCCTGAGCTAAAGGTAAGAATCTCAAAACGCGCAGGCAGTAGCCCTTTACAGAACTTGGACCCTCCCTTAAGGTTTTTATCGGAGCCCAAGCTGGGCCCAGAGGCTATTCCTCTTCTCGCTGACCAAAAACGGGCCCAGCGAACTTCAATTCTCCGAAAGGATTTCCCATGGCAATTGCCATCAAGAAGACCGCCGCGATCGCCATCGCCGCGGGCCTGACATTTGCCGGCTCGGCTGGCATCGCCGCGCAGGACGCGCTGGCGCAGACCACCAACGCGGAGGCCCCGGGCCCGCGCGCAACCGAGCAGCTCGCTGCGTCCAACACCATCCCGGAGGGGGACAACTTCTCCCTCGTGGTCAACAAGCGCTACAACCCGACCGAGCTGCGCGTCGGCACCGGTGAAGCAGACGCCGATATTTCCGGCGAGGCGCTTCAGGGCGCGACGTTCAAGGTTGAGAAGCTCCAGGGGGACATTCGTAAGCAGGAGGACTTCAACCGTCTGGCAAAGCTCTCCCAGGAGTACAACAAGGCTGGCGTTGCTAAGAAGCCGGGGATCACCACGGATGACGGGTTCACCGCTCAGGAGATCGCTACCGACAGCAACGGCCAGGCAACCTTCCCTAACCTGCCTGCCGGTGCATACCTCGTCACCGAGACCGAGTGGGAGAATGCACGCCCGGCCGATGCTGGCTACGAGTCGAACGGTACCGAGACTCTCGTCCCGGCCGACCCGTTCATCGTGTTCCTGCCGATGACCAGCACTGACGGCAAGGGCTGGATTTCCAACGTCAACGTGTACCCGAAGAACTCCTTCGCACGCGTGGAGAAGGCTGTCGTCGATAAGGATAAGCACGTCCTCAACGAGGATCAGGTGACCTACACGCTGACCGGTATCGTGCCGTCCGCCCAGGAAGGCAAGAAGCTCGACTGGTTCGGCCTCCGCGATGCGTACAACAACACGGAGATCACCCCGGATTACGAGAACCTGACCGTCAAGGTCATCAGCACCGACGGTACTGAGACTGAGCTGACCAAGGGCACTGATTTCGCTGTCGGCGCGGATAAGGGCTACGCCTCCGTCGCGGACGAGAACCTCGCTGATGGCGCGAACGCTGGATTCTTCGTCGGCGTGAAGCCGTCCGTGCTCAAGCCGGGCGACCGCGTGATCGCTACCGTGACCGCGGACCTGCTCGACGGCGCGAACAATGATCAGGAAGTGGAGAACTCCGTCCGCGAGTACTTCCGCCACTCCACCGACGACAGCAACTTCAAGGAGGTTCCGCCGGAGACCCCGCCGAACACCCCGCCGGGTGACACCCCGCCGAACGAGACCCCGAACGACAAGGTTGTCTCCTATTTCGGCAACATCCAGGTGTTCAAGACCGGTGAAGAAGACGGCACTCGTACCGCTCTGCAGGGAGCAACCTTCGAGGTGGGCAAGTGCAACACTGACGGCACCGCCTTTGACGGCGACGCAATCGCCAAGGGCGAAACCGGCGAGGACGGCACCCTCACCTTCGAGGGCCTGCATGTGACCGACTACGCCGACGACGCTCTGGTCGAGGACCCAGGCAAGTACTGCCTGCGTGAGACCGACGCCCCGGCTGGCTACAGCTTCGACAAGGATGCTGTCTACCCACTCGAGCTGACGCGTGAGACCAAGAACGGCGGCCAGCCGGCGGGCTTCCTCACCAACACCGATGTGAAGTCCGCGAACTTCGAGGCTGCTGGCACGAAGATCGCCAACGGCGTTGCCGTGAACAACATCAAGCGCAACGTCCCGCTGCTGCCGAACACCGGTGGCATGGGTGTGCTGATCATGGCCCTGGCCGGCCTGACCATCATCGGCGGCGGTGTCTACGCGGCACGCCGCAACTCCCAGTCCGCATAACCGCTGACCGGGAGGCGCCCCGGCACACACGCCGGGGCGCACACGCCCGCCGACAGGAGGGCGAAAAATTCCTGTCCCAGTTTTGGCGAGAAGGGTGTCGTCGATAAGCGATGGCCCCGGAGAGGATGACGCAGTGACAACAGCAGTGGAGGCGAAGCATCGGCAGCAGCCGGCGCAGAAGTCGTTCTTCCAGCGCGTCGCGCTGCCCGTCATCATCATTCTCGCTGGCCTGATGGTGCTGATGTACCCGGTGATCTCCACGCAGTGGAACAACCGGGTGCAGGAGCAGGTGGCCAAGCAGTACGAAGAGCAGTTGTCGGTCGCGCCGCCGGAGCAGGTCAACCGCGCGTACGAGGCGGCGATCGAGTACAACCGCACCCACACCGACGGCCCGATCCTCGACCCGTGGCTGGCGCGAATCAGCGAGGACAACGCCGAGTACAAGGCGTACGAAAGCCACCTCGCCGGTGTGTCCGCGATGTCGCAGTTAGCCATCCCGTCGATTGACGTGCGTCTGCCCGTCTACCACGGCACCAGCGACAACACACTGCGGAAGGGCCTCGGCCACCTGTACGGCTCGGCGCTGCCCACCGGCGGCGAGGGCTTCCACTCCGTGATCACCGGCCACACCGGGCTGACTACGGCAACGCTTTTCGACGACCTCGTGGACGTCAAAGAAGGCGACGCCATTTACGTGTCCACCTTTGGCAAGCGCATGAAGTACCAGGTGTACAAGACCGAGGTTGTGCTTCCGGACGAGACCGACAGCCTGCGCGCGGAGGCGGGCCGCGACCTGCTCACGCTGGTCACCTGCACTCCGTACGGCATTAACACCCACCGTCTGCTGGTCCACGCGGAGCGCGTGCCGATGGATGCGGACGAAGAGAAAGTGCTCGACGAGTCCACCTCGACCATCCAGTGGTGGATGTGGGTCCTTGGCGCGGTGGCGCTGTTGGTACTGGCGGCCCTGATCTGGTGGATCATCCGCGAAAAGAAAAAGAGCGACCGCAAGGACGCTATGAACGAGGAGGTTCAGTCCTAATGCGCACCCCGAAGATTGTGGCGGCGCTCGGCGCGGCATCCGTGCTGGCGGCCGGGCTGTTCGCGCCGGGTGCTGACGCCCGCGTGGTCAGCGGCAACGATTCCAATATCGCCGCCGACAGCGTGGATACGTCCCATCCGATCTCGTTGTTGGTGAAGAAGGTCGCCACCAACCCCTACGACGACGTCCCAGCCGGCGAGAAGCCCCCGGCCGTCGAGGGCGCGACGTTCAACCTGTCGCGCGTGAACAACCTGGACGTGACCACTGACGAGGGCCGTGAGAAGGCCCGGGGCTTTTCGCTTGACGACGCCCGCGCCGCCGGCACCACCGCCATCACCTCCGCCACCACGAACGACAAGGGTGCGGCGCAGTTCACCAACCTCGAGCCGGGCCTGTACCTGCTCGAGGAGCAGGCGCCTGACGACGACCGCGAGTACCACGTCTCTAGCCCACGCCTGATCATCCTGCCGCTTGCCGACGTCACCGGTGAACGCTTCACCTACGAAAACGTCGTCGTGACCAAGTGGGACGGCGACACCGGCGACGGCCCGTCCACCACACCGACCCCAACCCCGGCGACGGAGACCACCACCTCCGGCACGACGGAGCGCACAACTGAAAAGACCACGGTGCCCACCCCGGTGGAGTCCACGATCACGACCACACGGTCGGACGGCTCCACCACGGTGATCACCACCAGACCCTCCACCTACGTGACCACGCAGCCCAACGGCTCGGTGACCACGGTGACTCAGTCCCAGCCACGGGATCGCTCCCGCGGCGGCGACCTGGCCTCCACCGGCGCGAACGTGCTGTGGGCCGCGGGCCTCGGCGGGTTGCTCATCCTGGTCGGGTTCGTGTTGGCCCGGCGCAGCAAGAACGAAGAAACCACACGGTAGATAAGCGGATTTAGGAACAAGGATTATGCGAAACATTTTGAAGCCTGCAGCGCGAACTGCTAGCTCGCGCTCCCGTCGCTCCGTTCGCGGAGTCGCCGCCGTGGTTGCCTCGTTCGCGCTCGCCGCGGGCCTGGGCTCCTACCCGGTCGACGCGCAGGAGACCGCTGCCGTGTCGGAAACCGCTTCCGTGCAAGCAACCCGTATCGGCGACGTCGACGTAATTACCATCAACGATTCCGACGGCGAGGCATGGGGATATGGAGCCAAGGCCTCGTTAGAGGACATCTTCGGAATCAAGCGCTCCGGTGAGGGTGAAATCGAAGAAATCGTGTCGCTGACCGTCGACGGCAAGAAGCTGGCCCCGGAGTTCTACGGCTTCACCAACAACGCGGGTGGCGGTTACATTGCCTTTGACCTGGATGCCTTGAACGAGGTTCCGCCGAAACTCGTAGAGGTGGAAGCTCGCACCACCGGCGCTGCTACCTACTCGATCGCAGAGAGTGATGCGGTTCCGACTGCACGGGAGTTGTCGCCTTCCGGGTATGGCCAAAATGCGAATGCTGCTGCTTCCACCAACCCGACCGGAGTTGGTATGGCGCGGGCGACGGACGAAACCAAGTGGTCCGAGGAAGTGCAACTGAGCTCCCCAATCGTCGGAACCGGTAAAGAACGTTTCGACAACATCGGTACGGAGCCTTATTTTAAAGTCCGACCTACCGGCGAACTGCCTAACCAAGTTGGCGAAGATATCAGAATCACGCGCATTGTAGTTCGCAACACCGAGAACAACAGCCGCAACGCTGACGACGAAGCGGTGGTTCTCTTAAATGACGGTGCGGACGGGCAGCATTACTTCCGCAGCCCTACCCAAGTCAGAGACGATAGGAACCGGGTTAAGGGTTTCGAGGCGGTTTTCTTTAATCCCGAGACTGGTGATTCACCGGTCGCCGACGAATTCATCATCCAATCAGGTCAAGACAGCTTGAAAATCGGCGTCGATGGTGTCGATGCATGGGATAGCGATCTCGACACACTCCGGAGCCGCTACGTCGTCGAGGTTTACGGATCGTTCAGGGTGCCTGTTGGTCCCAGTACGGCACCTGCACCGACGTCAGCGGCGACGCCTACGTCTGGCCCGACCGCGCCGGCAGATCCGTCATCACCGGCAGAACCGACGCGGGGCGATCAGCCACAGCCCTCGACATCGTCGGTGCCGCTTGACGACGAAACCAAGCGTTTCGACATGGAAGGCCGCGGCGGTATCCGTTTGAATCCCGCTACAACTACCGGTGAGTCGCCGTACGAGACCACGGCAACTGTTGATGGGAGCTCGACGTTCTCCAAGGCAGTCGTACGTATTAACGCACCGAACAGCATCCTGGCTACTGAGGCGTACAGCTTTAACCTGGACAAGACTGAAACCGGTGTTTCGTTCGAGCGTCGCGTTGTAAGCACTTCGAGCGATTACGTCGAGTTTGAGGTCTACCCGGTCAAGAACGGACAGCGGGTCGATTCCGTGCAGGTACCAAACGGCGCGAAGTTCACCATGACCTCCAATTTCAGCGACAATCCGGAGAGTATTGATGCAGTCGCTACGATCCACGGTACGTCCCTGGTCGAGCCGAAGGAGCCGGTGAAGGTTTCGCCTCCCGATGGTGCGGACTGGGTAGAAAAACAGTACCCGAATCCCGAAATGCCCAAGAAATGCGGTTTAAAGGTCGCTATTGTGGCGGATCAATCCCGCTCCCTTAATTACGGCGATGAAAACGGGTTTAAGTCGACGCGTGATGCCACGACGGCAATGGTTGAGGCATTGAGGAGCGCGCCGGGCACCGAAGTCGGCCTGTATACCTTTGGCAGGACTGCGACCAGTAGCACTGGAGGACCAGTTCCTCTAGAAGTTAATGGGCAAGTAAATCCGACCATTACCAATGCGATTGACGGTTGGACAACTGCCAAGAATGGTGATGCCACCAACTGGGAAGCGGCGCTTAACGCGGTGATGGGGCAGAGGTACGATGTCGTCTACTTCATCACGGACGGTATGCCGACCTTCGATGAAGATGGTTGGCAAAACCGAGGCGGAACTCCAGCTGGTGCTCCTTATGATTACGCTGGTGCCTTCGTGCAGGAGCGTTCGTTGAACCGCGCTATTCTGGCGGCTAATAAGTTGAAAGAGGCTGGTACCAGGATCGTCCCGATCCAGGTGGACCTTACGCTTCGAGCCGGCAATGTGGTGACTCGGGATTACGTTTTGAAGAATATCTATTCGTATTCCAGTGGCGCACCCATTCCGAGAGGGACCCTGGTGTCGATGCAAAATCGGCCTCGATACGACGGTAAAGACGTCTTCGATAATTGGGAGAACGCGGTATACCCAAACACTGAAATTATCGTCAACGTAGAGCAAGCAGTTAATTCGACGCATAAAACGAATAACAAGGTCCACCTCATGGATATTATCGAGTTGGGAGACTACAACGCGATCCATACAACAGACATGGAAGAGTGGACATACGGCACTCGCGAAGTGAAGCAAATGGGCGAGGACATCTCTGGCCCTGGGGACACGGTGCACATCGAGAACTACTCGGCGCTTGCTGCACAATTGGAAGCAATCGCTCAGGAGGTCGCTAGACTGTGCCATGGCAAAATCATCGTCCAAAAGCAGATCGTCGACGCCAACGGCAAAGTGCTCACCGACGGAGCTGAGGGCTGGGGGTTCTCCGTGATGGCCAACAGCCCGATTATCGATGCTGGCAACGATGATCTGGTCTACGCAGATTCCAAGACCACCGCCAATGAGGAAGGCGCCGACAAGCCACAGGCGTCCTGGAACCTTGTTACTGATAATCCGGCGACGGCCACGATCACAGAGCATCAGCAAGAGGGCTACAAGCTGTATCAGCGAGACGAGAAGAACGCCGTGTGTACGCAAAACCTGAACGGTGAGAAATCCCCGTTGGAGGTGCAGAACACGGGCGCTACAGGCTTCAGGGTTCCGGTGAATACCAGTGGTTCGCACGTCGCAACCGTCGTGTGTGTGGTTGCCAATACGAAGGCCGATCAGCCGAACTTCGGTCTCGAGGTGAAAAAGGTCGACCTGGACGACCGCAACACCACTCTCTCGGAGGCGCAGTTCGAAGTCCGCGAGGTTGCCGCAGCCGAAGGCGAGGCTCCCCAAACGTGGGACCTCGAACCAGGCACCGAAGCTGGTACGTACACCCTTGACACGGTGCTTGAGCCGGGTAAGGAGTACGACCTGGTGGAGGTGAAGGCACCGACCCAGGATGGTGTTGTGTACTCGCTACTTACCGCCCCCGTCCGGTTCCGCGGAACCGTCCAGGACCAGGGTGTCGCGGTTGAGTACGAATCGGACGGCAAATGGGTCTCCGATATCTCAACCCAGGGCGTGTGGAGTGTCGTCTCCGACAAGCAGACGGCGTATCTCGAAGTCGCCAATGTTCGCCAGGGCAATATGCCGAAGACTGGTGGCGCTGGCCTGCAGTTGCCCATCTTGTTCGGTGGCGCGCTCATCGCCGCGGGCGCGTTGTTGGGCAGGCGAAAGGTTGCGGCCTAACGGTTAGGTGGGTCGTCGCTAAGCGACGCACAAGGGCTCGGCTCTGATCAGCAATGATTGGGCCGGGCCCTTTCGCCGTTATTGGATTCCCCGTGGTGAACGCCGGCAAGATCCTCAAGGGGCGCCTGGACTTCGCGTGTATTGCCACTTAACCCAGGAGCGAGAATCCGTCACCTAGGAGTATGGCATAATATCTGCATGACTGATGCCGTTACGCAGGCGAGTGTGATCGCGCGACGCATGGCGTTGGCGCGAGAACTTGCAGAACTTAGCATCGCCGAGACGACCGGCAGTTCGCCTATCTCACCCGAGCGGCTAGTTGCCATTGAAGCTGGTGATGATTTTCCTCAGTCGCTCGACATTGCGGTGGTCGCGGAGTCGACAGGACTGCCAATTGGATGGTTCTTGGAGGAACGGCCTCAACTCGTTGCAAGCCGGAAGCCGGCGCCGGAGGGCGGCGTCTCTCCAGCATTTGATCTTGCCCTTGAACGGTTGTCGGTACACGTTGAACAACTGGTGAACGAGGGCATTATCACACCTGCCGCACATCAAGGTTTTCGGTTGGACGTAGACCATGACGTTATCGCTCGTCGAGCGGCTGAGGTTCGTGGTTGGGCAGGTGTAGGCGATGAGCCGATTGAGGATCTCTCCGCGTTCTGTGAGCGCGTTGGTTTGCTTGTATTTTCCCAGGCTTTCCCTGGATCTCCATTTGAAGGCGCGGTAACTGAGATTGAACGCGAACCAGGTGTTGAGTTTGGTATTGCTCTCGTCGATAAGTGCGCCGGGTTTCTCCGGTCCAGGTTTACGCTCGCGCATGAGCTCGGCCACTGGGTGTATCGCACGTCTTTCGAAACCGGTTGTGGGCACGGGGACGTCGAACGCGCGATGAATTCGTTCGCAGCGCACCTGCTGATGCCGCGCTCGTTTGTAGAACGGATGGAGACGAAGCATGTGGGCAGCAGAGCGCTAGCGATGGCGGTCTCCTCTCAGTGCGGTGTGAGTTGGAGCGCCACACTAGGACATCTTGCAAACCTCGGTGTCATCTCTGATAAAGCCTATGCACTGGAGGTTGAGCGCAAACCAGACAGTCAAGAATTTCAAAGCGCTGGTTTTGCAATCCCGATGGTTAAGGAACTGGATGTGGTTCCTCCTCAGTATCGCAGTGCGGTGCTCAGTGCGTACCGTCAGAGGAAGCTCACGACAGGGAAAACGCTGGAAGTGTTATTCGAGTCAGTCGTTGAGGAGCAACTGCCGGAGCGGATTCCACCGCGAGGGAGAAAAGCCTCGTGAGTGAGAGTTGCTGCGTCCGTTGTCTCGTGATTGACACAAGCCCTCTCACGCACACAAGCCAGATTGGCGAGATGGAGTTCCTCCGAACAGTACTTGAACCGTGGGACTGCCATCATCCCTTCCAGGTGTTTTCAGAGCTCGACGGATTCGACGGAAACCGTTCCGCTTTGGATGCGAAATGGATAACGTTTGTGAACCTCGAGCTCAAATATGACCTGCTTGCCGCCAGGTTTCAGGCAGCCCTAGGTGGCGTGGGAACAAAACATCTCGGCGAGGCACAATGCATTGCTTTGGCGCTTCAAGAGAACTGTGAGGTTCTTATCGACGATCGGGATGGCAACGATCTCGCCTACGACAACGACCTGACCGCGTGGAGTACGACGGAAATGTTGGAGTATGGGATTCGCAAAGGGGACGTCGATCCGCAGAAAGCAGCGGAGTACCTGGATGGGCTCATCTCCAACGGGTACAAGGGGTTAGACGTTACGAGCGGCGCGATGTTCATCCGAGAGTACCTACCGCGTCACCTCCGGCCGCGGGGATAACGGCTCAGCGCGCACACCCTCAAAAACACCAACTGGTCCAGGACCCCGAGGGGAACCTCCGTGCTGCAAGGGTCATGATCGACCGTGGATAAAACAGGACACTTGGTCGTTAGGAGGAAATCGTTGTGATCGGTTTCGCGCCGTCATGACGGGTTCTACATAACGACTTCGGCGGAACAGGGAGGGCCGCTGGCGGGGGTGTTCAGCAGATTTCGAAGACCAGAGTTCGAAAATGCGGCCAAAAACGGGTGTATTCGAACTCTTGTATTCGAAAAATGCGGCCGAGTGGGGCGGCGGAGGTGGGGAGGTGGGGGCGACGGGACCACGCCCGAACCCCTACCGGGGCTCGACGGGGTTGCCTTGCCAGACGGTGTTGGCGGGGACGTCGTCGCCACGCATCACCAGCGAACCGGGCCCGACGGTGGCGCCGTCGCCGATGACGGAGCCCGGCAGGGAGACGGAGTGGGGGCCGAGGGTGGCGGAGTCGGCGATCGTGACGGTGTCGAGCGACATCACGCGGTCCTGGAACAGGTGGGTTTGCACCACGGTGCCGGGGCCGACGGTGGCGCCGCGACCAACCACGCACAGGTCGGTTTCCGGGAACCAGTAGGACTCCACCCACGCGCCGGGTCCGATCTTCACGCCCAGCGCCCGTAGCGCGAGGTTCATCTCGCCGGAGCCGGCGGCCCAGTTGAAGAACCAGGGGGCGGCGACGACCTCGATGAACTGGTCCTGCAGCTCGTTGAGCCACACGTACCACGAGTACAGCGGGTGTTCGTCGGCGCGTTGCGTGCCCACGAGCACCCACTTGGCCACCACGGCGGAGAGCACCGCGAGCACGCCGACGCCCATCCAGACCAGCCCGCCGAGCAGGTACGTCCAGAAGCCGATGCCTTGCAATAGCGAAACAACAATCGCGGCGAACAGGGCTGCGAGCACCGCTTGGGTCATGGGGGCCAAAAGCCGTAGCGTCTCGACGACCCCACGCTTCCGGCGCAGCGCCGCCGACGGCTTGTAGGTCTCTTCACCGGCGGCTTCGACCTCGACGCGGCGCATGCGCTCCGGCGGGGAGCCCCACCAGTTCGAGCCGGCCTTGGATTTCTTCGGGCTGGCGGAGAGCACCGCCACCAGGGACTGCTTGGCCAGTTTGCGGCCCGGGGCGACGATGCCGGAGTTGCCCACAAAGGAGCGCTTGCCCACGGTGGCCTGATCGGTGCGGATCCAGCCGCCGCCGATTTCGTAGGTGCCGACGAGGGTGTCGTCGGCAAGAAATGCTCCGTCGCGCACCTCGGTGAGCTTCGGCACGACGACGGCGGTGGAGACTTCCGCGTTGTCGCCGATGTGGGCGCCGAGGAGGCGCAGCCAGACCGGGGTGGCTTGGCCGGCGTAGACGGGGAAGTAGCGGGTGCGGGCGTCGTCCATAAGCCGGGTGACGGTCCACAGCGTCCAGCCGTGCAAGGAGCGCACGGGGAAGACGCCGGGGCGTACGCCGAGTTGGGCAAGCCGCACCCCGCACCAGGTCAGGACGAGGCCGAGGCCGATGTAGACCAAGCCGCCGACGGGAGCGAAGAGGAGCAGGCCCCACACGGACTGGGTGTTCGCCAGACGGGCCAGGCCGACCGTGGCCGCCGCGCCCGCAAGCGCCGCCAGGGCGGGAAGGGCCGCCAGAAGCAGTGAGGTCAGGCCGTAGATGAACGCCCACAGCGGCCGGCGCGGCGGGGCCTCGTCGGGGAAGCGCTGCTTGGACCGGCCCTTCTTGCGCGCTGGGGAGCCGGCCCAGCGGGCGTGCTTTTTCACCGGTTTGACGCCGGTGACGGTGGAGCCGGCCTCCACGTGTGCGCCCTCGCGAATCTCGGTGCCGGGCATGAGGGTGGAGCGGGTGCCCACGCGCGCGCCGGGGCCGATGGACACCTCGCCGACGTGCAGTTCATCACCGTCGAGCCAGTACCCGCTGAGGTCCACGCCGGGCTCGATGGCGGCACCCTCGCCGATGGTGGCAAGGCCGGTGACCGGGGCGAAGGCGTGCATGTCCACGTCCTTGCCCACCGTGTTGCCCAACATGCGGGCGGTGATCTTTGACGCGTTCGCGCTGGAGATGTTCATCGCGCCGGAGGCGGCCAGCCAACGCTCCGCGGCCCACAGGCGGACGTGCTTGACGCCGCCACGCTGGTATGTGCCCGGCGCGATGCGACCGCGGATCAGCCGGGCGCCGAGCGCTCCGATGGGGATGCGGCCAAACGGGGTGCACAGGACCACAAACGCAGCGGCGAGCCAGGACCAGGACAACTCGGTCAGCCCCAGCACGTTCGCAGCGATGGCCACCCAGGTCACGGCCGTGGCGGCCTTGAGCGTCATCACCGGCACCATGAGCAGCGTCTGGGCCAGGCGGGTCGCGCCGGGTACCGGCGACACGGAACGCTCGCGGATGGCGGTTTGGGAGGTGCGCGTGATGTCGTCGATAAGCGAGGCGAGCGTTTCCAACCTGGGGTGGTCGTAGAGATCGCGCACGGCGATGGTGGGAACCCGCTCGCGTAGGCGGGCAATGAGCGAGGCCGCGGCGAGCGAGGAGCCGCCCAATTCGAAGAAGTCCGCGTCCTTGCCCGGCACGTCTAGGCCGAGGACCTCGACCCATGCTTCCGCGACCCACTGTTCGGTCTCGGTCATGCCGACCGCGTCGACGGAAGCGGGCAGCGGCCACGGCAGGGCCTTTTTGTCCACCTTGCCGGAGGTGCGGATGGGCAGCTCGTCCATGACGTGGATGCGCGGCACGAGCGCGGCCGGCATGACCTCGGCGAGGCGCTCGCGCATTTCCTGGACGTTCAGCGTCACGCCGTCGTCGGGGGAGACGTAGCCGACGAGCACCTTGTCGGTAGAAGGCAGGGTTTGCACGGCAACGGCGGAGTTGTACACGCCGTCGAGCGCGGCCACGTTGGCCTCGACCTCGCCGAGCTCGATGCGGCGGCCACCGATTTTCACCTGGTCATCGGCTCGGCCGACAAAGGCGAGGCCGTCGTCGGTAAGCCGGACGTGATCGCCGGTGCGGTAGGCGCGGTCCCAGTCGCCCATCGGGGCGTACTTCTCCGCGTCCTTTTCGGGATCCAGGTAGCGGGCGAGGCCGACGCCGCCGATGACCAGCTCGCCGTCGTCGGCGATCTTCAAATCCCAGCCGTCGAGTGCCCAGCCGATGGTCACCGGCTTGCCCGGGTGCAGCTGTGCGGCGCTGGCCACCACGGTTGCCTCGGTGGGGCCGTAGGTGTTCCACATCTCGCGGCCATCGGCCAGACGGTCGGTGAGTTCTTGCGAGCAGGCCTCGCCGCCGACGATAAGCAGGCGGATGTTGTCCAGTGCTTCCTTCGGCCACAGCCCGGCAAGGGTAGGCACGGTGGAGACGACGGTGATGTCGCGGCGGATCAGCCACGGGCCCAAGTCCTGCCCGGAGCGCACCAGCGCGCGCGGGGCCGGCACCAGGCAGGCGCCGTGGCCCCAGGCCAACCACATCTCCTCGCACGAGGCGTCGAAGGCCACCGACAGGCCGGCGAGCACGCGGTCCTCGGGTCCGAGCGGTTCGTCCTGGCAGAACAGGCGCGCCTCGGCGTCCACGAACGCGGCGGCCGAACGGTGGGTGACCGCCACGCCTTTGGGTTTGCCGGTGGAGCCGGAGGTGAAGATGATCCAGCAGTCGTCGTCCGGGGTGGGCTCCGAAAGCGGCGTCGGTTCGGCGGGCTTGAGCAGGCGCAGACCCTCGTCCGTCCAGATCGCGTCCACGTCCGCCTCGCCGAAGACGGTCTCCGCGCGCTCGTCCGGGTCGTCCGCGTCCACGGGCACATACGCGCATCCGGCGCGCATCGTGGACAAGATGGCGAGATACAGCTCGCGGGTGCCGGAGGTCATCCGGATACCCACGCGGCCTTTGTACGGCACACCCTGCGCGCGCATGTCGGCGGCACGTTTGTCGATCTCGTCGACCAGTTCGGCATAGGTGAGCACGTCGCCGTCGTCGATCGCCGCCGCGCCGGGGTGTTCGGCGGCGGAGGCGTGCAAAATATCGATCAGGGTGCGCTCGGGCGGCGCCAAATGGCTGCGGAGAAGCTGTTCGTTGTGGCTGTCGGACGAAGACATGCCGACAAGGCTAATGTGCTGCGGCGAGTTCGCAAATTATTGGAAACGCCAACCATTCATGTTTCCCAGAGATTGGGGT
Organism: Corynebacterium lujinxingii; assembly: GCF_014490555.1. Classification (NCBI taxonomy): domain Bacteria; kingdom Bacillati; phylum Actinomycetota; class Actinomycetes; order Mycobacteriales; family Corynebacteriaceae; genus Corynebacterium; species Corynebacterium lujinxingii. The sequence continues at coordinate 2,009,050 of NZ_CP061032.1, read as the reverse complement.
TAGTCGTCCGCCTCCAGCGCCTGAGACAGCTTCTTCAGGCTCTTCAACTGCTTCTGCGACGACGCCTCTAAGGCGCGGTCTTCGGCGGCCGCGACGTCGTCGCCAAGCTTTGTCAGCGCCTTTTTGCCCTTCTTCGTCGCCTCGACAATCTGGCGGCGCCGGTCCTTCGGGTCGCGGTCGCGGGTGACCCAGCCGTGGTCTTCCAGCGAGTCGATCAGGCGCACCATGTCCGAGGCGTCAACGTTGAGCAGCTCCGAGAGCTGGCGTTGCGACATCGGCTCCACATCCACACACGTGAGAATCCAGAACTCGCGCATCGTGGTCTCGTGCGTGGCCAGCGTGCGCTCGACCTCGTCTTTGGTGTGTCTACGCACGCGCTCGATCTGGAAATGCGGCGACTTTGCCAGGGCGGAGGGCAGATCAGGAAGCGTCGACATGCGTCTTATCCTATATCCCTGCGCTCACGCCCATAGTGGGTACCGCCTAGCTTTCGTGCGGCAGATTCTGGGTGATCCACTCGTCCGTGCCGCCGACGACGTTGTACAGGTTCACCCAGCCGTACGCCTGCTCCAGGTACTCGCCGGCCTGCGCGCTGCGCCCGCCAGACTTGCAGATGATGTAGATGTCGTGCTCCGGGTCGATCTCACTCGTGCGTGCGACCAGCTCCGACAGCGGGATGTTGCGCGCGCCCGACGCGTGGGCGGCGGCGAACTCGTTGGGCTCGCGCACGTCGATAATCTGGGCGCCTTCCGGGACTTCAGTAACGTTGACGTTCTTCATTCCTCGTATGATAACCGCCGTGAAGTCCGTTCCCCGCTGGGTCTACCATGTGCGCCGTATTGTCGCGGTGCTCATCGTTGTGCTGCTCGTGCGAGCATTGCTTGACGACGACACCCCGCCGCCCGAACCCTCCGCCGAGGAGACGTCCGTGTCGGCTTCTGAGACGACGACGGTTCGTCGTCACGCAGCTGCCCAGATCACGAGCGGGCGCCCGGTGGAGATGGTCGTGCCCGTGCTGGGGATGCGCGCCGGGTTCGAGGAGGCGGACTGCCGGGTGGTCGATGGCGCGATCGACCCGAAGAGCATGGACAAAGCGTGCGCGCTGACGGGGGAGGGCTACCCGTACGCGCTACCCGGCACCGACGCGACGGACCTGGTGGTGATTGCGGGGCACACGGGCGCGGGCTTTAGCGGGGTGTTCGACAAGCTTTACGACGGCACCGCCGAGCGCCACACCGTCGCCGAGGGGGACTACCTGTACGTGCGCACCGAGACCTCCGGCGAGGACTGGCTGGTCTACCGGGCGACCGACCTGCACGACCCGGACAAGAAGGCCCTGGCCAGCGACCCCGCGATCTGGGGCAACGGCCCGATGCCGGGGCGCCTGCTCACCATTTCCTGCATCCAGCCGGCGAACCTGCTGGCGGATTCCGTGCGCAATGCGGTGGTTGGCTGGCAGTTGGAGGGCACCGCGACCAGCGAGGATGTGGAAACGGTGTTCCAGCCGCGGTAGGTGGTTGAGAGTAAGTCTCAAGTTTGTCTTGAGACTTTTGTGAAAGGTGTTTACTGTTGTGACATAACCTTGCTCAAGAGGTTGAGACTTCCCCACATTTGCATTGGAGCCACAACAATGAAGCGCATCACCCGAACCCTGACCGCCGCCACCATGGCGGGCGCCGTCGCCTTCGCCGCTGTCCCGGCCGCGCAGGCGCAGACCTTGAACAACGAAGAGCTCGCCCGGGTGCTCGGCGAGGTCCCGCAGGTTCTCAAGAACGCTGAGGGCAACTACTACAAGCTTGAAGACGGCAAGTTCGTTCAGGTTGACGCCGCGCAGGTTGCCGAGGCTGACCGTGCAAACGCCCCGACCGTGGCTATCAAAGGCACCGAGGTTGCATTCTCCTTTGAGGACAACCGCCCGGCCGTCACCCTGACCGCGGCGCCGGCGACCACCACCACCACCGTGAATACCCCGGTCGCACCGGAGGGCTCCGCCGCTTCTGAGACCACCACGGTTCTTGACACCACCGTCGAGACCACCGTGACCAACACCGACGCTGCACCGGCCGGTGGCAGCAGCCTGTCCGGCGGTGCCATCGCTGGCATTGCCGCCGCAGCGCTCATCCCGATCGTCATCGCGGGTGTGACCTACTACCTCAACCAGGACGGCCAGACCCTCGTCGGTTCCTCCGACCGCGTGAACCAGCAGCCGACCCCGGAGGAGAAGGCTGAGTCTGACCGTCTGCGTGCGGAGCACGCCGACGAGATCGCCGCCCAGGAAGAGGCCGCCGCCGAGGCTGCCCGCGGCATCTCCGCTGAGACCGGCTCCAACACGCTCGTGCGCACCCTGTTCGCGCTGCTGATCGCAGTTGTGCTCGGTTCCGCCGCGTTCGTCGCCGGCCGCCGTTTCCTGGTCTAAGTGACAGTTTTTCTAGGCTCCAGCGCCGCTTCGGCGCTGGGACTTTTTGCCGTTGTGGCAAAAGTATCCCGTGTGACTGGTGTAAAAACTGTCAACGCACTGTAGACTTCAAGTTGAACTTGAGACTTTCTGTCCTTCGACTTCAGGAGACACCAATGAACCGCCTTGTCGCCGCAGCCGCCGCGGGTGCCCTCGCTCTGGCCGCGCTGCCCACGCCGGACGCCGCCGCGCAGGACCTGCCGAAGGAAACCACCGACGCTCACGGCGAGACGTTCTATCTCAACGACGAGGGCACTCACTACGTCACCGACATCCAGGAAGCCGCGCAGCCGTACGCCGAGCTCGACTCCACCCAGCAGGAGAAGGCCGTCGCTATTGCCGACGCCGCCGTCGCCGGCCTCATCGAAACCGGCATCATCCGCGAGGCCAACGTCCCCGCACCTTCGCTTGACGACGACACCACCCCTGCGCCCGCGTCCACCCCGACGTCCGAAACCGCCTCGGCCCCGGTCGCCACCCCGTCCGGCGAGGCCCCGGCGGAACTCCCGCTCGGCTCGTCTGACGTGGACCCGGCAGCAGTCGCCCCGATCGCCAACGGCCTGGTGAAGTTCCCGCCGGTGCTCACCATCGACGACGTCACCTACTACCTGAACAAGAACGGCCACACTTTCGTCGCCGACATCCTGCGCGTCAACGCCGACGTCACCCCGGAAGAGGTTGAGGCCAGCGACGTGCTGGTGACCAAGTACGCAGGTGAGGTCGCCCGCCAGGGCGCCGAGGCCGCCCGCGCCGCCGGCGAGCCTGTCGACGAAACCCTCGAGGTCGCCCCCGCCGACACCGACCGTGGGCTCGCCGCCGAGACCGGTTCCAACATTCTGGTGCGCACCCTGTTCGCTTTGGCGCTCGCATCGGTGCTCGGTGCCGCGTTCTTCGCGTTCGCTCGCCGTCGTCTGGTGTAACTTGCGCGAACTTGGAGAATGGTGTTCTCTAGGTTCGTGAATTATAGACATTTTCTCTCCACCGCCTGTGCCACCGCTGTGATCGCAGGTGGCGTTGCAGTTCCTGCGACCGCCGCTGAGATGGACCCGATCGGCCGCGAATGCCGCACCGCAACCACGGCAGTCAAGCTCGGCCAGCCGATCCCGAACATCGAGAACTACACCTTTAGCTCCAACTACAACGCCCTCGACGGCAACACCCTGCGCATCTACGCGCCGAACAAGTACAAGCCGTACATCACCCAGGCCACCGACCAGTGGGTAGAGGCGACTGATGGTCTGGTGCGTTTCGAGTTCGTCGATAAGCCTGGCTACAAAGTGGTCAACGTCCAGGAGGCGAACCTCGGCGGCTACGTCGTCGGGCGCGTGCAGGGCACCGTGGACAACATGCAGCTACTGCTCAACCCGGACATCCTGCGCAACGGCTACACCCAGAGCCTCGTTATGACCATCGCCCACGAGCTCGGCCATGCCATGGGCCTGCGCCACACCTGCGACGGCGCCCTGATGAAGGACGGCACCAACCGCGGCAAGACCGCCACCACCGTCCAGGCTTTTGATGCCAAGGTGCTCATTCAGGCGTACAACCTCGAGCAGTACGGTGGCCAGCCCATGACCACGCCGACTACCTCTGCGGAGCCTTCGACTTCTGAGGAGCCGACTGTCGAGCCGGACGTCGAGCCTTCAACCACTGAGCCTTCGACTTCTGAGGAGCCGACCTTTGACGAGCCGACGATTACTGAAACCGTCGAGCTGACCACCTCGGAGCAGCCCACCGAGGAGGCCCCGGCGCCAGAGACGGCCACCTCCGAGGACGAGCCGACCCCGGTTGAGGAAACTACCTCTGAGACCACCACCGAAACCGTTGCCGAAGAGGCGCCGGAGACTGTGTACGTCACCCTGGAGGACGAACCGACCACGTCTGAGCCGGCTCCGTTGGTGACCACCATTCGCTCCACCACAACCATCCGCTCCACCTCCACCGTGCAGACCACCGTGGTGAGCGAACCTTCAACGTCGTCTGAGTCGACCACGACCAAGGCGACCACCACTTCGGCAGCGCCGGTTGTGGAGTCGACCATCTCCGAGCAGACCATGACCGAGGCATCTACCTCCACGCCGAAGCCGGTGACCTCGACCTCGACAAAGGTGACCACCACCTCCGCAGCGCCGACCACGTCGTCGCCCAGCTCCGAGCAGGCCACGACCAAGTCTTCTACCTCGACGCCGAAGCCGGTCACCACGACCGCGACCAAGGCGACCACCACTTCGGTGGCACCACTGACGACGGTCTCCTCGACAACGGCAGTGCCGACCACCACCACGAGCAGCAACCGCACCGTGACTGTCGAGGGAACCACGAACGCGACCACCGTCAGGCCGGCGTTTGAGCGGGTGACGACGTCGTCGACAAGCACTGTCGAGACGCGTGCTCCGGAGACGACCACGTCGACGCGGCGCACGATCACCGTCACCATCGAGCCCGAGGTGCAGGAAGAGAAGAAGGACGACGCCGCGGCGAAGGTGGGGATCATCATCCCGATCATGGTGTCGATCTTCGCTGCCATCGGCGCGATCGGCTGGGCTATTTACAAGCTGTTCTAGCGTGCGGGGTCGGGGGCTCCGCATTGCGGACAAGTGGCTGTGCACCAACTATTTGGGTGGTGTTGTGACAGATCGTGCATCGGGTGTGGTGGCGACCTGCGGAAAGTGACAGATGTTGCCCGGGGCAGGGGCATGGTTTGTCACAGTGACCAGGCCGAAGGGCTCCGCATTGCGGACAAGTGGGTGCGCACCAACTGTTGTGACAGAGACAACACCGCCCCGGAACCACAAGATTCCGGGGCGGCGTTGAAGAAACCTGAAGAAACCTGAGGACCAGGCCTAGTTTTCGGTCTTGGCTTCCTTCTCGGCCTCGAGGCCCTCGCGGGAGTTGTCGCCCACGCGCTCGAACTCGTCGAGTGCGGCCTGCAGGATCTTCTCGGCCTCTTCCTTGCCGCCCCAGCCGGAGCCGGTGACTTCCTTGTTCGGCTCGAGGTCCTTGTAGTGGACGAAGAAGTGCTCGATCTCGTCCTTCACAAAGTCGGAGACGTCGGAGATGTCCTGGTAGTTCTCGTAGCGTACGTCGTCGATGACGCAGAGCAGCTTGTCGTCGCCGCCGGCCTCGTCGGTCATCTTGAACACGCCGATCGGGCGGGCGATGACGGTGACACCCGGGAAGACGGGTTCCGGGGTGATGACGAGGGCGTCGAGCGGGTCGCCGTCGTCGGCAAGCGTGTTGTCGATGAAGCCGTAGTCCGCCGGGTACGCCATCGGGGTGAACAGGTAGCGGTCGAGGAAGACCTTGCCGGTCTCGTGGTCGACCTCGTACTTGTTGCGCGAGCCCTTCGGGATCTCGATGATGACCTCAATAGCCATGTGAACTCCTTCGTTCGGTGCCTGAATTTGGTGATTGTCCGCAAAACATCATACGTGGGCTACGCTTTTTGCCGATGAAGGTATGGACTTGGGTCGCGGGCACACTCGCCCTGGCAGCAGTCGGCGGTGTGGCCGGTTTCGGCGTCGTCGCGCACGAGCAGTTGAGCCAGATCGAGCACGCGCCCGCCTACCGCATGGAGCAGGCCCCCTTCCCGTTGGTTCCCGCGGAGCCTTCGCTTATCGACGACACCACGCTCCAGAACACCCTCACCTCCTTGGCCGAGAATCCGGGGTTGGGGCAGTTCCATGGGCAGGTGTCGTCGGCAAGCGGGGGCGTTGTGTTCGACCGTGCGTCGGGGGAGGCGCTGCGGCCGGCGTCGGTGACCAAGGTGCTTACCGCGGCGTCGGCGCTGCTCACGCTGGACCAGAACGACACGATAACGACGCAGGTCGTGCGTGGCGTGAACCCGAACGCGGTGACGATCAAGGCCGCGGGCGACGTCTGGCTCGACGCGGAGGCGCTGGACGATTTGGCTGAGCAGATCGGGTCGGCGGACGAGGTGTACATCGACACCTCCGCCTGGGACGGCATGCCCGAGATGATGCCGGGCTGGGACCCGGTGGATATCGACGGTGGGTTTGTCGCGCCACTGCAGCCGGCGATGCTTTCCGGCGGGCGGCTCGGCGGCGAAACCACAGGCGACGTGCCGCGCTCGCACACCCCGGCGGAAGATGTCGCGCGGGCGCTCGGTGAGCGCGTCGGCGCGAGTGTGGTCGCGGTGCAGGACGCCCCGCCCGAGGGGGAAATTGTCGCCGAGGTCGAGTCCCCGACCTTGGTGGAGCGGCTCGAGATGATGATGAAGGAGTCCGACAACGTCTACGCCGAGGCGATCGGCCGCGAGGTCGCGCTCGCACGCGGAACCAAGGACGCCCCGTCGGCAACGCTTGCGGTGTTGGACGAGCGCGGCTTCGAAACCTCAAACGTGACGCTGGCCGACAACTCGGGGCTGTCCACCGAGAATCTCATCCCGCCGGCGGTGTTGGATGCTGTGCTTATCGACGCTACGAGCAAACCTGAACTCAGGCCACTGCTTGCCACCCTGCCCGTCGCGGCGGGCGAAGGCACGCTCATCGACCGCTACGCAGACCTGCCAGGCCGCGGCTGGGTGCGGGCGAAAACGGGCACGCTCGATGGCACCGCCGCGCTCGCCGGCACTGTGACCAGCGTGAACGGCAATGTGTACACCTTCGCGCTGATCTGTAACGACGCCGACGTGCTCGAGGCGCGCCGGGCGATGGACGAATTCACCTCCGCGCTGCGGGAGTTCTAATGGAGCCGTTCTGGCCACGCCGCTCGCCGCACTTCCTCGCGTGCCGGCGGGCCGTGCGCGGCTTCGATGGGCCGGCAGTGATTGGTCTTTCCGGAGGCCCGGACTCATTGGCGCTGGTCGCGGCCGCTGCGGCGGAAAAGAAAGATGTCTCGGTTGTGGTGGTCGACCACGGATTGCAACCCGGATCGGCCGAGGTCGCCGAGCGCGCCGCGGCAGCAGCCCGCGAGTTCAGGTTTTCTGCGACGGTGGCCAAGGTGACGGTAGGCCCCGGCAACGTCGAGGCCGCGGCCAGACAGGCGCGGTACAACGCGCTGCTGGAACACGGCGGCGACGTGTGGGTTGCTCACACCGCCGACGACCAGGCGGAAACGCTGCTGCTCGGCGCACTGCGCGGCAACCCGTCCGGCATGGCAGCAAGAAATGGCAGGGTGGTCCGGCCGTTTCTCACCATCCGCCGCGAGGACACCGTCGGCGCGTGCGAGGAGCTCGGCCTCGACCCGTGGCACGACCCGATGAACAACGACCCGGCGTTTCGCCGCGTGGCCGTGCGCACCGGCATCATCCCGACGCTGACCGAGCTGATCGGTGGCGACGCTGTGCCCGCGCTGGCCGCCACCGCCGATCGGATTGCGGAAGACCAGGCGCTCATCGAGCGACTCGTGGACCTCACGCCGACCACGTCGTGTGCGGAGCTGGGGCGGGATGCGGGGGCGGTGAGGCGTCGTCGATTAGCGAAATGGCTCCTGGATGAAGGCATGCGCGTCCAAGGCGACCAACTCGCGGCGATTGAGGCGCTGGTGACCGACTGGCACGGCCAAGGCCCGATCCCCGTCGGCGGTGGGCGCGCGGTGGTGCGCGTGGACGGGGAATTGCGCCTGCGCTAGCGCAAACCTCCCAGGTGGTTGTGCCTTCCCTGAACGAAGTGGCAAGATGTGGAAGTTACGCGCACGTGAACAGCGAAAGGGAAGGGCCCGCCCATGACTGAGTTGCACGACACCAAAGACTTCAACGTCCCGCCGAACCGCTACGGCGAGGATGTGGAGGCGATTCTGATCAACGAAGAGGTGTTGCAGAACCGCATCCAGGAGTTGGCGGACATGGTCTCGGAGAAGTACCGCGACTCCGAACAGGATTTGATCCTGGTGTGCGTGCTCAAGGGCGCGGTGTTTTTCCTGACTGACTTCGCGCGCAAGCTGTCCATCCCGGCGGAGATGGAATTCATGGCGGTGTCCTCCTACGGCAACTCGACGACGAGCTCCGGTGTGGTCCGCATTCTGAAGGACCTGGATAAAGAGATCGCCGGCCGCGACGTGCTGGTGGTCGAGGACATCATCGATTCCGGCCTGACCCTGTCCTGGCTGCTGCGCAACTTGCGCAACCGGAACCCGAAGAGTCTTGAAGTCGTTACTCTTTTGCGGAAGCCGGACGTGCAGACGGCGCAGATCGACTTGCTCGACATCGGGTTCGACATCCCGAACGAGTTCGTCATCGGCTACGGCTTGGATTACGCCGAGCGCTACCGCGACCTGCCGTATGTGGGCACGCTTCACCCGCGGGTCTACTCGGACGCTGAATAACTAGAACAAAGGTTTATGAGCAAAAATAAAAACATCATGCGGTGGGGCATCATCGGCGCCACCGCGCTCATCGTCCTCTATCTGCTCACGCTGATCGGGGACGATTCCCGCGCGTACCAGAGCGTGGACACCTCCGTGGCCATGGAGCAGCTCCGCGACCACAACGCGGAGGAAGTGCAGATCGACGACCGCGAGCAGCGGGTACGCATCGACCTGCGTGAGCCGATTACTGTCGACGAGCGCGAGGGCATCGAATCCATCTCCGCGCAGTACCCGGCCCGCACCGCCCCGGATATCTTCCAGGCGGTGCGCGAGGCGGACGCCGACTCCTACGAGACGAACGTGACGCAGGATTCGTTCCTGATGTCCATGCTCGGCTTCATGCTGCCGATGATCCTGGTCTTCGGCCTGCTGTTCTTCTTCATGTACCGCATGCAGTCGGGCGGTGGCGGCCCGTTCGGCATCGGCGGGTCGAAGGCGAAGCAGTTGACCAAGGACAACCCGACGAACACGTTCGAGGACGTGGCGGGTGCCGACGAGGCCGTCGACGAGCTGCACGAGGTGGTCGACTTCCTCACCGACCCGACCGCCTACGAGAAGCTCGGGGCGAAGATCCCGCGCGGCGTGCTGCTCTACGGCCCGCCGGGCACAGGTAAGACCCTGCTCGCCCGTGCTGTTGCTGGCGAGGCGGGCGTGCCGTTTTACACCATTTCCGGCTCGGACTTTGTGGAGATGTTCGTCGGTGTCGGCGCCTCCCGTGTGCGCGACTTGTTCAAGCAGGCGCGGGAGAACAGCCCGTGCATCATCTTCGTCGACGAGATCGACGCGGTTGGCCGCCAGCGCGGCTCCGGCATGGGCGGCGGCCACGACGAGCGCGAGCAGACGCTCAACCAGTTGCTGGTGGAGATGGACGGCTTCTCCGGCCGCGAGGGTGTCATCCTCATTGCGGCGACGAACCGCCCGGACATCCTCGACCCGGCGCTTTTACGCCCGGGCCGTTTCGACCGTCAGATCCCGGTGACCAACCCGGATCTCGCCGGCCGCGCGCAGATTCTCAAGGTGCATGCCAAGGACAAGCCGCTGGCCAAGGACGTCTCGCTGGATGCGCTAGCGAAGCGCACCGCCGGCATGTCGGGCGCGGATTTGGCGAACGTGCTCAACGAGGCCGCGCTGCTCACCGCCCGCATCGGCGGCAACGTGATTACCGCCGACGCGCTCGAGGAGGCCACGGACCGCGTCATCGGAGGCCCGCGCCGCTCCAGCAAGGTCATTTCCGAGCACGAGAAGAAGGTCACCGCCTACCACGAGGGCGGCCACACGCTCGCCGCGTGGGCGCTGAAGGACATCGAGCGCGTGTACAAGGTCACCATCCTCGCCCGCGGCCGCACCGGCGGCTTCGCGATGACGGCCGACGAGGACGACAAGGGCATGTACACCCGCGACGAACTCTTCGCCCGCATGGTCTTCGCCATGGGCGGCCGCTCCGCCGAGGAATTGGTCTTCGGCGCGCCGACCACGGGCGCGTCCAACGATATCGAGCAGGCCACGAAGATCGCGCGTGCGATGGTCACCGAGTACGGCATGACCTCCGCGCTCGGCCCGGTGAAGTACGGCCAGGAGCAAGGCGACCCGTTCTCGGGCAGCGGCTCCGGCGGCTCGCTGGAGTACTCCCCGGCGGTGGCTGCGAAGATTGACGACGAGATGCAGGCGCTTCTCGACGAAGCCCACAAGGTCGCCTACTCCACCCTCGAGCGCTACCGCGACGAGCTGGATACGCTCGCCTTGCAGCTGCTGGAAAAGGAGACGCTGCGCCGCGGTGACCTGGAGGAGATTTTCGACTCCATTGAGCCGCAGCGCCCGCCGCTGCCGTCGCACGACATCCGCTTCGGCCGCCAGGCCGGCCGCGAGCCGGTGAAGACCCCGGTGGAGATTGCAAAGGAGCGCGGCGAGGAACCGCCGAAGCGCTTCTCCATCCTGGACGCATCGAAGGCGACGCGTGAGCGTCGTCGTCAAGAGCGCGAGGCGGAGCAGAACCAGCAGAAGGGCTCGTCGCGCTGGCAGCCGCCGAAGGGCAAGGCCCCGCAGTACGGCGGGCCGAAGCCGCCGGAAGGCTGGACGTACCCGGGCCAGCACCCGGGCGCCCAGAACTACCCGGCCAGCGAGGAACAAAAGACCGAGGAGATCGGCTTCCAGTTGCCGGAGCACGAGCGGGAGCCGAAGCACAGGAGGAGCGAGGATGACGACGTTTAAGTTCGACCGCGAGCGCGCCGAGGCCGCCGTGCGTGAGCTGCTCATTGCGGTGGGGGAAGACCCAGACCGTGAGGGGCTCGTTGAAACGCCGGCGCGTGTGGCGCGGGCCTACGAAGAGGTCTTCGCGGGTCTGCACGAGGACCCGAAGGTGCACCTGGAGAAGTCGTTCTCCGAAAATCACCGCGAGCTGGTGCTCGTGCGCGACATCCCGATCTATTCCACCTGCGAGCACCACTTGGTGCCGTTTTACGGCGAGGCGCACATCGGCTACATCCCGGGCCCGGACGGCAAGGTCACCGGGCTGTCCAAGTTGGCACGTGTGGCCGATATGTACGCGAGGCGGCCGCAGGTGCAAGAGCGGTTGACGGCGCAGATTGCGGATGCGATCGTCGAAAAGCTAGGGGCTTCCGCGGTGATCGTCGTGATCGAGTGTGAGCACCTGTGTATGGCGATGCGAGGGATCCGCAAGCCCGGCGCGACGACGACCACCTCGGCGGTGCGCGGGGGTTTTCAGAGCAACGCGGCCTCGCGCGCCGAGGTCCTGAGCCTGATCAGGGGGTAGCCGATGACCACCGTCGCCGACCTCTCGGTGCCCGGGCGCACGAGCGTGATGGGCATTGTCAACGTCACGGAGGATTCGTTTTCGGACGGCGGCAAGTGGCTCGTCGCCGACGACGCGATCGCGCACGCGCATGAGTTGGTGCACCTCGGCGCGGACATTATCGACGTCGGCGCGGAATCGACCCGCCCCGGCGCCACCAGGGTGCCGGCCGAGGTGGAGGCGGAGCGCATCCGCCCGGTCATCCGCGCGCTGCACGCCGACGGGATCCGCACCTCGATCGACACGATGCGCGCCGCCACCGCCCAGGCCGCGGCGGAGGAGGGCGTCGATTTGATCAACGACGTCTCCGGCGGTCTGGCGGATCCGGACATGTACCGCGTGATGGCGGAAACCGGGCTGCCGGTGTGCCTCATGCACTGGCGCGCGGACGCGTTTGTCAACGCCTCTGGTGCCGCCGACCACGGCGGGGACGTGGTGCGCGACGTGCACGAGGTGCTCGCCGAACTCGTGGACAACGCCACCGCAAAAGGAGTAGCCAAAGACCAGATCACCCTCGACCCGGGACTCGGCTTTGCCAAGACCGCGGCCGATAACTGGGCGCTGCTTAATGCGCTGCCGGAGTTTATTGCCGGCGAGTTCCCGATCCTGGTGGGCGCGTCGCGCAAGCGCTTCCTCACCGAGATCCGTGCGGACCGGGGCCTCGAGGCCACACCCGTCGATGCCGACCCTGCCACGGCCGCGGTGACCGCGCTGTCCGCGCAGGCCGGCGCGTGGTGCGTGCGGGTGCACGAGGTGGCGGTCTCGCGCGACGCGGTGGATGTGGTGGCAAGGTGGAGCCATGGCTGACCGCATCGAACTTAAAGGGCTCACGTTCCACGCCAACCACGGCGTGTTTGAGCACGAAACCGAATTCGGCCAGGCGTTCTCGCTGGATATCGTGTGCTGGCTCGAGTTCGCGGACGCCGCGCTTAACGACGACCTCACCAAAACCGTCAACTACGCCGAACTGGCCCAAACTGCACTGGACATCGCCACGGGCACGCCGCGACAGCTCATCGAGACGGTCGCAGTCGAGATCGCGGAGACCGCCATGCGCACCTACGACGTGCTGCACGCCGTCGAGGTCACGCTGCACAAGCCGCACGCGCCGATCCCCGCGATGTTCGACGACGTCGCCGTTGTCGCCCGCCGGTCCCGGAAGCGGATGTGACGATCATGCGCGCGGTGCTGTCATCCGGGTCCAACATGGGCGATGCGCGTGCGCACCTGCGCGCGGTTGTCGACGAGTTCGTAGGCGAGGTCGTCGCCAAGAGTTCGCTCTACGCCACCGCGCCGTGGGGCAAGACCGACCAGCCGGATTTTCTCAACCAGAGCCTGATCGTCGAGGTCGACCAGACCCCGCGTGAGTTGCTCGCTCGCTGCCAGCGGCTCGAGGAGGAAGCCGACCGGGTGCGGGTGGAGCGCTGGGGACCGCGCACGTTGGACGTGGACATCGTGTTCATCGACGGCTACACCTCCGATGACCCGGAGCTCACCGTGCCGCACCCGCGGGCGCACCTGCGCCAGTTCGTGCTCGAGCCGTGGTTGGAGATGGATCCGACGGCGGAGTTAAACGGGTCGTCGATACGGGAGCTGCTCGACGGCCTGGAGGACCAGGGGGTGCGCAAGCTATGAAGCGCACGCCGATCGAGGGGCTCATCGCCGCCGCCGGGTTTTTCGCCGCGGCGGCGCTGATTCTCGTGCGCCGCTTCTACGGCTGGCTGGAATCACTGGACCTAGTGGTGCCGCTGTCGCTGTGGGGGATTGCCGTGGTGGCCGGGTGGCTCGCATATGTGGTGCGCAAGCGCCGCAAAGATGGCCTGGTCGGGCTGGACCGCAGCCAACTCAACCCGATGCAGGCGGCGAACTTCATGGTCTTTGGCAAGGCGAGCGCCTGGGCGGGAGCGATCTGCGGCGGCGTGTACGCGGGCGCGCTGATGTACGTGGTGCGCAAGTTGGACGTGCTCGCCGCCGCCTCCGACGATGTCGTGCCGCTCACCGTGGGCGCGCTCGGCGGGCTGGCGCTGTGTATCGCCGGGTTGGTGCTGGAGAAAAACTGCGAGGTGTCGCCACCGTCCGAGGGGGAGGGCGTTGGCTAGAGTGTTGGGCATGAGTGCCAAGAACACGTCCCGGGACAGCGCAAACCTGTGGGTCATCATCCCGTTCGTTGTCGCCGTGATTGGCACCGTGGTCATGCTATTTACCAACTCCGCCAACGCGCTGAAGGTCGCGCTCATCTTCGCGCTGTGGGCCGGTGCCGCAGGCCTCATCCTCAACTTCCGCAATCGCAGGGAGCGTGACGACGCCACCCGCGACGCCGAAGCCGCCCGCGAACAGATCCGCGAGCAGGAGGAGCGCCACCAGGCCACCCTCGCAGCGCTGCCGCAGGGTGGCGAGGCCCCGGTGGACATGGAGGCGCTTCGCGCACTGCAGGACGAGATCCAGGCGCTGCGCGAGCAGCTGGAGGAGCTCAACGGCCGTGTTTTCGAGTACGAGCCGGCCGCCGTGCGCGCCTCCGCCCGCCGCATCACCGAAATTGAGCGCACCCCGGAACCGGCACCTGAACCGGAGCCGACCCGCCCGTCGCCGTCCACCGACGACACCGTGGTGATTAGCCGCGTGCGCCCCACCGGCGCGCCGAGTTCGGATGCGATTGCGGGGCGCATCGGTACGCAGCCGTCGTCACGCGCTGCCCGCAACCCGCTGTCGGACCTCATCAGCGAGCGCACCGCCCAGGCCGAGCCGGAGCCGACCCCGGAGCCGGAGCCGCAGGAGGAGCCGCGCCGCTCCGGCCGCCGTCGTCGCGACGAGCGCAACGATTCCATTTCCGTCGCCGAGCTGCTCGCGCGCCAGGGGAAGTAGATGGCGCCACGCCTGCTCGTAGGCGCAATCCCGGGGCACAGCCAGCTCACGCATGAACTGCAGCGCGCCGGGCACACGGTGCGCCCGATCGACGTCAACGAGGACCCGGGCGCCATCGCGCACGTTGACCTCGTGCTGCTGGAAGGCCGCGCGGGCGATATCCGCGCCGCTGCCGCACTGCTTGCCGACTACGCCCGCCCGCGCCAGATGTTTCTCCACACCGCGCTGGAGGAGGGCCCGCAGCTTCTCGACGACGTCGAAACCGCCCAAGCCATCACCATGTGCGCCCACAACCTTTTCGGCGATATCTGGGTCACCTCCGCCGCCGACGAGATCGGCGAAACCGTGGTCGGCCTGCTCATCGCGGAAATCGGCGGCACGAGCATGCGTATCGACGACCGGCGGCGACCGACAATCGCCGCTGCCCAGGAACTGCGCGCGCTGGAAATGACCGTGCGCGACGACGCGCTGGAACTGCTGAGCAGTGCGATCCCGGACTTCGACGCGGTGGCGGATGCGTTTCTGTCGGCGCCGGCGGGTCGTCGTCAAGCCAAGAGCCCAGGCGAGCTCGACCGGCTGTTGGGCGCGCTCGAGGAACCGGGTGTGCGCAGGTTGTTCGTGGACTTGCAGCGCAGGCGCGGTGAGATGGAGCAGGACACGGATACCGAGCTGTGGGTCATTGAGAAATACGAGGGAGGATAAATGGCGTTTGAAGCAGGAAACGCGGTGGTGGTCACCGACGAGGCGCTGTTGGCTACGTACGGCCGGGCGTTTCGCAAGATCGGCAAGTCGGTGGTCGTGGTGCCGCTGGGCCGCGATGTCCACGCCGGGCACATTGAGTTGATACGCGCGGCGAAGTCGCTGCTCGGCTCGTATGTGGTGGTGACGTTTACCGGCGACGAGGTGCCGGACGTCTTGGCGCAGGAAAACGTGGACGTTGTCTTCCACGGCGCGCTGGACACCAAGGTGCGCGTCGATTCCGGTGTCGCACCCCTGGAGGACCCGGAGACCACCCAGCGTGAGGTCGCCCGCATCCTCGCGGCGGTCAACGCCACCCACGCGACGGATCTGGTGTTGGGGGAGAAGGACTTTGAGGTGCTCGTCGCCACGCAATATGCGGTCTCGGGCCTGCGGATGGAGGTCAAACTCCACAGCGTGCCCACGGTGCGCACCCCGGACGGGCTGCCCGTGTCGCTGCGCAACGCGGACGTGCCGGAGGACAAGCGCGATGCGGCGCTCGCCCTGCCCGCAGCGCTGACCGCCGGTGCCCACGCGGCCGAGCACGGCGCCGACAAGGTGCTCGAGACGGTGCGCGGCGTGCTCGCCTCCGAGGGGTTGGAACCCGCGTATCTGGAGATCCGCGACCTGGCGCTTCGCGAAGCACCCGAGCGTGGCGACGCCCGCCTGCTCGCCGCCGTCGACTTGGACGGCGTGCGCTTGATCGACAATGTCGGGCTGCCCCTGGGGATTGGTTTCAAGCACATCGAAGAGGACAGGTAGTAGACTTCGGCGCATGTCTGTGCCCAACATCGCCGGAATCCTCGCCGACCGCTTCGGTTTCACGTTCACCCCTGAGCAGGTGCGCGAAACCGGACGCACCGAAACGTCCACGCTGTACACCGCAGCCGACGACAAGGGGCATGCAGTCGAGCTCGAGCTTTTCGACGCCAATGTCGCTGAACACCTCGGCGACGACGTGAACACGCTGAATTCCCGCCTGGCGCTGGCGGTGCACCCGGGCGCATTCCAGCCCCGCAGCGTGGGCACTACCGATGGCGACCAACTTTTTGTCCTGCGTGAGGCGCCGACAGGCACGCCGCTGGCGGATCTGATTGCGAAGAAGGGCGCGACGTTTACCGACCAGGAGGTCCGCGAGCTGCTCGCACCTGTCGCCGAGGCGATCGACGACTACGACCTCAAAGGTCTGTCCGGGTTCGTCTCCCGCTCGATCTCCCCGGAACGCTTGTTGGTGCAGCCGCAGTGGTCCGCCACCCCGGTGAAGCTCACCCTGGTGGGCCCAAGCACCGACGCCGCCGGCTCCGACGAGGAGTTGGCGAAGGCGAACGTGGACAAGTTCGCCGGCGTGGTCTCGCTGATGACCGGTAAGCCGGCCGACGAAGGCACGCGCACCTGCGCCGACGTGCTGGGCCTCGCGCAGGCGCAGGGAAATCAGGACGCGCAGAACGCGAATGTCGCCCCGAACCCGGAGGACGGCTACCGCAAGCGCCCCGAGCCCTACGCCTACGGCCCGGACGGCACCTACACCCGCCCGACGTCCACCGCGCAGAAGAAGAACCCGTGGCCGTGGATCATCGCCATCCTCGCGCTGCTGCTGATCGCGATCGGCGCGCTGTGGTACTGGACCGCGAACCGCGGCGAGGAGTGGACCGGCGCCGAGGCGCAGATCGCCGAGGAGTACCCGGAGATCGTTTCCGACAAGGCCGGCAAGAAGGGCTGGAAGGACCTGCGCTGTGAGCAGGGCACGCCGGATCCGGACCAGGAGGGCAAGATCCGCTGCGCGAACGAGGAGTTGGGAGTGTCTGTGGTGAAGTACGCCGACGAGTTCGACCGCGACGACGCCGTGCCGGATCCGCGCGAGGCGGTCGTGCTGGGCAGCGGCGAGTGCACCGTGAACTCCTACGAACTGCCGGACGCGAACCCGCCGGCGTATGTGATGACGCCGCAGGATAAGCCCGAGTACCTCATGATCATTAACGGTCTGAACTCGGAAGAGCAGCGTCTCGATCTTCCGCTGTGCCAATAGACTACGATTGACCGGCGTGAGTACGCAGGATTTTTCAGAGCAGCAGCAAATCCGCCGGGAGAAGCGGCAAAGGCTTATCGACGAAGGCCGCGACGCCTACCCCGTCGAGGTCGACCGCACCACCTCGCTGAAGGACCTGCGCGGTAAATATCAGGTCGTCGGCGAAGGCGAAGGCGACGGTGTCACCCGCCTCGAGGCCGGCCAGGAAACCCAGGACGTGGTCGCCGTCGCCGGCCGCATCATGTTCCAGCGCAACACCGGCAAGCTCTGCTTCGCCACCCTGCAGGAGGGTGACGGCACGCAGCTGCAGGTCATGCTTTCGCTCGCCGAGGTGGGCGAGGAGGCGCTCGCGCAGTGGAAAGCTGACACCGACCTGGGCGACATTGTCTCCGTGCGTGGTCGCGTGATTGCTTCTCGACGAGGCGAGCTCTCCGTCCAGGCCCAGTCCTGGCACATGGCGTCCAAGTCGCTCAACCCGCTGCCGGTGGCGTTCGCCGAGATGAACGAAGAGCAGCGTGTGCGCCGCCGCTACACCGACCTGATCATGCGGGAGGACGCCCGCACAAACGCCATGACCCGCATCAAGGTCATCGCGGCGGTGCGCAAGTACCTCACGGGCCTGGACTTCGTCGAGATCGAAACCCCGATGCTGCAGACGCTGCACGGCGGCGCAGCTGCACGCCCGTTCGTGACCCGCTCCAACGCGCTGGATATCGACCTGTACCTGCGTATCGCCCCCGAGCTGTTCTTGAAGAGGGCCGTCGTCGGCGGCATCGAGCGCGTCTTCGAAATCAACCGTAACTTCCGCAACGAGGGCGTGGATTCCTCTCACTCGCCGGAGTTCACCATGCTGGAGACCTACCAGGCGTGGGGCACCTACAAGGACGGCGCGGCCACCATCAAGGGCCTCGTCCAGTTCTGCGCCCAGGAAGTATTCGGCTCCCAGAAGGTCACGCTTGCCGACGGCACCGAGTACGACTTCGGCGGCGAGTGGAAGATCCTGGACATGTACCCCTCACTCAACGAGGCACTGCAGCGCAAGTTCCCGGGCCAGCCCGAGGTCACCATCGACACTGACGTGGAGACGCTGAAGGGCATCGCCGAGACAATCGGTCTGAAGGTGCCGGACAACGCCGGCTGGCTGCACGGCAAGCTGGTCGAGGAGATCTGGGAGGAACTGTGCTCCGACCAGCTCTACGAGCCGACCTTCGTGGTCAACTTCCCGGTCGAGACCTCGCCGTTGACCCGCGACCACCGGAGCAAGCCCGGCGTGACCGAGAAGTGGGACCTCTACGTGCGCGGCTTCGAGCTGGCCACCGGCTACTCCGAACTTGTCGACCCGGTCATCCAGCGCGAGCGCTTCGAGGACCAGGCAC
Source organism: Corynebacterium lujinxingii (assembly GCF_014490555.1). Taxonomy (NCBI): domain Bacteria; kingdom Bacillati; phylum Actinomycetota; class Actinomycetes; order Mycobacteriales; family Corynebacteriaceae; genus Corynebacterium; species Corynebacterium lujinxingii. The sequence continues at coordinate 1,990,457 of NZ_CP061032.1, read as the reverse complement.
GCCTGGCAGCCCACGGCGACGACGAGGCCATGCAGCTCGACGAGGACTTCCTCGCCGCGATGGAGCAGGGCATGCCGCCGACGGCCGGTACCGGCATGGGCGTGGACCGCCTGCTGATGGCCCTGACTGGCCTGGGCATCCGCGAAACCGTACTGTTCCCGATGGTGAAGCCGGAGGCGTAAGCGACGATGCGACGTTTTCTCCTTGTGGCGGCGCTACTCGCCACCTCCCTCGCGGGGTGTTCAACCGAGACCGAAGAGGATCTCGCCGAACCGGCCGTGAGCCTCGCGCCGACCACGACGACGTCAACGTCTGAAACGTCTGAGGAGGAGACGACCACGGAGTCCAAGGACTCGCCGCCTGACTGCTCCGACGAGGCGCTGCAGGCCTCGCCGGGGTTCGAGGATTACCAATTCTTCGGCGAGTGCGCCGGCGGGTTCGGACATCCGGGTGTGCCACAAAGTGACGTCAGTTCGCTGGTGAAGTGGAACGGCAAGCATTGGGAATCAATCCCTTCCGATGGTGTGTGGGATGGCATGGGGCTGCAGTCGGAGTGCTACAACCCAGGCAAGCTTGAAGAGCTCGGTGTGCCCGAGGAGTTCGCCGACAAAGTGAAGCGCTGCGGCGTGTACGGTCCCGGCCAGGAGCCGCCGCATAAGCAGTCGACTCAGGCTGCACCGTCTACGACGAAGACGAAAGACCCGAACTCGGGAGTCAAGCGTGATAGCGACGGTGTCATTGTTGAAGCCAATCTTGAAGGGTTTACGCGACAAATTTCAGCTCCGTCGTGCGATGGTCGAGGGATCCTTATCCTCGATTCCGTCATTGACGAGGGAGATGTCGGGCAAACGCATTCGCAAATCGCTTTCGGCGTTGCCTACTTGGGGGACGGCAATGCGGAATTCACCTACCCCGGACAGTGCGCATCATTGCGCAAGCAGGTTGACGGTAAAAACATCTATCCGATTTACATGGACTTTGGCCACGACACGGATGCGCTGTGTGCGGCGAAGGCGAATTACGGCGGCAACGCGCGGTTGCTGAACAACAGTGGGGAATACGTCGACCCCTGCTAATTGTGTCTGGTGGTTATAACAAACTAACCTTTGGTGCGACCAACCATTGTGGTTGAAAGGAGCACCAGCATGGCAACCACCAAGGCGAGCCTTAGCGATCAGGCCGCCGACATCCTCGCCGGCATCGGCGGGGCCGACAACATCGTCTCAATGACGCACTGCGCGACCCGCTTGCGCTTCGAACTTCACGACGCTTCCCTGGCCGATAAAGACCGCCTCGAGTCGAATCCGAAGGTGATGGGTGCCGTCCCGCAGGGCGGCAGCCACTACCAGGTGATCGTCGGCGGCGATGTGGCCACCGTGTACAACGCGATGAACCGCCTGCCGGAACTAGCGAACCGCGACGTGTCCAACGAGGACTTGAAGGCCCAGCAGCGCGACAAAGCCAAGGGCAAGGTCCCTTGGTTGGACGCGTTTTTTGAGTACCTGTCGGACTCGTTCCGCCCGATCCTGGGCGTGCTGCTCGGCGCATCGCTGATCATCGCGTTCGCCGCGGTGCTCGACGCGTTCGAACTGGTGGACTTCCGCGCCGAGGTGAAGAGCCCGGGCTGGCAGTTCGTCGACGCGATGTGGAGCTCCGTGTTCTTCTTCCTGCCGGTCGCGGTGGCGTATAACGCGGGCAAGAAACTCGACATCGACCCGTGGGTGCCCACGGCGATCATGCTCGCGCTGTTCACCCCGAAATTTCTCACGCTTGTCGATCACCCGGAGGCGCGCGTGGTCGAACTCTTCGGCGAGCCTACCGACGTCATCGACGTCTTCGGCCTGCCGATGATCCACAACGTCTACGACGGCAACGTGTTCGTCCCGCTGATCATGGCCGCGGTTGCGGCGGTGGTATACAAGGGGCTGCAGAAGGTCATCCCGTCCGCGGTGCACATGGTCTTCGTGCCGTTTTTGACCATGTTGGTCATGATTCCGGTCACCGCGTTTCTCATCGGCCCGTTCGGCTACCTGCTCGGCGCGTGGATCGGCACCGGTCTGGCCTGGATGAACGGCAACGCCCCGTTCATCTTCGCCGTCCTCATCCCGATGCTGTACCCGTTCCTAGTGCCGCTCGGCCTGCACTGGCCGCTCAACGCGCTCATGCTGGTCAACATTGACACGCTCGGCTACGACTTCATCCAGGGCCCGATGGGTGCGTGGAACTTCGCCTGCTTCGGCGCCACCGCCGCAGTGCTTGCGATCTCCATCCGCGACCACGACCCGCTCATGCGCCAGACCTCCGGTTCCGCGCTCGCTGCGGGCCTGGCCGGCGGCATTTCCGAGCCGTCGCTCTACGGCATCCACCTGCGCTACAAGAAGATCTACCCGCGCATGCTGGTCGGCTGCTTCACCGGTGGCCTGACCATCGCGATCCTGGGCACCCCGTTCGGCGGCGTGAAGACGCACGCGTTCGTGTTCACCTCGATACCGACGATGTTCGTCTTCGACCCGCGTTGGGTCTACATGGTCGCCATCACCGTGGCGTTTTTGACCTCCTTCTTCATCATCCTCATCACCGACTACCGCACCCCGGAGGAGAAGGCTGACGCCCTCGCCCGCGCGGCAGCGGCTCGTGAGGACAACGCCGAGGAGGAAGAGGAGCCGGTCGCGGTGGCAGGGGAGTCGTCGCAAAGCACGGTACTCGCACCCGTCGCTGGCGAGGTTGTGGCGATGGAGGCGCTTGATGACGACGCCTTCGCCTCCGGCGCCCTCGGCCAGGCAGTGGGTGTGGTGCCGGCGAACGCGAAGACCACTGTGGTGGCACCGGCTGACGGCAAGGTGATTTCGGTGGCCAAGACCGGCCACGCCTACGGCATCAAGACTGCCGATGGCGTGGAGCTGCTGGTGCACATCGGCATCGACACCGTGAAACTCGCCGGCGAGGGATTTACCCCGCTGGTGGAGAAGAAGCAGGAGGTCCGTGCGGGAGAGGCGCTCGCCGAGGTGGACTTCCCGGCGATTGCCGCCAAGGGCGTGAACACCACCGTGATCACTACGGTGGTCAACTCCAAGAAGCTCGGCGGTGTCTCAGACGTCGCCGACGGCACCGTCGCCGCCGGCGACGCGGTGCTCGAGGTCAAGCAGCCCGTCGAGGCCTAAGCGTTTTCGCTGCCGGCGTTTTCGACCACCCACACGTACTGGTCGCGGTCGTCCTCGACCAGTACGGCAAACGAGTTGCTTTCCATGTCGGCGTCGAAGTCGTTGCCGCACAGGCGCAGGTCTTGGGACTCGCCCTCTTTGAGGGTGTAGGTGCGGTGGTCTTCGTCGTAAAGCGGGACGCGCTGGCCGTTGGGGAACAGCGCGATGGGGGTTCTCGGCATGTTGAAGCCGTAGGTGTACTCCTTCGCCTTTTGGCCGAGCGTGAAGGTGCCGTCGACGCAGACCTTTGAGTTCTGCGCGTAGTCGACGTCGCCGCCGGTGATGGTGAAGGTGGAGCCGTTGTAGTCGCTGTCGTCGACCTCGAACGTCTCGCCGAGCGGCAGCGCGGCTTCCTTCGCCTGCTTGTACAGGTCGGTCTCCACCTTCGGTGTGGCCGGGTTGACCTCGAGGTAGTCCGGGCTGGAGAAGTCGAACAGGCTGTGGTCGGTGCGTGACCAGTCGTACTGCGTCTGCAGGTTGGTTATCTGGCGCGCCACCGGGTACAGCGCCTCGCAGGGGCCGTCCGAAGCGAGCCAGAAGTTGCCCAGAATCGGCTTGTTGCCTGCCATCTGGCAGCGCATGCCATCGCCGGAGCTTGTGACGTCGTGCAGTGTTGCCGGGATGTGGCCGGTAGGGTCGGCGGACTGCTTCCAGCCGACGAGCGCCTCGTCGCCAGCGGCCGCAACGTCGCCGTTCGGGCCACCTTCCGTGTGGATGCGCACGGGGAACTCGTTGCCCTCAGCGTCTTTGGCCTTGCCTTCGCAGGCGCCCTGCTTGAACACGATGTCGCGCAGGCCGACAGACTCGTAGAAGTCGTCGCCCAGGTCGCAGTCCTGCAGCTTGCCGGCGTCGAGCTTGGACGCCAGCGTTGCGTCGTCCCAGCCGAGCGGGCCGTTCTGCGCCGGGCGCTGCTTTTGCAGGAACCACACACTGGCCAGGGCAACGATGACGACGGCGACGATCGCGAGCAGAATCTTCACCAGCCCTGGCAGGCCGCCCTTGCGCTTTGGTTGGGGTGCGGTCGCGTTGACTGCGGTCGTTCCTCCCCAGTTGTAGCTTCCGTTGCCCGGTGCGGTCATTTTTCCTACTCCTTTTACGGCCAATGCCTGGGGCTAGTCCAGCGTTCCCCCAGAGACTTTGGCATGATATTAACAACTTCGCACCACCTATCCATGAGAGAGATAGAGAGGGACTTTCCAGGACATGGCTCACTACAACCTCTACGAATCGCTCGGCCTCGACCGTGCGAAAGACCCGGCCACCATCGCTGGCGAGCTGGATGAGCGCATCAACTCCGGCGTTGCGACGAACCCGGGCGGCATGGAGGAACTCCAGATCGCGCGCAACATCCTCGGCGATCCGCAGCGTCGTTCGCTCTACGACCAGAAGCTTGACGACGACAACGCGCCCGATATCAACATCGCCGCTCTGCGCGACCTGTCCAACGCGAACCTCGGCGGCGGCGTCCAAAGCCAGCCCGCGCCCCAAGGCGAGAGCGCCTTTGTCAAGGGCCGCGAGTCTTTCTCCAACTACTCCAAGCAGGCCCAGGAGCGCCTGAACCCGGCGGTGCAGAACGCCAAGTCGGAGATCGCCCGCTCCTCCAAGGGCGTCATCGCCGGCACCGCGATCGTCACCGCACTGGCGATGCTGCTGATCTTCGGTCTGTTTTCCCTGTTCGGCGGCGACCGCGGCGCAGGCAAGGCGGAGAAGGTGGTCAACGAGTTCGTCGGCCTGCGCACCAACGAGGAGACCGAGCGCTGGCTGATCGACAACGCTTCCGGTGACTCACGGGCTGATCTACTGAAGGCACTGGACGTCAACGATGGTTTCTCGGGCGTTGACAACTACCTTGGTGCCTCTGACCCGAAGGCGGGCGAGGCGCTCGACTACAAGGAACTTGCACGTGCGATGACGAGTTTCTCTGAAGAGGACTACTACCGCACGTTGAACTCGGAGGGCATCGACGACGTCTACTACGTGCCGGTGCTAAACGGTAACGGAACGAGTACCGGTGCGACTGTGTTCGTCGCAATCGAGGGCGGCCAAGCACGTGTCTTAGACTTTGAGAAGAGCCTGCCTTCCTTCGACGATTTCTTTGACGCCCTCTAGGAAAGACCAACGGTAGACCATGGCTGACCCCCAACTCTCCCAACTCCTGCACGACAAGTACGCGCTGACCGAGACCGCCGAGACCGGGACGACGGCGACCTCCACGCTGCTGTCCGCGTCGAACACGTGGGGCACGACGGTGCGCGAGGTGGAGGTGTTCAACGAGCCGGTTGCTGACGGCGCCAGCGAGCACATCGCACAGATCGCCCAGTCGTTGTCGTGGCTGCAGGACCAGGCCGTGTTCAACGTTGAGGACTGCGGGGTGACTGATTCCGGCACCCTGTATGTGCTGCGCGAGCCCGCGCAGGGCCAGCCGTTGCGCTCGCTTATCGACGGCCGCGTGACCTGGGGCAGCCCCTTTCCGATCCAAGAGGCGGCGAACCTCGTCGGGCCAGTGGCGGAAGCCGTGGACAAGTACATCGCCAACGGGCGCGCCGGCTTCCTCGGCCGCTCCATCAACACCGACACGCTGCTCGTGCAGCCTGCCGGTGTGTTCCCGCCGGTGAAGGTTGCCCTGGTCGGTCCCACTGCCGCTGGTAACTCGGTGTCCGACAGCGTACTGCGCCGCCAGTTCGCGGACGTCGTCGCCGAGCTGACTGGGCAGCCTGTCGACGAGGCCCTGCTCGAGCAGACCGGCTCCGCCACCGAGTACCTGAAGACGCTGATCAACCCGACACCCGCCCCGCAGCCGCAGGAGTGGGACACCACCCAAATGCCACAGCAGCACTTCCCGGACACCGACCCGGGCATGCCGGCCGTGCAGTACGACGACTACCAGCAGCCGGCTCCGGCGAAGAAAAAGAAACCGGTGTGGCCATGGGTCGCCGCCGGTGTCCTATTGCTCGCGGGTGCCGGCGCGGGTGGCTACTGGTACTGGCAGAACACCTCGACTGAGCCGTGGGGCGACACCGAGGCCGAGATCGCCCAGGCGTTTCCAGACGTCGTCTCCGACGAAGAGGGCGGCCGTGGCTTCGACAACCTGACCTGCCGCACCGCGGAGGCGGAAGGCGATGCGCAGAGCAAGATCCGCTGCGCGAGCCCGGACGCTGGCATCAGCATCACCAAGTTCGAAAATGCCCAGGCCCGCGACGCGGTGATCCCGGCAAGCGACAAGGTGGAGCGCTTCGGCAACGACAACTGCGAGTTCTCCTCAACGCAGCTCGAAGACCAGGACCTGCCCGCTTACTTCGTCGCGCCGGAGGGCGACAAGGCGAACTACCTGCTGCTGGTCAACGGGAAGAACGCCGACAAGATGCGCGCGCAGCTCCCGCTGTGCTAGATCGGGAATTGATGAAACAGAGCATGAAGACGCTGGCGGCGCTTGCGGTCGTCGGCACGCTTGCCGGTTGCGCGGGCAGCGACGTGGCCGAGCCGAGCTCGCCGGAGTTCACCAAAATCAAGGAAACGACGGCCAAGGAAATCACCCCGGAAGAGACGACCTCGGAGAAGGAAACCACCGAGTCGTCCAGCACTCCGCCGACGACCCGCAAGTCGGATACCCCGGTCAATCCCGCCAACTATGAGCGCGCCGGGATGAGCGTGTTCACCTACGACGTCGGGGATTTCTCCGGCACGTGTGCGATCTCCCCGCACGGCGCGACCTGCCAGGGTGTAACACCAGACGACGCGCCGATGGTCACCGCTGTGCCGCTGCCGCCGCGCAAGGCGGACGCGATTTACGCCGGTGAGGACGGCATGCACTTCACCGTGTTCGAAGGCGTCGGTCCGTCGCAGGGCAGCATCGATCCGGGCGAATCCATCACGATCAACGAGAACTCGTGTTCCTACCCGGACGAGGAGACGCTGCGCTGCGCGTCCGGTTCCAACTCGTTTACCGTCCACGGCGACGGCACGATCACCACCGACGGCCAGCTCGATCAGCCGCCGGTGTGGACGCTGCCTGACTACTACTAGCGTGCGGCGAGTAGGCTCGGGGCATGACTGAGCGCGTAGTTCTTCACGGCATTGGTGTATCCGCTGGCACCGCATCCGGCCCTGTCGCGGTGGTGACACCGGCGGTGGGCATCGACCAGTACGAGCCCGCGTCAGCGGACCCGGAGGCCGACGGGCAGCGGGTGCGAGATGTGCTGGGCGAGGTGGCGTCGTCGCTAAGCAACCGCGCCGAGCACGCGAACTCGAAGGCGTCAAAGGATGTCCTGCTTGCGACTGCGAACCTGGCCACAGATAGAGGCCTGATCCGCGGGGTGGACAAGGAGCTGAAGAAGGGCGCCGGCGTGACCAAGGCAGTCCACGACGCCGTCGAGCTCTACGCGGGCAAACTCCGCAAACTCGGCGGCTACATGGCCGAGCGCGTCACCGACCTGTACGACATCCGCGATCGCGCCACCGCCCGCCTGCGCAACCTGCCGGAACCGGGTGTGCCCGCACTCGACGAGCCGTCCATCCTCGTTGCGCACGACCTCGCGCCGGCCGAGACGGCGACGCTGGATCCGGAGATGGTGCTCGGCATTGTCACCGAAGCCGGCGGCGCGACCTCGCACACGGCGATTCTCGCCGCCCAGCTCGGCATCCCCGCCGCAGTGCAGGTCAAAGGCGTTTCCAACGCAATTGTCGACGAACCACGCCTCGCCATCGACGGCTCCACCGGCCAAGTGATTGTGGCCCCGACCGACGAAGACGTGGCGGATCTCGACGAGCGCTCCCGACGTCGCGCAGCCGCGTTGGAAGGCTCCGCCGGCGCAGGTCAGACCCGCGACGGGTACGGCGTGAAACTGCTAGCCAACATCGGCACCGCAGACGATGCCGTGAAGGCCGCAGGCCACGACCTGGAAGGCTCCGGCCTGTTCCGCTCCGAGTTCCTCTTCCTCGACCGCGACTCCGCGCCGGGCTTGGAGGAGCAGACGGAGACCTACACCAAGGCGCTGCAGGCCTTCGGCGACCGCCGCGTCGTAGTGCGCACTCTGGACGCTGGCGCGGACAAGCCGCTGTCGTTCGCGGACCTCGGCGAGGAGGAAAACCCGGCGCTTGGTCGTCGTGGCCTGCGTCTTTCCCAGGCGCGCGAGGACCTGCTGGATACCCAGCTGCAGGCCCTGGCCAACGCCGCTGCCAACGTGCCGGAAGCCGAATTGTGGGTCATGGCGCCGATGGTCGCCACCGTGGAGGAGGCGCAGTGGTTCGCCGAGCGTGCCCGCGCGGCCGGCTTGAAGCAGGTCGGCATCATGGTGGAAACCCCGGCCGCCGCGATCCGCGCCACGCACCTACTTGAGCAGGTCGACTTCGCCTCCATCGGCACCAACGACCTGTCCCAGTACACGATGGCGGCCGACCGCATGGAAGGCGAGCTGGCGGCGCTGCTGTCGCCGTGGCAGCCGGCGGTGCTCGCCATGATTCGTGAGACCTGCCGCGGCGGTAAAACTACGAACAAACCCATCGGCGTGTGCGGCGAGGCCGGCGGCGACCCAGCAGCGGCGCTCGTGCTCGTGGGCCTTGGCGTGAAGTCGCTGTCCATGGCTCCGGGCAAGGTCAACGCGGTGCGCGCCGCCCTGGCACTGCATGATTTAGAAACCTGCCAAAAGATGGCGGAAGAGGCCCTGGACGCCCGCACCGCCGCCGAAGCGCGCGAGGCCGTGCTCGCGCTTGCGGATCCGGTGCTGAAGGACCTGCTGTGATCCACGGCGTCGACGTCGACCCGCAGGGCCGGTGCGCGCACTGGCATTCGGAGGTCGATGTCGTCGCCAACACGTGCGGGGCGTGTAACAAGTTGTGGGCCTGTTCGCTGTGCCACGACGAGTTGGCGGATCACCGGTTTGTGGGCGTCGATAAGCGTGCGCGCTCGATCATGTGCGGCGCGTGTGGGCACCGCATGACTTACGCCGAGTACGGCGCTTCGTGCCCCTCGTGCGGCCACCCGTTTAATCCGGGCTGCAAGCTGCATGAAAACGTGTACTTTCTGCCTGTTCGCTAAGGGTGAACATCCCCTCTGAGCAGTGCTTATCGACGACCCCACGCCCCCGCACCCCAAAACGCTGGAAGTGATGTCGCGCCCCGGCGTTATGGTTGTGGACAACGATTTTTAGCAAGAGAAGGGGTCAGCCACATGTTCGAGCGGTTTACCGACCGGGCCCGTCGCGTCATCGTCCTGGCGCAGGAGGAAGCGCGCGCGCTCAATCACAACTACATGGGCACCGAGCACATCCTGCTCGGCCTGATTAAGGAAGGCGAGGGTGTCGCTGCGAAGGCCCTCGAGTCCATGGGCATCAACCTCGAGGATGTGCGCCGCGAGGTCATCGACATCATCGGTCACGGCACCCAGCCGGTGACCGGCCACATCCCGTTTACCCCGCGTGCCAAGAAGGTCCTCGAGCTTTCCCTGCGTGAGGGTCTGCAGATGGGCCACAAGTACATCGGCACCGAGTTCCTGCTGCTCGGCCTCATCCGTGAGGGCGACGGCGTGGCAGCCCAGGTGCTGATCAAGCTGGGTGCGGATCTGCCGCGTGTGCGCCAGCAAGTGATCCAGCTGCTGTCCGGTTACGAGGGCGGCGAGGGCCAGAACCCGGAGTCCCCGCAGGGCGGCAACCCGGGCTTCGCCGGCGCTGGTGCCGGCGGTAACCGCTCAGGCGGCGGCCCGCAGGGCGGCGAGCGTTCCAACTCGCTGGTGCTCGACCAGTTCGGCCGCAACCTCACCGCGGCTGCGAAGGAAGGCAAGCTCGACCCGGTTGTCGGACGCGACAAGGAGATCGAGCGCGTCATGCAGGTGCTGTCACGCCGCACCAAGAACAACCCGGTACTCATTGGTGAGCCGGGCGTGGGTAAGACCGCGGTCGTGGAGGGCCTGGCGCTCGACATTGCCAACGGCAACGTGCCGGAGACCCTGAAGGACAAGCAGGTCTACTCGCTGGACTTGGGCTCGCTGGTGGCCGGTTCCCGTTACCGCGGCGACTTCGAGGAGCGCCTGAAGAAGGTGCTCAAGGAGATCAACCAGCGCGGCGACATCATCCTGTTCATCGACGAGATCCATACCCTCGTCGGCGCAGGTGCCGCCGAAGGCGCCATCGACGCTGCCTCGCTGCTGAAGCCGAAGCTGGCTCGCGGCGAGCTCCAGACCATCGGTGCGACCACGCTCGATGAGTACCGCAAGCACATTGAAAAGGACGCGGCACTCGAGCGTCGCTTCCAGCCGGTGCAGGTCGACGAGCCGTCGCTCGAGGACACTGTCAAGATCCTCAAGGGGCTTCGCGACCGCTACGAGGCACACCACCGCGTGTCCTACACCGACGACGCGCTCAAGGCCGCGGCGGCGCTGTCGGACCGCTACATCAACGACCGTTTCCTGCCGGATAAGGCCGTCGACCTGCTCGATGAGGCCGGCGCGCGCCTGCGCATCAAGCGCATGACCGCCCCGGATTCCCTGCGCGAGGTCGACGACCGCATCGCCGAGGTGCGCAAGGAAAAGGAAGCGGCGATCGATGCCCAGGACTTCGAGAAGGCCGCGAGCCTGCGCGAGACCGAGCGCAAGCTCACCGAGGAGCGGGCGGATAAAGAGAAGAAGTGGCGCTCGGACGACCTCGAGGACATTGCCGAGGTCGGCGAGGAGCAGATCGCGGATGTGCTCGCCCACTGGACGGGCATCCCGGTGTTCAAGCTCACCGAGAGCGAGTCGAACCGTCTGCTCAATATGGAAACCGAGCTGCACAAACGCATCATCGGCCAGGACGAGGCCGTCAAGGCGGTCTCCCGTTCCATCCGCCGCACGCGTGCAGGCCTGAAGGACCCGAACCGTCCGTCCGGTTCCTTCATCTTCGCCGGCCCGTCCGGTGTTGGTAAGACCGAGCTGTCGAAGGCGCTCGCGGAGTTCCTCTTCGGCGACGACGACTCCCTGATCCAGGTGGACATGGGCGAGTTCCACGACCGCTTCACCGCCTCCCGCCTGTTCGGTGCCCCTCCGGGATACGTCGGCTACGAGGAGGGCGGCCAGCTCACCGAGAAGGTGCGCCGTAAGCCGTTTAGCGTCGTGCTTTTCGACGAGATCGAGAAGGCCCACAAGGAGATTTACAACACCCTGCTCCAGGTGCTGGAGGAAGGCCACGTCACCGACGGCCAGGGCCGCAACGTGGACTTCAAGAATACGGTGCTGATTTTCACCTCCAACCTGGGTACTTCGGACATCTCCAAGCCGGTTGGCCTGGGCTTCACGGGCGATACCGCCACGGACGCCGAGGCGCAGTACGAGCGCATGAAGGGCAAGGTCAACGACGAGCTGAAGAAGCACTTCCGCCCTGAGTTCCTGAACCGTATCGACGAGATCGTGGTGTTCAAGCAGCTCAGCCAAGACGAGATCGTGCAGATGGTGGACCTGCTTATCTCCCGCGTGGACAAGAACCTGGCCGCGCAGGACATGGGCATCGAGTTGACCGAAAACGCGAAGAACCTGCTCGCGGTCCGCGGTTTCGACCCGGTGCTGGGTGCCCGTCCGCTGCGTCGCACGATTCAGCGCGAGATCGAGGACGTGCTCTCGGAGAAGATCCTCTTTGGCGAGATTGGCGCCGGCGAGATCATCACCGTGGACGTCGAGGGCTGGGACGGCGACGTCGAAACGGCGCGCAAGGACCGCGGCAAGGCCGCGCCGGACGCAACGTTCACGTTCACCCCGCGCCCGCGCCCGCTGCCGACTGAGGCTTTCGACGTCGAGCCGGAAGAAGAAGTCCGCGACATCGCGCCGAAGGCCGCCGAGCCGGAGACCGAAGCCTCCGAGTTCCCGGACGAGCGCGATACCGAGCCGGAAACCCCTGAGAGGGGTGAGGGGCCGGAACCGGTCTAAAGGTACGGCTGGATGTGGGGGTAAAGAGCCCCCACAGCAGCGAGAATGCCGAGGACAAGAACGGTAATCTCCACCGCGTTGAGCCCCTCCACCACCTCGTAGTCGGGGTAGTCGGAGGGGCACACCCGTTTCATGGGCTTCGCCGCGAAGCGGTCATCCATCCAATCGATGACCTTCCCTGTCTGCAGCAGCAACGGCGCTGCGTGACCGGAGCCGGGAGCTCGAACCGTCAGCACCGACGATCCGGACGACAGTGGTTGCGTAGGCGAACCGGGAATAACCGCGCGGCGGTACTCCACATCGGCGCCCAACGCGCAGTAATCGGCCGCGAGTTGGGTGGCCTGCGGCTCGGGAACGAGGTCGTCGTCAGGGTTCGTCATCACCATGATCGGCGCCGACGGAGCAACTTTGCCCACCTTGTTCAGCTCCAGGTACTTGCCCAGTCGCTCGTCGGAGTGCACCACCTCAGCAAACGATTCGCCGGAAACAAACAACGCACTAAAATCGCCCGGCGCGTTACGCGACGCATCCACAACGCACGATGTTTTCAGCCCCTCGAGCCATTCCTTTCCGTCGTCGGTGAGGTGCTCGTTCATCGCCTCGCGGTACTCGGGGTAGCTCTCCATGTAGCTCGCCGCGGCGAACCCGGCGACTGGGGTGAGCAGTGCAGTTGTGCCCTGCTCCAGCACCGCCAGCGGGTCGGCTGGGGGAGCGCCGGAGAAGGTGCCCATGACGTTGAGTTCGGGGGCGTAGTCGTCGACAAGTTCGGCTGCGGCGGCTGCGGCCCCGCCGCCTTGGGAGTAGCCCCAGAAGCCGACTTTTTCGCCGGGTTTTGCTACGGCGCGGGCGGCGTCGATAAGCGCGTGCCCCTGATCAACCCTGTTCAGGTACGTGTGCAGGCCCTCGGTGCCGAGTCCGATGTAGTCGGTGACCACGACGGAGTAGCCCTCGTCGAGAAGCATTTGCACGATCGGTGCCTCGTAGTTGACGTTGATCGTGTCGTCCTCGATCCGCAGCAGCATCGACGCGCCAGCTGACGGCGCACACTGGTCGCCGAGACCACGCGTGCCCGGGGCGAGTGCGATGACACCTTTCGCGAAACGCTTCTTGTAAAACGCGCCGGTGACCGGCACTTTCTCGCCGCGCTCGTTGGTGGAGGTGTAGCGGATGCGCCTGCCGTTGGAGCCGGGGACGCGCTGTATGTCGTCGAGCGCGCCGATCACCTCGCCTGCGACGCCGTCGAGCACCTGCGACGACAACTCCGGCATGGACGACAGAGAGGATGCGTCGCGCACAACTTCGCGTGTCGACGACCCCACCGACGACAACGATGACAACGCATCCGCACTCAAATCTTCCGCCTGCGCGTAGGGGGCAAGCAGCAGCGGGATAGCCAGGACAGACCAACGTTTACGCACGCTAAGCAGTGTATCCTTCTCCACATGGGTTTCCAGTACCGCAAGCGCAAGAAGCTGAGCAAAGACAGCTGGCTGAACTATTCTGGGTCCGGTGTCTCCACCTCGAAACGCTTCGGCCCTGTGACCGTCAACTCCCGCGGCGGCGTGTGGGTGAAACTACCCGGCGGCCTGACCTACCGCGGCAAGTGGAAGTAGCCGCGCTCATCTTGCTCGGCTAGACCGTCCTCAAGCAGGGAGAACAGTGCGCGAGAGCGCTGGGCCGCATCCGGCCACACGGCGTCGATAACCGCCTGCTCGACCGGGCTTTCCGCCTCACGCAACACCTTCATGATCTTGCCGCGCACCTGGCGGTCCGTGCCCGCGAAACGTTGCGACCGCTTCTGCTGCTCCGGCTCGGGTTTGCCCGCCTCAAGCCAGGCGCACCTCTCGGACAGCGGGCACACCTCACACTTCGGCGCCTTCGACGTGCACACCAGCGCGCCCAGTTCCATCAAACCGGCGGAAAACATGGGGCCGTCCTCCTCGGGCAGAAGCTTCGCAACCTCCTCGATCTCTTTCTTGCCGGGCACACCCAGCGCCTCGCCACGCTCCATTCGTGAAACCACGCGTCGGACGTTCGTGTCCACCACCGGCACATTCTTGCCGTACGCGAAACATGCCACGGCGCGCGCGGTGTAGTCGCCGATGCCGGGCAGCGCCAGCAGCTCGTCGACGTCGTCAGGCACCACGCCGCCATGCTTATCGACGACCACCTGCGCACACTGCCTCAACCGCAACGCGCGCCGTGGGTAGCCGAGGTTGGCCCAGGCACGCAAGATGTCGTCGATACGCGCCTGCGCAAACGCCTCGGGGGTGGGCCAGCGGTCCATCCACTCCACCCAGATGGGTGCGACGCGTTCCACCTGCGTTTGGTGGCTCATCACCTCGCTGACCAGCACACCCCACGGCGTCGTGTCAGCCGCGCGCCACGGCAGGTCGCGGGCGTGCGCGTGGAACCAATTAACCACGTTGTTCGGGCAAATATTGTGCACAATGCATGCAACAATAGCGGGTATGACAACTCCTACTGAACTCCAAGCAGCCCCCACGCCCCGCGAGGTGTGGGAGCTGCTTCGCGAAGGCAACGAGCGCTTCGCCACCGGCAACACCGCAGCTCCGAACCGCGACACGGCGAGGCTGCAGCAGCTCACCTCCGGACAGAACCCGGCCGTGTGCGTTGTCGGCTGCTCCGACTCGCGTGTGCCGGTCGAGCTGCTTTTCGACGCAGGCTTCGGCGACATCTTCGTCATCCGCACCGCCGGCGGCTGTGTTGACTCGGCCGTCGCCGCGTCCGTTGAGTTCGCCGTCGACGGGCTCGGTGTGGACCTCGTCCTGTTCCTTGCCCACGAGAAGTGCGGTGCTGTCGGCGCGGCAGTGCAGGCTCTTGAGTCCGGCGACATGCCGACCGGCCTCGAGCGCGTCTTCGTGGAAAAGATCGCCCCATCCGTCGCGCAATCAAAGATCCGCGGCGAGCACGTCGAATTTGCGCACGCCCGCAACGGCGCCGAACACATTGTGACTCGTGTGCCGGCTGTGGCGATTGCGCTGGAGGCCGGCAAGCTCGGCGTCGTCGGTGCCCGCTACCGCTTGTCCGACGGCCGTGTCGAGACCACCTACGAAAACTTCGGCGATTAAGTTATAGGCATGTCGAACCAGCGCCCACTGCCCCCGGAGATCTATATGCGCCGCCGCGTGGCGGCACTCGTCATCCTCCTGGTGGTTGTAGCGCTTTTGGTTTGGGCCCTGTCTGCCGTCGCGCGCAGCGGCGGTGGCGACAGTGCCGAAGAGACCGCCTCCGAGGCCCCGGCCTCTACCATCGAGACCGAGCCGACCGTGTCCGCGCCGGAGGAACCGTCTGAACCTTCTGAACCCGCGCCCGTCGCGTCCTCCAACGTCGAGGCTGCCCCCGCGCGCACCGGCGCGTGTGAGCTGAAGGACCTGCGTATCACCGCGATGCCCAACCAGCCCTCCTACGTCGCGGGCACCCAGCCGGTGTTCTACATGGAGGTGGAAAACCCCACCGACACCGACTGCGTAATCGACCTCGACGAGAACATCCTGCGCTTCGAGGTGTACAACATGCGCACCAACGAAAAGATGTGGGCGGACACCGATTGCTACGAGCCGGTGGTCGCCGGCACCCAGACCTACAAGGCGGGGCAGAAGCAGGGCTACCAGGCGCGCTGGTCCGGCACCGTGTCCCAGCCGGGGCAGTGCGAGGACCGCCCTGCGATCGAGCCGGGCTCCTACTTCCTGCACACCGTCATCGGCGACAACGCCTCCGACGCCGCACCGTTCAACATCACGTAGCCAGCAGCGCTATCGCCTCCCCGAGGGTGGACACTTGGTGCACCCGCATGCCGTCGATACGCTCCAGGTCCCCGCTGGGCACGATGGCGTTTTCGTAACCCAGCCGCGCAGCTTCTTGCAGCCTGCGCCCGAGGTTAGGTACGCGCCGCAGCTCGCCCGCCAGCCCGACCTCGCCGATGACCACCGTCTTTGCGGGCAGTGGCGTCTCGTGCAGACTCGACCACGTCGCCAGCGCCACCGCGAGATCCGTGGCGGTCTCTGTGATCTTCACGCCGCCGACGGTGGCCACGTACGCGTCCTTGTCGTTCGTGCGTTGTCCGCACCGCGCCTGCAGCACCGCGAGCACCATCGGAACCCGGTTGAAATCCAGGCCGGTGACCACGCGTCGCGGACTCTTGTTCACCGGATCCACGGTCAGCGCCTGTACCTCGGCGAGGATGGGGCGCACCCCGTCCATCGCCACGGTGACCGCCGAGCCGTCTGGAGTTTTACCGCGGTGCGACAGGAACAGCCCGGATGGGTCTCGCACCTCCCGGATGCCGCTCGCGGTCTGCTCGAAACAGCCCACCTCGTCCGTTGCGCCGAAGCGGTTCTTCATGCCACGCAGCATGCGCAGCGACGACTGCCTGTCGCCCTCGAAGTTCAACACCACGTCCACCAAGTGCTCCAGCACGCGGGGGCCCGCGACGTTGCCGTCTTTGGTCACGTGCCCGACCAAGATAATCGGCAGGTTCGACGTCTTCGCAAGGGTGGTCAGCGCGGCGGTGACCGCACGCGACTGAGCGACGCCGCCCGCTACACCTTCCACTCCTGCAGCGTGCATCGTCTGCACAGAGTCCACGATGAGCAGCGACGGCTTCACCTGCTCGACGTGGCCGAACACGACGTCCAGGTTCGACTCGGCCGCCAGGTACAACGTGTCCTTGAGCGCCCCGGTGCGCTCCGCGCGGGCCCGGACCTGACCCGCGGATTCCTCGGCGGTAACGTACAACGCCTTGCGCCCGTCCATCGCTGCCCAGCGAGACGCGACCTCAAGCAGCAGCGTGGACTTGCCCACGCCCGGCTCGCCGGCCATGAGCACCACGGACCCGGGCACAACACCTGAGCCGAGCACCCGGTCCAACTCGCCGATGCCCGACGGCATTGTGTGCGTCGCGGTCGCGTTGACCTTCGTGATCGGCGTCGCCGGCGCAGTCGGGGTCAGCGCCGACGTCTTCACCGAGCCGGGAGCTGCCGCTACCGAAGCCTCCTCTTGGAGTGTGCCCCACGACCCGCATTCCGGGCAGCGGCCGAGCCACTTCGGGGAGGAGTAGCCGCACTCTGAGCAGGTGTGGATCACACGGGGTTTCTTTGCCATGTGCGACACCGTATAACACGGTCAAGACATGGCCTTCGAACATAAAAAAACCGCTGGTCAGGCCAGCGGTTTGCGGGTTCGTCGAGAAGCTTAGTTCTCGCGATCGACCTGACCGGAAGCCAGCGTCGGAGCCGACACGGTTGCGGTCACCTCGACGGCGCCGGTGTCGAAGTTGAACTTCACCGGCGCGTTGCCGCCGTACGCGAAGTCCTTGTTCGGTAGCGAGGACGCGGTGTAGTCGATGCAGTTTTCCTTGTCCTGCGGCAGGCGGTCGAGGCCCTCGGCTGAGTCCGCGACGAGCACGCAGTTGTACTTAATAGTGTTGTTGTTCTCGAGTTGAACCTGGGTGCCATCGACGGTGACGGACTGCAGGGTGTGGTCCTTCATGGAGGTGTCCTGGTTCGTCGCAGAGAACTTCAGGGCAGCCTGGCCGTTTTCAGCAAGCACCACGGTGACGTCCTGCACCGCAATCTCGCCGTTTTCGGTGGCGCCGCTTGCGCCATCAACAGCCGCGACCTGGTTCGAGGTCTGGGTGATCTGGCCGGCGGAGCAGCCGGTAAGGGCCAGGCCAGCGGCAGCGATAACGGCTACCAGCTTCAGGGACTTCACGTGGGGTCCTCCATCGTCAAACGTATTCGAAGGTTATTCTCGGGTTCACTTTAGCGTCTAGGCAGTAACTTTTCCCATTTTCTCCCCTATTCGGTGCGGTGCGAGGGGTCGTCGACAAGCAAAAGCTCCTTTGACTGCGGTGGTAAGGTGGTGGGGTCAAAACCTTGCCGGGAGCCCCAAGGAGCGTTTATGGAATTCAAGGTCGGAGAAGTGGTCGTCTACCCGCACCACGGCGCAGCGCGGATTGCGGACATCGAGCAGCGTGAAATGCGCGGCGAGAAGCTGGACTTCCTAGTGCTGCAGATTCTCCACTCCGACCTCGAAGTTCGCGTTCCGGTGAAGAACTCCGAACTTGTGGGCGTGCGCGACGTGGTCAACGAGGAAGGCCTGCAGAAGGTGTTCTCGGTGCTGCGCGAAACCGACGTGGAAGAAGCTGGCAACTGGTCGCGCCGTTACAAGGCGAACCAGGAGCGCTTGGCGTCCGGCGACATCAATAAGGTGGCCGAGGTCGTACGTGACCTGTGGCGCCGCGACCAGGGCAAGGGGTTGTCCGCGGGCGAGAAACGCATGCTGGGTAAGGCCCGCCAGATTCTCGTTGGTGAGCTTGCGCTTGCAGAGCCGGTGGATGAAAAGAAGGTCGAGGAGATGGATGCGCAGATCAAGCGCATTATCGACGAGCAAGTCAAGGCCGGCATCTCCGTGGATCCGGGCCCGGTCAGCGACGACGACGATGTCGACCTGGACGAGCTCTCCTTCGACGACGAAGAGTAATTGGACCGCCGGGTCGTAGCGGTCGTTGCGGCCGCAGGGCAGGGCACGCGTCTTGGCGCGGAGGTGCCGAAGGCGTATGTGCCTCTGCGCGGGCGCACGCTGCTTGAGCGCTCCGTTACTGCGATGGAGACGTCCGAGATCGTGGACCGGGTCGTCGTCGTGGTCAGCCCCTCCATGGAGTCGCACGCGCGGCAGTGCTTGCGCGAACACCATGTGTCATTTGTTCATGGTGGCGCCGAGCGGGCCGACTCCATCTTTGCGGCACTCCGCGCAATTTCGCTTGACGACGCCTGCGTGCTCGTCCATGACGCCGCCCGCGCTCTCACCCCTCCCGGCATGATCGCGCGCGTTGCCCGCGCGGTTCTCGACGGCGCGCCCGCTGTCGTGCCGGTCGTGCCGGTGGCGGACACAGTGAAGCAGGTTTCCGGCAATGTGGTGGAGGCGACTCTGGATCGCAGCGCTCTGCGTGCTGCTCAGACGCCCCAGGGGTTTGATCTACGCACCCTGCGTGAGGCCAACGAATCCTATTTTTCCAGTGCGCCCGATTTCGTTGCGACCGACGATGCCTCGCTGATGGAGTGGTTCGGCGCACCCGTGACCACGGTCGCCGGCGATCCCATGGCGTTCAAGATCACCACTCCGATCGACCTCCGCCTTGCGCAGAGCATTACCGACGAGGTCGAACCGACCATTTTCGAAGTCCCCGGGTCCTAAGCTCTCAGGCCGTGTCGGGGCGGTCTGCTATGTGTATGTGTGGCGCATTGTGGGGATTTACTCGTTCGAACAAATATTTTATAAGAAGTTTGAAATGACCCTTGACGGTATTGAGGTTCGTCGGTATGTTCGAAAGTGAAACCGAAAGGGGGGACGATGGCCGAACGATACTTCGCTACGGAACGCGAGGGGGATCCGCTCAGTGCCGCAGGCCAGGCGATGCGCGATATCGAATACGAGATCTTCAGCCGTTATGCCGAGCCTGGAGTGGTAGTCGAGGATTTCGAACTCGAGTGCCAACGTATTGCGAGCGCCGTCGGGCGCAGCGTGACTTGGGCAGAAAACGGCATTCTGGGGTATTCGGTGCTGGCCGATTTACCTCGGTTGCGTGCGATGCAAGAGACCACGCGCCGGCTGGACCTGACCCGCATTTGCGCCATCGAATCCGCGCTCAACAGGCTGAACGAACTGGCTACACCTGAAACGCTCGCCGAGTTCGACAACTTTTTGGTGAAGGTCTTTACGCCCCGTGCCGCTGGGGTGGAGTTGCCGTCGCCGACGTCTCTGAAACGGCGGCTGCGCGACCGAATCAAGCAGATCGACTCCAAACTGGCGCCGGACTCGAAGAAGATCAAAGACCGGAAGAAGGCCAAGGACGAGCCATTCGGCACCTGCCAAACTATGTTCTACGGCCAGGATGACGGCGATGCTGGACTCAGCATCAGCGGTGATGCCGCCACTATCGGTTTGATGGACCGGTATGTTGCTGCCGTCGCCAAGGAGTACAAGCTCACTCAGGACGAAACGATCCAGCAACTCCTGACCGGCCAGCTCAACGCGGACGTTCAACTGGTGCTGTACGCCTTCGCGCCGAAGACACCTGGTTCGGGCTACTACGTGCCTGGATTCGGCTGGACCGGGGCAGAAGGCTCAGAAGCGTTCGATGCGCTCGTCGAAAATGGCGCCGTGAAGGTCGTCGACCTCGACGACGCCGAGCACGTCTCCACCGACGCCTACGTACCAACCGAGGCGATGAAAGCCTACGTCCAGGCCCGCGACGGGTCCTGTCGTTGGCCCGGATGCAACGTCGAGGCCGAGCGCTGCCAGCTCGACCACCGCATCCCACACGGTGACGGCGGCGAAACCACCGCGTCGAACCTGTTCTGCCTGTGCCAGCGCCACCACAACATCAAGACCGACCGTCGTGCAGTTTACCTCGTCGACCACATGTCCGGCGACGTCGTGTGGTTGTTCGCAGACGGCACCTACCAGGTTGCGGAACCGGACGGATTCCTCGTCGACTACCTCGAAGGCGAAGGGAACCCAAGGTGGAAATCCACACTCGAGCAACGTCGAGCGAGACGCAAAGACAACGCCGAGTTCTACGCCCGCTGTCACTCAGCGGTGGAGCAGTACGAAAAGGATTACGACTGGGACGAGTGCATGGCGACGATTAAAACGCTCGAGGACAAGTTCGGTCGGACCTTCGAATATCCACCGGAAAAGATGCTCGACATCACGCCGGAAATCCTGGCATCCTATCGGCGTCATTTGGAGGAACCGGACGTCTACGAAGAGTTCGATCCGGAAACTCAGGAGTGGGTAACCTGCAAAATATGACCAACTTGCGAGTAGGAACAGCAACCGACGCCCACCAAATTCAGGCCGGTAAAGAATGCTGGATCGCCGGCATCCTCCACGACGACCAGGACGGTTGCGAGGGCCATTCCGACGGCGACGTGGTCAGCCACGCCATTGTCGACGCCGTACTGGCAGCGGCGGGTCTCGGCGACCTCGGTTCCTTCGTCGGGGTGGGGCGCCCGGAGTATGACGGCGTGAAGGGCATCCAACTGCTCCAGGAGCTTCAACAACTCCTCTCTACCCACGGGGACACGGTGGTGAACGTCTCCGCGCAGCTCATCGCCCAGACCCCCAAAATGGGCCCGGTGCGGGAGGAAGCGGAAAGGGTCCTCTCTGAGGCCTTGGGGGCCCCGGTATCGGTGTCGGCGACCACCACGGACCACATGGGCTTTACCGGACGGGGCGAAGGGCGCGCAGCCATCGCGACGGCGCTGGTGGAACGAAAGTTCCCAACTTCGTAACTAAAGTCTCCCATTTGCGGTTTTAGCTTCCATCCGGGAAATCGTCGCGTTACTGTGATCGCATGCGAAAGATCATGACAGCGGTCAGTGCAGCCGTGGCAGCCGTGGCCCTGGCGCACGCCCCAATCGCGGGTGCGGTCCCGGCGATGCCGCAGGGCTACCCAATTGAGAATTTGGACACCGAATGCCGGGCCGGCGTGACGCCGGAATGGCGTTACGGGGAAACAGCGCGCCGGTACCTGGCGGACGGCACCCTGCAATTCACTAACCGCACCGATCAGACCGTGCCCTACACCGCAACGGTAGAAACCGGCACGAACCGCAAGATCGAGGCCAACTCTAAGGCGGCGCTGCCAAGCGGCTGGGACACCACCGCGAAGACGGACATCGGCCTGAAGGAATCCAACGGCTGGATTGAAGGCGAAACCTTTGGTCCCATCGAGCTCGGTCCGGGAGAGTCCTTCCGCGTGGACTACGGGGTGCTGGAGAAGGACTTCATCTCCATGTTCGTCACCTGCGACAACGGGGTGTTGCGTAACGCCCCGGGCGCGAACGTCATCCGCGGCACCGGTCCGGCGGAGCGCTATGCGTTCGCGTACATCATCAAGGCGGACGGCAGCGTTTCTGAGCTTGCCATGGAGATCCCTTCGCGAAGCCAGGGGGCGAACTCCAAGCCGAGCGATGATCAAACGTACAGCGCCACCTCTGGTCCTAGTTTGGAGAAGGTGGCGGGGGAACGGGACACCGTCGTTAAGCCTGATGCTTCCTTCCGTCGCGACGACGAGTGGCCGAAGCTCAACGAGCCGGCGCGTGAGGGCGATAAGTCCTGGTACCCGCACGACATTGAGGCGGTCGCGCCGACATTCCGCAAGCCGGGGTACTCGCAGGACTTCCTCAACTGGTCCAAGGGCGACTACACGTTTACGCCGGTGACCGACTACGTGGTCGGCGCGGAGAACAACCAGTACCTCAACTGGATGGGCGAAGATGGCCGCCTGCCTGGCGGCTGGCTCACCTCGGTAGGTGCGGTCAAGCGCGCGTACATGCCCGTGGGCACGAAGCTCAAGCCCATCGACCTCAAGCCTGGCGACAAGGTGCGCGTGGAATACGGCACCACCATGACGCGGATCAACTACAGTGAAATTTCCGCTGGCCGCGACGGCACCTACTCGCGCGTGGTCACCCACCCGCAGTCCTCCGCACCTTCCGGCTTCTGGGCGGAAGCCACCGTCACCAGCAAAGACGGCACAACGCGGACCATCGACGTCACGCCCGATGAGTACCGCGACCTGCCCGTTCCCACCCAAACCTACCTCTAAGGAATCATCATGAAACGCTCCCTTGCTCTGTTCACCGCCGCCGCTGTTGCCCTCGCGCCGACCGCTGGCGCCCTGCCGCAACGCGACTACGACGCAACCAACCCCACCACCATCGGCGACACGTGTGCGAACCCGGGCGACCGCGGCCAGACCGTGGAGATCGTGCGCAGCTACTTCGATGGCTCCGCCGGCACCTGGACTGTGTCCAACTACAACGACGAGCCGCTGCCCATTACCCGTTCCATCACTGAGACCAAGACGAAGACCTGGAACGTCACCGCGGGCCTGAGCTTCGACGTGGCTAAGCTGATCCAGTTCACCTTCTCCACCAGCTATACCGACCAGCAGTCGTACGAGGTCGGCGAGAAGATCGGTCCGTACAACATCGCGCCGGGCAAGACGGCGGTGCTGCAAGCCGGCTGGATTGTGTCGGACTTCCGCGGTCAGGAAACGGTGTGTGGCGCCGACCGCACGTGGCAGGCCGCGGGCAACACGTTCACTGCGACCATGCCGAAGGAGCGGCACGTCCGCGTGAGCACCCGCGACAACATTGACTGGGGCGCGTAAATGAAAAGGATCATCCCGGCCCTTGGGGTGTCGCTGCTGCTGGCGGCCCCGGCACAAGCCCAGCCCTACGATTTCGAGCTGCCTCAGCGGTGGAACGAGGACCTTTCGCCGGGCAGCCACTGCGCTACCCCAGGCCGCACCGACACCTACGTGGATGCCACCCGCCGCTGGTTCAAACAGACCGACGCCGCAAGCGTGGGCAACGACACCGAAGGCCCGGTCCCGGTGGAGCAGCGGGTGAAGGAAAAGCGCGTGCAGACCCTCGAGGTGTCCGGCACGTTCACCCCAAAGGGCGACCTGGTCAAAAACGTGAGCCGCGCGTACGGCTGGAACTACGTGCACGAGGTCAGCTGGTCGCTGAACCAGGTGGTCGGCCCGTACACCCTGGATGCGGGCAAGCACGGACGGCTCGTGTGGGGCTTCACCATGCTCGACGGCGACGCGCAGGACGTGAAGTGCAGTGAGGACCAGGTGTGGGAGGCAATCGGTGACGCTTCTTCGTTCAGTGTCCCCGAGGCTCGCTACTCGGAGCTGAGGGTGGAAGAGTCCCCGCTGTAGACTTCGGTGTTGTGAAGCAACGCATTTTTGACACCAAGACCCGCACTCTCCGCGACTTTGAGCCGATCCGCCCCGGCCACGTCTCGATTTACCTGTGCGGCGCCACCCCGCAGGCCAAGCCCCACATTGGGCACCTGCGCTCCGGTGTCGCGTTCGACATCGTGCGCCGCTGGTTCTTGGCCAACGACTACGACGTGGCGTTCGTGCGCAACGTCACCGACATCGACGACAAGATCCTGGCCAAGGCCAGCGAACACAACCGACCCTGGTGGGAGTGGGTGTCCACGTACGAGCGCGAGTTCACCCGGGCGTACGACACCCTCGGCGTGCTGCCGCCGTCCGTGGAGCCGCGGGCGACCGGGCATGTGACCCAGATGGTCGATTACATGCAGAGGCTTATCGACGATGGCTTCGCCTACACCCGCGATGGCTCCGTCTACTTCGACGTGAACGCGTGGGTTGAGGCCGGGGGAGACTACGGCTCCATTTCCGGCAACAAGCTGGAGGACATGACGGGCGACGACCCGGACTTCGCCCTGTGGAAGGCGGCCAAACCGGGCGAGCCGAGCTGGCCCACCCCGTGGGGCCCGGGCCGCCCCGGCTGGCACCTCGAGTGCTCCGCCATGTCCACCTGGTACCTGGGCGAATCCTTCGACATCCACGGTGGCGGCCTCGACCTGCAATTCCCGCACCACGAGAACGAGCAGGCGCAGTCGCACGCGGCGGGCGACGATTTCGCGCGCTACTGGATGCACAACCACTGGGTGACCATGGCCGGCGAGAAGATGTCGAAGTCGCTGGGCAATGTGCTGTCCATCGACAACATGCTCGAGGAAGTGCGCCCGGTCGAGCTGCGCTACTACCTCGGCTCGGCGCATTACCGCAGCGTGCTGGAGTACTCGCCGGAGTCGCTGAAGGAGGCGGCGGCGGGGTACCGGCGCATCGAGGAGTTTGTGAAGCGCGCCGGCACGCCCGAGCCGACGACCTGGACCGACGCGTTCGCGCAGGCGCTTAACGACGACTTCGGTGTCCCCAAAGCCCTCGCCGAGATCCACAACCTTGTCCGCGAGGGCAACAAAGCGGACGATCCGGCTCCGATCGCGGCGCAGGTGCGTGCGATGGCGGCGGTGTTGGGGATTGATCCGGGGGCGTGGCCGTCGTCGTCAAGCAATAGCAACGCGTTGAATGTGCTGGTGGAAGCGGAGCTCGAACGCCGGGCAACCGCCCGCGCGGAGAAGGACTGGGCGACCGCCGACGAGGTGCGCGATAGGCTCGCACGCGCCGGCATCGAGGTGACCGACACGGCCGACGGGCCGCAGTGGCAGGTAAAGGAGTAGACGATGGCGAAGCCGTACCAGCGCCGTGACGTGCAGAAAAAGAACAAAAAGGGCCCGACGAAGGGGTCGGGCGGGCAGCGTCGCCGGGGATTGAAAGGCAAGGGTGCTACGCCGAAGGCGGAAGACCGCGTCTACCACGCGGCGCATAAGCGCAAGATCGATCAGCAGCGCCGCAACCAGGGTCGACACGACCGTGAGGTGGCGGACCTGGTGGTCGGGCGCAACCCGGTGATCGAGTGCCTGAAGGCAAAGGTGCCGTCGGAGGCGCTGTTTGTCGCGCAGGGCACGGGCCACGACGACCGGCTCAGCGAGGCGGTGGCGCTCGCG
Source organism: Corynebacterium lujinxingii (assembly GCF_014490555.1). Taxonomy (NCBI): domain Bacteria; kingdom Bacillati; phylum Actinomycetota; class Actinomycetes; order Mycobacteriales; family Corynebacteriaceae; genus Corynebacterium; species Corynebacterium lujinxingii. The sequence goes on along the minus strand of NZ_CP061032.1, from coordinate 1,964,942 downwards.
AACAGCAAAAATATTCCGGTGCAGGAGGTGCCGCGCCAGCAGTTGGACGCGATGACCGGCAACGGCATGCACCAGGGGCTTGGCCTGAAGATTCAGCCGTACAAGTACGCGGATTTCGATGACCTGCTTGAATCCGTGGATGGCCCCGGGATGTTCGTCATCTTGGACAACATCACGGACCCGCGGAACCTGGGTGCGGTGATTCGTTCGGCGGCGGCGTTCGGAGGCAACGGCGTGATCATCCCGGAGCGTCGCTCCGCGCAGGTCACGGGTGTTGCGTGGCGTACGTCGGCGGGCACGGCGGCGCGGCTGCCGGTGGCGCGGGTGACCAACGTGACGCGCACGGTGAAGCAGTTCCAGGACAACGGCTACACGGTCGTCGGTCTGGATGCGGGCGGCGAGCACACGCTGGACACGTTCGACCAGGCCACCGACAACGTGGTCATCGTCGTCGGCTCGGAAGGCAAGGGAATTTCGCGTCTGGTGCGCGAGAACTGCGACGTGATCATGTCGGTGCCCATGCAGGACTGGGTGGAATCCCTCAACGCGTCGGTGGCGGCGGGTGTGGTACTCAGCGAGTTCGCCCGTCAAAGAAGAATCGCCGAATAACTTCCCCGCCGGTAATTTCGTCGGTGCCGGGGCCGAGGCGTGCGTCGAGTTGCTTCGCTACCGGCACCATGTGGCCGAAGCCATCGATGGTGATGAGGCGGACGGGGAAGCGGCCCGTGAAGTCGTCGATACGCAGGGCTCCGCTTGTCGACGACTCCCGCCCCGCACAAGAATTCAACCGCGCGAAAAACTCGGCGGAAGCGTAGGCCGAACGTGTCTCGCCGCGGTTGTCGCCGCCGATGCCAGCCATGCCGCCCTCGTAGGGCACGAGCGGGTCGGCGGTGCCTTGGACTGCGACGAGCGGGGTGGGGGCGTAGTTTTCAACGCTGACGCACGTGTTGGACTCCACAGGCATGGAGGCGCCGAAGGTGGCTGCGCCGTCGAGGAGGCCGGGGGCGTCGAAAAGCAAGCGCATGATCATCTGGCCGCCGTTGGAAAACCCGCAGCCGATGACGCGGTCCGGATTGTGGTGTTCGATGACGCGGCGGAGGAAGCCGACGTCGTCGATACGCAAGCGCCGGGCGGACTCGTTGAAGCCGGTGCGCAGGTCGTTGAAGTGGTGCTCGACGCCGTCCGGGTAGGCGACGGTGGGGCCGAGGCCTTCAAAGGTGCGGTCGGTGAAGTTGCGCATCACGTTGCCGGACTGGCGCGAGCCGTGCAGCACAAGTAGCAGTGTGCCCGGGTCGCCCTCGACGACGATCCAGGTGCGGGTACGGCCCTGGTGCTCTAGTGAGCGGCGTTCCATGCTTCCCTTTCGTCGGCGAGGTCGGTGAGGAAGGCTGCCATGGCGGGAACATCTGCCACGCGGCGCGACGCCAGAGAAGGTTTCGAGCCCACCTTGATACCTAGGTCGGTGGGGCCGAGGGCGGCCATGGCGGTTTCGTCGGTGTCGTCGTCGCCGGCGAAGACGGTGGCGGAAAAACGCCGCTTGTGCTCGGCGAGCCATGTGCCCTTCGTGATGTCCACGGCCGAGAACTCCACCACGTTGTGGCCGAGCGTGATCTTGCGCGCCGGCAGCGCTGCGGCCGCGTCCAGCATGTCCTGGGCAGCTTGCTTATCGACGACCGGCGCCACATGCAGCACCCGCTGATACGGTTTGACCTCCACGTAGGCGGGTGGCACAGCGATGTCGTTGAGCTGGCGTTCGATGTCGTCGAGGTAGGCGAGGTCGTCGTCGTTAAGCGTGGGCCCGGGCTCGGCTCCGTGGGAACCGACGAGAGTGACATCGAGGTCCGCGGGGATGACTCGGTTGAGCCCATCGAGGTGGCGGCCAGTGAGCAGCGCGACCTCTGTGCCGGGGATGGCGGTAAGGCGGCGGATGGCGCGCTCAGCCTCTGGGTGCATCGACACGGCGTAGGGGTCGGGGTTGAGCTCCGCGAGGGTGCCGTCGAAGTCGAGGCAGACGAGTAGCGTTTCAGCCTGTGCGATCACCATGTGCGCAGTTTAACGGCAGGCGCATCCAACGCGCCCGTGTCCAGGGTGAGCACGAGGTCGTTGTCGGAGGGTCGGGTGACGGTGAACGTGGTGTCGTCGTGAAGCAATTGCGCGAGCTGTTCGTGGGTGTGGCGCGCCCAGCCGGAGCAGTTGCCGGGGTCGCCGACCTGGACGTTGTGCAAGGTGACGGAGTCGTCGAACTCGCCGGACGCCTTCGCGCAGCCGGTCGTGCCCTCGAAGGAGTCTTCGGTGAAGGTGAACGACGCGCCGCCGGTGTTGCGCGGCACCGGAGCGTCCGGGTCGGTGTACACGCCGACGACGTGCCACTGCTGCGGAGACGCACACGCCGCGAGCAACAGCACCGGGGCCACAGCTAGCAGCCGCTTCACAGCGCCTCCAGGAAGTCGTGGGCCCAGCGGGTGACGTCGTGCTCCATGACCCAGTCGTACATCGCTCGCATGCGGGCGGGATCCGGCTCGGTCGCCGCGACGATCGCGGACTTGATCGAGCCCAGGTCGAACGGGTTGCACAGGTACGCCTGGTTGAGTTCGACTGCGGCACCGGCGAACTCAGACAGCACAAGCGCGCCGTCGCCGTCCGGGTGCGCCGCGACGTACTCTTTCGCCACCAGGTTCATGCCGTCTTTAAACGGTGTGACCAGCATGATGTCCGCGGCCGAGTAGTAGACGCCGAGCTTGTCCTTGGCAACGCCCCGGTGGACGTAGTGCACGATGGGCCGGCCGATTTCGCCGAAGCGCCCGTTGATGCGACCGATCGCTTCTTCCACCTCGCGGCGCGTTTTACGGTAGTGCCCGAGGCGCTCGCGTGACGGGGTGGCGAGCTGGACCACGGCGACGTCGTCAAGCAAGCCCTCTTCCAGCAGTTCCTCCACCGCGAGCAGGCGCTGCAGGATGCCCTTCGTGTAATCCATGCGGTCCACGCCGAGCAGCACGTGCTTCGGGTCGCCGAGTGATGTTCGCAGCTGGCTTATCGACGACTCCGTGGCCTGCTCAATTTCTTCCGCATCAATCGAGATGGGGAAGGTGCCGGTGCGGATATTGGTGGTCAGCAGCCGGAAGTTCTCCTCGTCCGTGGTGCGCTGGAAACCGATGAGGTCGCAGCCGGAAAGCCCGGCGAGAATCTCGTCGCGCCACGGCAGCTGCTGAAACAGCGCGGGAGCGGGGAAGGGGATGTGCAGGAAAAAGCCGATGGTCAGATCGGGGCGCAGCTCGCGGAGCATGCCCGGCACCAGCTGCAACTGGTAGTCCTGCACCCACACCGTGGCGTTCTCCGCCGCGGTCTCGGCGGTGGCGCGGGCGAACTTTTCGTTGACGGCGACGTAGCGCTCCCACCAATCCTGGTTGTAATCGGGCGTTACAATCAGGTCGTGGTACAGCGGCCACAGGGTCGAGTTGGAAAAGCCCTCGTAGAAGCCTTCGAAATCGTCCTGGTCCAAACAGACCGGGACGAGCGAGATGCCGTCGAAGGTAAACGGCGCAAGGTCCGACGACGTGTCGCCGGGCCACCCGACCCAGCAGCCGCCGCGGGAGCGCAGCACAGGCGCAAGCGCGGCGACGAGCCCGCCCGGGGAGACCTCGTAGTGGTCGCCCACCTTGTCCACGGGCAGGCGGTTAGCCACGACGACGAACTCATTGCCCCCCATTAGGACTTCTTGGCGGCTTTCTTCGTCGACTTCTTCTTGGTGGCCTTCTTCTTCGCGGCCTTCTTCGTCGTCTTCTTGGTCGACTTTTTCTTGGTGGCCTTCTTCTTTGCCGCCTTCTTCGTCGACTTCTTCTTGGTGGCCTTCGTCGGCGCTTCCTCTTCCTCTGCCTGCTCGAGGTCCTCGACGTAGCGCTTGTACACAAAGCCCTGCGGGGTCACGCCCAGCATGGACATGAGCGTTACGCCGTCGAGGAAGTCCTCGGCGTAAGTGGCCACGATCCGACGGGCGCCCGACGCCGTCTGCTCCTCAACGGCGTGCGTTGCTTCTGCGTTCGGACGCGAATCGGTGATCTTAGGTGGCACTCGGGTTCCTCCTTGCAGACGACAGCTAAAGCCCCATCATTCTACGCCACGAGGTCAACGCCGGCGGCGTACCCGGCGGATCTGCTGGAAGGTCAACCGGCCGGCGCGCTTGAATGCCTCGTACGGGACGTAGAGCTGCGGGGCGCGGATGCGGCGGGCCATCCACTCGCCGAACACCACGCCGCCGGCGAGCGCAAGGCACGTGCCGATGGCGGTGAGCAGGTTCATCATGCCGAGGAGCAACTGCTCGTTCATCAGCGCGTACATGCCGCGGTAGATCCAGGAACCGGGCAGGAACGGCGTCACGCCGGCGACGGCGGTGATCACCGGGTTGATCAGGAACCGGCGGGAGATGAGACCACCGGCCAGGCCCACAGCCAGCGAACACGCCGTAATCGCCAACAGGCGGCCGGCGCCCAGTGGGGTGAGCACGAGGTAGAAGATCAAGGAACCGGTCGCGGCGGTGATGAACGACAGGATCACTGCGGAGCGCTCCGCGAAACAACACACCGCGAACGCCGCCGCCGCCATCGCGCCGCCGAACGTGGTCAGCCAACCGTTGGAATAGGCGGCGTCGGCGGGCAGCAGCTCCACCGGCGGCAACGGCATGCCCACCAGGTTGGACACGGATACGCCCACGGCCACGCCGGCGACGATGCCGCCTGTGCCCAACATGGCTTGGAAGAATCGGGCGGAGGCGTTGACCATCGACCCGGTGACGCCGTCGAGAAGCGATTGCACGAGTGTGAGGCCTGCAAGCAGAACGATGAGGCCGGTCGCGATTAACTGGCTCGGGTTGATGGAGCGTCCGATGGAGGCGGAGAAATCGTAGGCGATGGCCGCGGGCATGGTGGCCAAAAACCCGCCGATGACGTTGTGGAAAAACGCCGGGAGACCGCCGCGCGAGAGCAGTTTGCTAAAGCCCATGATGAGAAACGCGGTGAGCCCGCCGAAGACCATCATGAGCAGGTCTCCGCCGAGGAGCATGGCGATAAAGAAGCCCATCACGGACCAGCCGGCGAGGTTGCGCACGTTGCGGTAGGGGATGGGGGAGTTGTCGATCTCGTCGAGGATCTTCTCCGCCATCTCCGGCGGGGTCGCACCGGAGCGGATCGAGCGGATCAGGCGGTCGACCTCCTGGAGCTTGTGGTAGTTCTCCGAGATCATCGTGACCACGCGCACCACATTGACCGGGATGCGCTTGTCCACGCCGATGATCGTGTTCAGGGTGATCGTGTTCACCGTGATGGACACGTGCACGTAGTGCAGGCCATAGGAGGAGCACACCGTGTGGATTTGCTTGATCGCGTCCGCCGATGTCGTGGCGTTGGCGATGAGGATCTCGCCGATGCGCGCCGCGATATTCATCACGGCGGCGACCTCGGTCGGGTCCGTCAGGTTAATCGGCGCGAGGACGGACGGGGGTGGGGAGGTGCGGGCGGCATCGATCGTCGCTAAGCGCTGGCGCGAGCCGGTGATTTTATCCCACACGTTCAATTTCCCGTTTGACACATGGCTCACACTATCGGCTCGCCCGTTTTCGCGCGAGCAGCAGGCGGTGTGTAATATCTGGCGCACTGCTGGAGTGGCGCAATTGGTAGCGCAACGCACTTGTAATGCGTAGGTTGCGAGTTCAAGTCTCGTCTCCAGCTCCAATTTTTTTGATCGACCTTGCGCAGCAAGCACACAGGAAGCATTCAGAGTTGTGCGGTTTAATCGTGGCTTAGTGAAAAAGTCTGAGATTACAGGAGAACACGACATGGCTGACGCGCAGAACCTCAAGGTACTTGTTGTTGACGACGAACCGAACATCGTCGAGCTGCTCACCGTCTCCCTGAAATTCCAGGGATTCGACGTGGAGACCGCCACGTCCGGTGCGGAGGCGCTCGAGATGGCGCGCACCTCACGGCCGGATGCGTACATCCTGGACGTGATGATGCCGGAGATGGATGGCTTCGAGCTGCTCAGTAAGTTACGGGCCGAAGGCCTCGACAGTCCGGTGCTGTTCCTCACCGCGAAGGACGCTGTGGAAGACCGTATCCACGGCCTGACCATCGGCGCGGACGACTACGTGACCAAGCCGTTCTCGCTCGAAGAGGTGATCACCCGCCTACGCGTGATTTTGCGCCGCGGCCACGTGGTGGAGGAAAACGAGGGTGACTCCACGCTGCGCTACGCGGACCTGACGCTTAACGACGACACGCACGAGGTCACCAAAGCCGGCGAGATCGTCGAACTCTCGCCCACCGAGTTCAACCTGCTGCGCTACCTCATGCTCAACGCCGAGGTGGTGGTGTCCAAGGCGAAGATCCTGGACAACGTGTGGCATTACGACTTCGGCGGCGACGGCAACGTGGTCGAGTCCTACATCTCGTACCTGCGCCGCAAGGTAGACACGGGTGACGTGCCGCTGATCCACACGGTGCGCGGTGTCGGCTACGTTCTGCGCACCCCGCGCCAGTAGTGATGCCGTACCCGGTATTTACAGCCCCGACGAAGAAGCCGCTCAAGCGCCAGCTGGTGACCACGGTGATGGTCATCTCCGTCATCGGCACGGCGCTGAGCTCGGTGCTGATCTTCTTCCTCATGCGTAACCTGCTGTTGGACCGTGCCGACGACCAGCTGCGCGACGGCTTGGACACGTGGGCGAACCAGGGGCCGGTGTGGCAGTTCAACCCGTGGAACTCGCCAAGCGAGTTCACCCAGGCCACGCTGTATCCGACAGAGGGCTACTTGGTGCGCCGCCCCGGCGAGACCAACCCTCCGAACTGGAACCAGATCACCCGCGCCGACTTCAACAAACCCGTCACGGTCACCGCGGACCCGAACGACCCGCAAACCACACGGCCGAAGCAGTGGCGCGCCATCGCCACCGAGCAGTCGGACGGGACGGTGCAGTACATCGCGAAGTCGCTTGATTCCGAAAACCGCATGTTGCGCTCGCTCGCGCAGATCGAGGCGGTGGTGGGCACGCTTGTGCTTGTGGGCATCGGCATCGCCAGTAACTATTCGGTGGCCCGTGCGCTCGCGCCGCTGAAGACGGTGGAAAACACCGCGCTGGCTATTGCGGGCGGAGACATCGGTAGGCGCGTGCCGGCCTGGTCGCGCGAGACCGAGGTGGGCAGTCTGTCGTACGCCATGAACACCATGGTCAGCCGTCTGCAGGAGTCGCTGGAGCAGTCGCAGCAACAGCAGGAGCAGATGCGGCGCTTCGTTGGCGACGCCTCGCACGAGCTGCGCACCCCGCTAACCAGTGTGCGCGGCTACTCGGAGATGTACTTAAAGGGCATGGCGGACGACCCGCAGATGGTGCTGAGCAAGATCGACGAGGAGTCCGCCCGCATGCAGTTGCTCGTCGAGGACCTGCTCGCGCTCACCCGCGCGGAGGGCTCGACGCTGGAGAAGAAGCCGGTGGACGTGCTCGAACTTGCGCTGTCGGTGAAGGATTCGATGCACGCGGCCTACCCGGAGCGGGTGGTCGACGTGGTGAAGGACACCCCGGACGTGCCGGTGGTGGAAGGCGACGCGGCGCGACTGCGCCAGGTGATCGTCAACCTGGTCACCAACGCGATCAAGCACGCCGGCCCGGAGGCGGAGGTGACCATCACCATCCGCCACAACCTGGACCGCGTGGTGGTGGACATTGCCGACGACGGCGTGGGCATGGAACAAAAAGATGCCGAGCACATCTTCGAGCGGTTCTACCGCGCGGACGCGTCCCGCAACCGGGCCTCCGGTGGTGGTTCGGGGCTGGGGCTTGCGATTACGAAATCGCTCATCGAGGCCCACGGTGGCACCGTGGCGGTTGCCACGAAGCCGGGGGAGGGCTCGACGTTTACTATTTCGCTGCCTGCCGCTTAAGACCCTCGCGGATGGTCTCGGCGGCGGAGTCCATCTTGGCGGGGTCGGTGTCGTCGGCACGCAATGCGTTGGCCAGCGAGTAGCCCGACATGTCGTCGGCCGGGAAGACGTGGATGTGGGCGTGGGGGACCTCGAAGCCGGCGATGAGGTAGCCGGCGCGCTCGGCGTCGAACTCGTCGACAATGACGCGCCCGATGTTCTGCGCGACTTCGTTCATGTGCGCCCACAGGTCGGCGGGGATGTCGGTCCACTTGTCGATTTCCTCGACCGGCACGACCAGCGTGTGGCCGTACGCGACCGGCTCGATGGTGAGAAACGCCGCGACCGTGTCGTCTTGGTAGACGATGCGGCCCGGGATGTCGCCTGCGATGATCTTGCTGAATACGGTGCTCATGCTTACCGACGCTACCGGTAAGTTGGAGCCCATGCGCATCCTTGTCATCGGTTCGGGCGGCCGCGAACACGCCCTCCTTCATGCACTGCACGGCAACGAGCTCACCGTCGCGCCGGGTAACGCGGGTATGTCGCGTTTGGCGCAGGTGCGCCCCATCGACGTGTCCTCCCCGGTGGACATCGTGGGGCTGGCCCGCGAGATCGACGCGGAACTGGTGGTTATCGGCCCCGAGGTCCCGCTGGTGGAAGGCGCAGCTGACGCGCTGATTGACGCCGGCATCCCCGTGTTCGGCCCGACCAAGGCCGCGGCCGCGCTCGAGGGGTCGAAGGCGTTTGCCAAAGAGGTCATGCAGGCTGCCGGCGTGAAGACGGCGTCGGCGACCCGCGTGGAGTCGGCAGATGGTATCGAGGCGGCGCTCGACGAGTACGGCCCGCGCTACGTGGTCAAAGACGACGGCCTGGCAGGCGGCAAGGGTGTTGTGGTCACCGAGGACCGCGCGGAAGCCAAGGCCCACGCGGAGGCTGTGATCGAGTCCGGCAACCCGGTCCTGTTCGAGTCCTTCCTCGAAGGCCCGGAGGTCTCCCTGTTCTGCCTGGTCGACGGCGAGACCGTGGTCCCGCTGCTGCCCGCGCAGGACCACAAGCGCGCTTACGACAACGACGAGGGCCCGAACACCGGCGGCATGGGTGCCTACGCACCGCTGCCGTGGCTGCCGGAGGATGGGGTGCAGGTGCTTGTCGACGACATCGCCCGCCCCGTGGCCGAAGAGATGGTCAACCGCGGCATCCCGTACCAGGGGCTGCTCTACATTGGTGCTGCGTGGGGGCCGGAGGGCCCGGCCGTAGTGGAGTTCAACGCCCGCTTCGGCGACCCGGAGACCCAGGCGGTGCTCTCGCTGCTTGAGACCCCGCTGGCGGACGTGCTGCTCGCCGTCGCCGAAGGCCGGCTTGATGAGATCGAGCCGCTGAAGTGGCACGACGGCTACGCCGCGATGGTGGTGCTCGCGGCCGAGGGCTACCCGCAGGCGGCGAAAACCGGCGGCGTGATCACCGGCGAGACACTGGACGATCCGTCGCAGGTGTTGCACGCCGGCACGAAGGAAGAAGACGGCGAGTACGTTGCCTCCGGTGGCCGCGTGCTCGGTGTCGTCGGCAAGGGCGCAACGCTCGAGGAGGCCGTGGACAACGCGTACCGCATCATCGAGGGCATTGAACTGCCTGGCGCGTTCTACCGCAAGGACATTGCCCGCCCCGCGATCGAAGGAGCGATCTCCCTATGATGACACCCGTGAAGCCGAATAACGCGAATGTTTTGAGTAACCGCTACGCCTCGCCGGAGATGGCCACGCTGTGGGCGCCGGAGCACAAGATCATCCTCGAGCGCGAGCTTTGGATCGCTGTGCTCAAGGCGCAGCAGGAGCTCGGGGTTGAGGTGGCCGACGGTGCCATCGAGGACTATGAGAGGGTCATCGACCAGGTGGATCTGGAGTCCATCGCGGAGCGTGAAAAAGTTACGCGCCACGACGTAAAGGCGCGCATCGAGGAGTTCAACGCGCTGGCGGGCCACGAGGAGATCCACAAGGGTATGACCTCGCGAGACCTGACCGAAAACGTCGAGCAGCTCCAGGTGCGCAAGGCGCTTGAGCTGACTCGCGACAAGGCGGTCGCGCTGCTCAAGGCGGTGGGCAACCGCGCCGGCGAGTACAAGTCGCTGGTCATGGCCGGCCGCTCCCACAACGTCGCAGCGCAGGCCACCACCTTGGGCAAGCGCTTCGCCTCAGCTGCCGACGAGATCCTCGTCGCCGTCGAGCGCATCGAGGAGTTGCTGTCCCGGTACGCTCTCCGCGGCATCAAGGGGCCGATGGGCACCGCGCAGGACATGCTGGACCTCATGGGCGGCGACGAGGAGAAACTGTCGCAACTCGAGCAGGGGATTGCTGCAGGTCTCGGCTTCGACCGCGTCTTTGACTCGGTGGGCCAGGTCTACCCGCGCTCGCTCGACTTCGACGTGGTGTCCTCGCTGGTGCAGCTGGGCGCGGGCCCGTCGTCGCTTGCGACCACCATCCGCCTCATGGCCGGCAACGAGACGGTCACCGAGGGCTTCAAGGAAGGCCAGGTCGGCTCGTCCGCGATGCCGCACAAGATGAACGCGCGTTCCTGCGAGCGCGTCGGCGGCTTCCAGGTGATCCTGCGCGGCTACCTCACCATGGTGGGCGACCTGGCCGGCCAGCAGTGGAACGAGGGCGACGTGTTCTGCTCCGTGGTTCGTCGAGTCGCGCTGCCGGACGCGTTCTTCGCCATCGACGGCCAGCTGGAGACCATGCTCACGGTGCTCGACGAGTTCGGCGCGTTCCCGGCGATGATCAACCGCGAACTGGACCGCTACCTGCCGTTTTTGGCCACCACCCGCATTCTCATGGCGAGCGTGCGCGCCGGCGTGGGCCGCGAGACCGCCCACGAGGTGATCAAGGAAAATGCGGTCGCCATGGCTCTCGACATGCGCGAGCGCGGCGCCGAGCAGAATCTGGTGGAGCGCTTGGCTGGCGACGATCGCCTCCCGCTGGACAAGGCGCAGCTGGATAAAGCGCTGGAGGACAAGGCCGCCTTCATCGGCGCCGCCGAGTCGCAGGTGGACCGGGTGCTCGCGCGTATCGACGACCTGGTCAAGGCCCACCCCGAGGCCGCCGACTACACCCCGGGCGACATCCTCTAACTACTGAAAGGTCACCGTCGCGTCACGGGTTTTCACCTCGACGCCGGTGGCCACAACCCCCGGCTCGGCAGTACCGGCCCAGGAGGCGACGAAGCCGTGCTGGGGCCCGGTGAGGTCCGGGGTGTAGCCGCTGAACGCCGATTCGCCGCAGTATTGGCTGGAGGCGGTGTTGGCGTTGAGGGTGTCGTCGACAAGCGAAAGCTCGGGCAGAGCAACGGTGACGTCGACGGGGTGCTCGCCGACCGCAACCGGGGTGAGCGTGACGGGGAAGCAGACGATGTCGGCAGCTTCGCTCGCGCTGCGCGGGGCGCGCTCGGTTTCCGGCTCGTCGACGGTGATCTCCCATTGCACCGGCACGTCGAACTGGACGTCTTTGGTGACAAGTTTCGCGGTTTGGCCGTAGCGCAACGTGGCGCCGTCGCGGGTTTCGGTGAAGGCCGGCATGTCGCCGTCGAACGCGGAAGGGGTGTCGCACGCAGCCAAAACGAGGGGGATGAGGACTGCGGTCGCGCGTTTATTCACGGGGCATATACTAGCGCGCATGCGTCCAGAGCTATCCGATTATTCCCACCTCGCCGGTGGCAAAGTCCGCGAGATTTACGAAGTCGACGACAAGACGCTGCTCTTGGTGGCGTCGGACCGGATTTCCGCGTTCGACTACTCGCTTGAGCCGGCGATCCCGGACAAGGGCCGCATTCTCACGGCGACCTCGATGTTCTTCTTCGACCTGCTTTCTGATGTGCCGAACCACCTCGCAGGCCCGATCGACGACGAGCGCATCCCCGAAGACGTCCTCGGTCGCGCCATGGTGGTCAAGCGCCTGGACATGGTGCCGTTCGAGTGCGTCGCCCGCGGCTACCTCACCGGCTCCGGCAAGAAGGAGTACGACGCCACCGGACGCGTGTGTGGCGTTAAGTTGCCCGACGGGCTCGAGGAGGCCTCGAAGCTGCCCGAGCCGATCTTCACCCCCGCGACCAAGGCGGAGCAGGGCGACCACGACGAGAACGTCACGTTCGACTTTGTGGCGAACAAGGTGGGCAGCGAGCTTGCCGGGCGCCTGCGGGACGCAACCCTCGAGGTCTACACGCGTGCCGCCGAGTACGCCGAGACCAAGGGCATCATCCTCGCGGACACGAAGTTCGAGTTCGGCCTGGACGAGGGCGGTGAGCTCGTGCTTGCCGACGAAGTCCTCACGCCGGATTCTTCCCGCTACTGGCCCGCGGACGGCTACGAGGAGGGCAAGAACCAGCCCAGCTTTGACAAGCAGTACGTGCGCAACTGGCTGAAGAGCCCGAAGTCCGGCTGGGATCCGTCCGACGGTTCGCTGCCGCCGGAGCTGCCGGGCTCGGTGGTTGAGGCGACCCGCGACCGCTACATCGAGGCCTACGAGCGCCTCAGTGGTCGACGCTTTGCCGACTGGCCGGGGCAGCACGCATGACCGCACCGAAGGCAGTAAAGCACCCGATCATAAGGACCTTCCACGGGCGCGACTTCCACGACGACTACGAGTGGCTGCGCGACAAGGACAACCCTGAGGTCATCGAGTACCTCGAGGCGGAAAACGCCTACACGGAGAAGAAGACTTCCGCGTGGAGCGGGCTTGCCGACGACATCTACGCCGAGATCAAGTCCCGCATCAAGGAAACGGACATGTCCATCCCGCAGCGCCAAGGCAACTGGTGGTACTACGGCCGCACCGTCGAGGGGAAGAACTACGGCATTTCCTGCCGCGTGCCCACCGCCGACGACCCGTGGACCCCGCCCGAGGTGTCGGAGGACATGCCGGATGAGCAGGTGCTGCTCGACGTCAACGAGTTGGCCGACGGCCACGAGTTCTTCTCACTCGGCGCCTCGTCGGTGTCCACTTCGGGGCGGTTGCTCGCATACTCCTTCGACACCGAAGGTAGCGAGCGCTTCACCATGCGCATCAAAAACCTGGAGACCGGCGAGCTTCTCGACGACCAGCTAGACGGCGTGTTCTACGGCGCCACCTGGGCCGGCGAGGACTACCTGTTCTACGTGCGTTGCGACGACGCGTGGCGGCCCCACCAGATCTGGCGCCACAAGGTCGGCACCGCAGCTGACGAGGACGTGCTGGTCTACGAGGAGACGGACGAGAAGTTCGGCGTCGGCGTTGGTGCGGACCGCGCGGAGCGCTTCCTCATGATCGTCGCGTCCTCCTCGCTCACCTCCGAGTACCGTGTGCTCGACCTAGACAATCCGACCGGCGAGTTCGAGGTGCTCTGGCCGCGCGATGCCGGCATCGAGTACCACCCGGACTACTGCGTCGTAGACGGCACCGAGTATTGGGTGATCACCCACAACGCTCATGGCGCGAACTTTTGCGTGGCGACGACACCCGTCGGCGAGCTGGCGCCGTTGAAGACATTGGACGTGCTGGTCGGGCACTCTGACACGGTGCGCATCGAGGGCATCGATACCTACCGCGACTTCATGTTCATGGCGTATCGCCGGGGTGGGATTCCGCGGCTGGCGGTGTCGTCGTTAAGCGGTGGCTTCGGCGAGTTTGACGAGCTGGAGTTCTCCGAGGAGCTCTATAACGTCGGGCTCGGCGGCAACCCGGAGTGGGACGCGCCGGTGGTGCGGCTCGGCTACTCCTCGTACACGCAGCCGTCGCAGGTGCTGGACTACGAAGTGGCCACAGGCAAGAAGACGCTGCTCAAGCAGCAGGAGGTCGAAGGCGGTTACAACGCCGACGACTACGAGGCGTTCCGCATCTGGGCAACGGCTGACGACGGCGCGCAGGTGCCGGTTTCGGTGGTGCGTCGCAAAGGGGTTGCAGGCCCGGCGCCGCTGTTGCTGTACGGCTACGGCTCCTACGAGGCGTCGATGGACCCGGGCTTTTCGGTTGCGCGGCTGTCTTTGCTCGATCGCGGCATGATCTGGGCGTGCGCCCACGTGCGCGGCGGCGGCGAGATGGGCCGGGCCTGGTACGACAACGGCAAGATGCTGCACAAGGTCAACACCTTCACCGACTTCATCGCCAGCGCCGACGCCGTGGTGGCCGAGGGGCTGACCACGCACGACAAGATGGTTGCGGAAGGCGGCTCCGCCGGCGGCCTGCTCATGGGCGCTGTGGCGAACATGGCCCCGGGGAAATTCGCGGGCATCCAGGCGATCGTGCCGTTCGTGGATCCGCTGACCTCCATTTTGAAGCCGGAGCTGCCGCTGACCGTCGGCGAATGGGAGGAGTGGGGCGACCCGTACCACGACTCTGAGGTGTACGACTACATGGCAACCTATGCCCCGTACGAGAACGTCGCAGCGCAGGATTACCCGGATATCCTGGCGGTCACGAGCCTGAACGACACCCGCGTGCTTTACGTCGAGCCCGCCAAGTGGGTGGCGAAGCTGCGTGAGGTGGCCACCGGCGGCGAGATCCTGCTGAAGACGGAAATGTCCGCCGGCCACGGCGGTGTGTCGGGCCGCTACGCCAAGTGGAAGCAGACCGCGTTCGAGTACGCGTGGACGCTGGTGAAGTCCGGCGCGGTCGAGGCTCCTGTGCGATAATTCCCCTTATGCCCGGCCGCCTGCTCGTCTCCATCTCGTCCATCTTCGACGCCACGTTGGACAACGTGACAAGCATGGTGCGCGACCTGGACCGGGAGGGGGTGGCGGTGTCGCTTCTGGTGGCGCCGCACATCGACAAGAAGTGGCACCTGGCCGAGGACAACACCACCCGGGAGTGGCTGCTTGGACAGCTTGATAAGCGCGCACTCATGCTCAACGGCTTCGACCAGCCGGTGCAGGGCCGCCGCAGCGAGTTTGCGAACCTTCGCGCCCACGAAGCGCGGCTGCGACTAAAGGGCGCGACGCGGCAGATGGCGGCGCTGGGCTTCGACCTGGACATGTTCGCCCCACCGCGCTGGCGCATGTCGGACGGCACCCTCGAGGTACTAAGCGAGTTCGGGTTTGCCGTGGCGGCGTCGACGAAGGGCATCTACCGGTTGCACCGCGACGAGTTCGCCCAAGCCCGCAACCTGTCCGTCGGCGAGGGCTACGGCGCCGCCAAGTGGTGGCGCCGCAACGTGATCAAGGCCGCTGAGCGCGGCGCCGAAAAGGGCAACACGATCCGTCTGTCGGCATCCGGCCGCGAACTGGACCAGAAGAAGGTGCGCCGCGACTTCCTCGCCGCGGCCGCCGCAGCCGTGGAGGCCGGCGCGGAACCGGCCGACTACCGCGACTTCAGGTAGGCGAACCCTCGGCACACGAGGTAGATGCCGAAGGAAATAAAGGCCACGAACACGCTCACCGGCACGCCGGGGGCGAGCGAGAGCACCATGCCGCCGATAGCGGAAAGTTCCGCGAACAGGATGGACAGCCACACCGCGCGCACCGGGTTCGCGGTGACTTGGGCGGCGGCCGCGCCGGGCGTGATCAGCAGCGACATCACCAGCAGTGCGCCGACGATCTGCACCGACTGCGCCGAGGCGATACCGACGAGCACGGCGAACGTCAGCGCCATCGCGCGCACCGGCACGTTTGATGCCGCAGCCATCACCGGATCAGCCGAGGCGAACAGCAGCGGGCGCCACAAGGCGATGACGGCACCCGCGACGACGGCGGTCGTGATCCCGAGCAGCACCACGTTTTGCGCGGACACGCCGACGATCTGGCCGGTGAGCAGCGCCAGCGCCCGGTTGGAGTTGCCGGGGTAGAGGTGGATAAACAGCACGGACAGCGCCATGCCGAAACTCATGGCCACGCCCACGGCGGAGTCTTGCTGGCCCTTCAGCCCCAGCGCAGCGAGGACGAGTGCAGCCACGACAGCACCGGCGACCGCGCCAAAGCCGACGTTGAGGCCGAACAGCAACGCCGCCGAAGCACCCATGAGCGCCAGCTCGGAGGTGGCGTGGACGGAAAAGGACATCTGGCGCAGCACCACCAGCGGCGCCATCACGCCGGAGAGGATGCCGAGCAGCGCGCACGCGATCAGCGTGGTTTGCACGAAATCCTGGCTGAGCAGAAACAAGGTGTCACTCACAGCACGACCATCCTTCCGTCCACTTCGACGACATCGACGCGCGTGCCGTAGAGCTCGCTTAGTACTTCGGAGCGCATGACCTCAGAAACATCCCCGATGACGTGGCCCTTCGGACCGAGGTAGAGCACCCTATCGACGACGCCGAGCACCGGGTTAATTGAGTGCGTCACACACACCACCGCAGCCGGGTGCTCGTGCAACCTAACGACCGTGTCGCGGGCGCGGGCGGGGTCGAGGGAGAGCAGGGGTTCGTCGGCAAGCAAGAGCTCGGGGTCTTGGGAAAACGCCTGCGCTTGTCGGATGAGCTGCTGCTGGCCGCCAGAGAGGAGGCCGACGCGCTGATCGGCGAACGCGTGGGCGCCGACGGAGGCGAGCTGTGCCTCGACGTCTGCCTTCGGGGTGCGTTTGCCCATCGCCCAGGAAACGAGGTCGCGCCCGCGCACCGGGAGATCCTTCGGGAACATGTGCTGCTGCGGGATGAACCCGACCCGGCCGTTTACATGTGCGCTGCCGTGCGTGAGTTTGCGGGTGCCCATCAGGGTGCCCAGCAGCGTCGATTTGCCGACGCCGTTCGGGCCGAGGACCGCGATGAACTCGCCTTTGTCCACGACGAGGTCGAGCCCGGACCACAGGGGAGCGACGGCGGCGTCGCGCAGCTCAGCGATCACAATTGTCCTACTTCGAAATTTCCGCGATCTGGTCCACGACCTGCTCAAAATAATCGAGGAAGTCCACGCCAGCCGGGGGTGTCTCCCGGATTTCAATAACGGGAACATTATGCGCCTTCGCCGCATCCGCCAAGCGCTCAGTCGCACTGTTCATGCTCTGCGGGTTGACGAACAACAGGTCGAGTTGGCCGGTTTCGATCTGCTCCAAGAACTTGGCGACCGCAGAGGCCGACGGCTCCTGGTGGTTCACACTCGCGTGCGCGTACTCCTCCGGGGTGACGTCGTTCAATTTGGCTCCCACCAGGCCCGCGGCGATCGGTTCCGTCATCGCGACGTTGAGCTGCGCGGCGTTGAGCTGGTCCTCGATTGCGCTGATTCGCTTATCGACGACCCCAGCATCGCCCCCAACACGCTCCGCCACCTCATCTGCGACCTGGCGGACCTTTTCTGGAGCGAACCAGGCGTGCTCGATGGTGTGGTCGTGGTGGTCGTGGTCGTCGTTGTCGAGAAGCGGAATGGCGTGGATGATGCGGTCCTGCTCGGCGGCGGTGTAAAGCGCCGCGTCGTACCCGCTGCCGTTGGCCACAACGGTCTCGGCCTGCTTGATGCGTGCGAGGTCCTTCGCCGAGGGCTCGAAGTGGTGGGGATCGACCGCGTCGCCCGTGATGATCGCCTCCACGTCCTCGCCGGTAACCGCCGAGGCGACATCGGCCCACACACCCGTGGTGGCGACGATGTCGGACGCCTCCTGCGACTCCTCCGAGCAGGCAGTGAGCGTCACGCCGACGAGTGCGGTGGTGGCTGCGATTGCGAGTGTTCTGAAGTGAAAACGATTTTCCATAAGCGAAAGTTAAACACTAATGGGAATCGTTTTCAATTTGAAAATGAGATGAAAATGCCCCGCCGGCAGGAGGCCGACGGGGCAGAATTCAGGTCACGCTACTTCGAGGAGCACAGCGTTGCCAGTGTCGCGATCGCCGCGACAGCCAGCGCCGTACCAGCCACGCCACCGGCGATCTGCTGCGACTGCGCGGAAACCGGGAGCCGCGCGCCAATCTTGCTGATCTGCTCCTTCACCGGAGCAAGCGCCGGGATGTCCGCAGTTGCGGCCAGACCGAGCGGGATCAGCGCCAGCAGTGGCACCGCAAGCAAGCCTGCGGCCGGCAGACAACGATCGCTCACGCTGGAGCCCTCGCGTGCCGGAGCGTCCTTGCCGTCCTTGCCGTCTTTGCCGTCTTTGCCTGCGACGCGGCCGAGGTTCTGGCTCGTGCCGTCGGTGTAGGTGGCAACGAGTTCGCCGTTTTCGTTGACCTTGACGTTTTCGATGCCACGCGGCTCCGTGGTCTCACCCTCCTGGTTAACAACCGTGTCAGCGACAACCTTGCCCAGATCCGCAACAGTGCCGTCGGAGTAGGTGACAATCAGGTGGCCGTTGTCGTCGATGACGAACGACTTCACGCCGCGACCGTCCTTGCCGGCCTTGCCGCGCTCGCCCTTGTCGCCCTTGGCGCCGGTTTCACCCTGGTCACCCTTGGCTCCGGTTTCACCCTTGTCGCCCTTGTCGCCCTGTTCGCCGCGCTCGCCCTTGTCGCCCTTGGCGCCGGTGTCGCCCTTGTCGCCCTTGTCGCCCTTGGCGCCGGTTTCACCCTTGTCGCCCTTGGGGCCCTGTTCGCCGCGCTCGCCCTTGGAGCCGGTTTCGCCCTTGTCACCCTTCGGGCCCTGCTCGCCGCGCTCGCCCTGGTCGCCCTTGGAGCCGGTGTCACCCTTGTCACCCTTCGGGCCCTGCTCGCCGCGCTCGCCCTTGTCGCCCTTGTCACCCTTCGGGCCCTGCTCGCCGCGCTCGCCCTTGTCGCCCTTGTCGCCCTTGGCGCCGGTGTCACCCTTGTCGCCTTTGTCACCCTTGGGGCCCTGTTCGCCGCGCTCGCCCTTGGAGCCGGTTTCGCCCTTGTCACCCTTCGGGCCCTGCTCGCCGCGCTCGCCCTTGTCGCCCTTGGCGCCGGTGTCACCCTTGTCGCCTTTGTCACCCTTGGGGCCCTGTTCGCCGCGCTCGCCCTTGGAGCCGGTTTCGCCCTTGTCACCCTTCGGGCCCTGCTCGCCGCGCTCGCCCTTGGCGCCGGTGTCGCCCTTGTCGCCCTTGTCGCCCTTGGCGCCGGTGTCACCCTTGTCGCCCTTGGGGCCCTGTTCGCCGCGCTCGCCCTTGTCGCCCTTGGCGCCCTTGGGGCCCTGCTCGCCGCGCTCGCCCTTGTCGCCCTTGGCGCCCTTGGGGCCCTGCTCGCCGCGCTCGCCAGTAGCACCGGTCACGTTGCCGAGGTTCTCGGTCTCGCCATTGTCGTAGGTGACCACGAGTTCGCCGTTGTCGTTGACCTCAGCCTTGACGATGTAGCGCGGCTTGTCGTCTTCAGCAGCCAGCGGCGTGACGTTGACGACAACCTCAACGACATCGGTGCTGTTGTCCGGGTAGGTGACAGTCACCTCGCCGCGCTGGTTGTCGCCGACGGTGTCGGTATCTACCGGGGTCGTCCACTCGAACGTGGTGCCCTCCGGGAGGGTGCCTGCGTCAGTGAACACGGAGGCGGCGTCGGGAAGCGCGGTGCCCTGCTCGACCGTGACAGCCTCGACGGCCTGCGGGTCGAACTTGTCGGCGTCCTGCTCGGCCTTCTTGGTCGTGTTGAAGCCGACCTTCACTGGGTCGTGGTCGGAGGAGCGGAACGGGTTGCCGTAGCCGTAGAGCGGGTCGTCGCCGTCGCCGAAGAAGTCCTGCGTGTTGTAGTTGCGGCGGGAGTACTCGAACGAGACAGACTCGTCGCCGTTGATGTTCCACACCGCGGAGTCCTGCACGAGCGCGTTGGCCGCCTCGTTGGCGAAGACGTGGTCCAGGGAGCCGAGCTGGCCGTCGAACTGGTAGGACTCCTGCGGGAAGTCCTTCTCGTGGTGGACGAGCGTGTAGCCGCCACCGCGCAGGGTGTTCAACGCGTTTTCCATGGTGTAGGAGTTGAAGTCACCGACGAGGAAGGTTGGCAGTTCCTGCCAATCGTCCTGCTTGTCCATGTGGTCGAGCAGCGCCTGCGCCTGCGCAACGCGGACATTGGCGTTGTTGCCCTGGCCGTCGCCGGAATCTGCATCGTTGTTAGCCACGGAGCCCTTGGACTTGAAGTGGTTGACCACAGCGACGAAGTTGTCGTCGTCGTCACGCTTGACCGTGTTGAACTCCTGGGCTAGCGGCTGGCGGGCAAGCCCGGTGAAGGCCTCATCGTCAAAGATGCGGGACTCGCCGACCGGCTCGACCTCGGCCGGCTGGTAGATGAAGCCGACGCGGATGAAGTCCTCGGCGGTGCCGAGTTCGCTCGGGGACTTCACGTAGTCCCACTTGTTCCCGCCCGCGGCCTTGTTCAGCTCGTCGACCAGGTTGGACAACGCATTGTCGCGCTGCTCGACATCACCGGTGACGCGGGCGCCGTTTTCAATCTCGGACAGGCCGAGCACGTGCGCGTCGAGCTTGTTGATCGCGGTGACGATCTTCGCCTGCTGATCGTTAAACGCGTCCTGGGAGTAGGCGCCGCGAACCTTGCACCGGTTTGTGGCAACGGGGTGACCGCCCATGTCTTTGTGCGGCTTGCAGTTCGGCTCGTCCTTGCCCAGGGAGGTGAAGTAGTTGAGCACGTTGAAGAAGCCGATGGTGTTGTCGCCTTCGACGGTGTCCGGCACGTCGTACGACGTTGCGCGGGAGTCTTCCCAGGTGATCGGCAGTTCCTCGGCGGTGTTCTTGCCGGTGATCGGCTGCAGCGGCTGGAAGCGCCACTGGTCGAAGGAGTAGTCGACCACAACATCGGTCTGGAAGGTCACCTGGTCGCCGGTGCGGATCGACTTCACACCGTTGTCGGAGGTGACAATGTATGGCAGAGGGGTGTTCGTGTCGGTGCGGAAGTAGTTGCGGGTGCGGCCGTCGTCGAGGTAGACCACCTCGGATGCCTGCTGCGCGTTCATCGCAGCAACTTTGGCCTTGTCCGGCGTGATCACGTCGGTCGGGTTGCGGAACGCCTTCTCGCCCGGTGCCAGGCCGAGGTCGCCGGTGTTGTTCAGCGTGTAGTTGTTGGTCACCGTGTACGCGCCAGTCGGGCGCACGAGCATGCCCTCGTACGGCTCGCGGGCGTCGTCACCGGCGGGAAGCGTGTCAATCTCCACAGCCTTCGGTGCTTCCAGCGCTTCGTCGAGCGTGCTTAACGACGACACCGTGATCTGCGTCTGGCTGTAGTACTCGCTGACGCTACCGGTGACCTGGACGGAATCGCCGGTCTTCGGGAAGTTCTGGTTGCCGCCCATATAGACGAAGATGCCGTCGGAGGCGTCGCCTGGGTTTTTGGCCTCGCCGGTGCCGGCGGTCTGGAGGAAGAAGCCGTTCTTGCCGCCCTCGTCGTACACAGCGGTGACCACGCCCTCGGTAGTGACGGTCTGGCCGTCCAGCGGGGAGGTATCGCCAGTGCCCTGGATCTCGGCGATCGGGGTGACCTCGCCCGGGGCGACGGGCTCCTCGCTCGGCTCTGGCTCGGTCGGTGCCGGGTCGACAGGAGCCTGGCCGGAGCCGCTCGGGGTCGGGGTGGCAACCGTGAAGTCCTTGGCGTTGTTGTCGGTGTCGACGCCGAGGGTGATGCGCTGGATGGAGGTCCCGTTCTTGGTGCCGCTGGCAGGCGCGCCTTCCGCACGGGATGCGCCGCCCCAGCCGACCAGGTCGACTTCGTTTCCGTTCGCGTCGAGCAGCACTGCGATTGCGCCCGTGCCGCTGAAGTTAAATGTGGCGCTCTCGTCGTCGGCACCGGTGATGGCATCACCGTTGGAGCTGGGTGTGCTCGTGATCAGGAACGTGCTCTTCGCGGGCACGACGCCGGTGAGCGTGTGCGTATTGCCGACGTTGTTCTTGGTGGAGCGCTGCTCGATCTTCCAGCCCGTGATGTCGATGGGCTGGTCGGTCGGGTTGTAGAGCTCGACGAAGTCTTTGTTGAAGGCGGCGCCCTGGTTGCCGCCTCCTCCGTAGACCTCGTTGATGACCACGTTGGAATTGTCCGGAGCTGCGGACGCATTCGGTGCGGCGACGGTGACGGTGCCGGCGGCGAGCGCGACGATGAAGGACGCGCTGAGCGCCTTGCGTGGGTGACGCATGAGAAACCTCTTGGAAAAGATAAAGGAATTACTGAAGCCCGGATAAGTTAACGCTAGTTACAGGCACGCGCTCGTCGAGAAGCAATGTTTTGCAAAGAATTCACCCGTCGTTCACTTGTGGCCGGTCAACAAGGGTTTCGGGCCGTGTCGGGGCGTTCGATATACTGACGCGCGTACCGCAAAGGTCGTTCCACCTCCCAATTTGTGAAGGATTCTCATGGCACGAGTCGTCGTTAATGTCATGCCCAAGGCCGAAATTCTTGACCCGCAGGGTCAAGCGGTGCTGCGCGCACTGGGCCGCATCGGTGTCGAGGGGGTGAGCGACGTCCGCCAAGGCAAGCGATTTGAGATCGAGGTGGACGACACCGTCACCGACGCCGAGCTGCACCGCATGGCGGAGACGCTGCTGACGAACACTGTGATCGAGGACTTCGAGGTTGTGCGATGAGCGCAACTATCGGAGTCATTACTTTTCCGGGCACGCTTGACGACGTCGACGCGCTGCGTGCCGTCCGTCTCGCCGGTGCCACGCCGAAGCAGCTGTGGCACGCCGACGACGATCTGACCGGCGTCGACGCCGTTGTCGTCCCGGGTGGTTTCTCGTACGGCGACTACCTGCGCTCCGGCGCGATCGCCGCACAGGCCCCGATGATGGGCGCTGTGATCGAGGCCGCGAAGAAGGGGATGCCGGTGCTCGGCATCTGCAACGGGTTCCAGATCCTCACCGAGTCCGGTCTGCTGCCGGGCGCGCTGACGCGTAACCAGAACCTGGACTTCCACTGCGTGGACACCTACCTCGAGGTGGCGAGCCACGACACCGCGTGGACCAGCCAGTTGGGTGAGCGCATCTACGTTCCGGCCAAGCACGGCGAGGGCCGCTTCCAGGCAGCGCCGGAGACCATCGAGGCGCTGGAGAAGGAAGGCCGCGTGGTCTTCCGCTACACCGACAACTTCAACGGCTCCATCAACGGTATCGCCGGTGTGACCAGTGAAAACGGTCGCATCGTCGGGTTGATGCCGCACCCGGAGCACGCGATTGAAACGCTCACCGGCCCCTCCACGGACGGGCTCGGTTTGTTCACTTCCGCCATCGACGCTATCTCGAAGATCGGAGCGTAACGCCAAGATGACTGTGCACAACGACACTGTTGAAAACGCCTTCGACTCTCCGAACCTCGACCAGCCGTACGCCGAGCTGGGCCTGAAGGACGACGAGTACGAAAAGATCAAGGCCATCCTCGGCCGCCGCCCGACCGACGCGGAGCTCACCTTGTACTCCGTGATGTGGTCGGAGCATTGCTCCTACAAGTCCTCCAAGACCCACCTGCGCTACTTCGGTCAGACCATGACCGAGGAGATGGAGAAGAAGATCCTCGCCGGCATCGGCGAGAACGCCGGCGTGGTGGACATCGGCGGTGGCGACGCTGTCACCTTCCGCGTGGAAAGCCACAACCACCCGTCGTTCGTCGAGCCCTACCAGGGCGCAGCGACCGGTGTGGGCGGTATCGTCCGCGACATCATGGCCATGGGTGCCCGCCCGATCGCCGTGATGGACCAGCTCCGCTTCGGCCCGCTCGACGCGGAGGACACCAAGCGCGTCCTGCCGGGCGTGGTCCACGGCATCGGCGGCTACGGCAACTGCCTGGGTCTTCCGAACATCGGCGGTGAGACCGTCTTCGACGCCGCCTATTCGGGCAACCCGCTGGTCAACGCGCTGTGCGTGGGCACCCTGAAGGTGGAAGACCTCCACCTGGCGTTCGCCTCCGGCACCGGCAACAAGGTCATCCTGTTCGGCTCCCGCACCGGCCTCGACGGCATCGGCGGCGTGTCCGTGCTCGGCTCCGCCACATTCGAGGAAGGCGAGGAGCGCAAACTTCCCGCTGTGCAGGTGGGCGACCCGTTCGCGGAAAAGGTGCTCATCGAGTGCTGCCTCGAGCTCTACGCCGCAGGCGTGGTCGAGGGCATCCAGGACTTGGGCGGCGGCGGCCTGTCGTGTGCCACCTCCGAGCTGGCCGCGTCCGGCGACGGCGGCATGACCGTCAACCTGGACAACGTCCTGCTGCGCGCGGAGAACATGACCGCGGCCGAGATCCTCGCTTCCGAGTCGCAGGAGCGCATGTGCGCCGTCGTCGCCCCGGAGGACGTGGACCGCTTCATGGAGATCTGCGCCAAGTGGGATGTGCTCGCATCCGTCATCGGCGAGGTCACCTCCGACAAGGACCGCCTGCAGGTCTTCCACAACGGCGAGCTCGTCGTCGATGCTCCGCCGTCAACCATCGACGAGGGCCCGGTCTACGAGCGCCCGTACGCGCGTCCGGATTGGCTGGATGAGGTGCAGGGCGGGGGTGTCGTCGAGAAGCAAGGCGACATCAAGGACGCTTGGCTGAAGATGGTTGCCTCCCCGGCGCTGTGTTCGCGCGACTTCATCACCGAGCAGTACGACCGCTACGTGCGCGGCAACACCGTGCAGGCCAAGTACGCCAACTCGGGCGTGCTGCGTATCAACGAGGAAACCAACCGCGGCGTGGCCGTCTCGGCGGACGCGTCCGGCCGCTACACCTACCTCGACCCGAACATGGGTGCGCGTCTTGCGCTGGCGGAGGCGTACCGCAACGTCGCCGTCACCGGCGCGACCCCGTTCGCGGTGACGAACTGCCTGAACTTCGGCTCCCCGGAAAACCCGGACGTGATGTGGCAGTTCCGCGAGGCAGTGCACGGGCTTGCCGACGGCGCCGCCGAACTGGAGATCCCCGTCTCCGGCGGCAACGTGTCCTTCTACAACCAGACCGGCGACACCCCGATCCTGCCGACGCCGGTTGTCGGTGTGCTGGGTGTGATGGAGGACGTGGAGCAGGCCATCCCGCACGCGCTGCCGTCCACGGACGAGCAGTACACCCTGATCCTGCTGGGCGAGACCAAGGACGAGTTCGGCGGCTCCGTGTGGCAGGACATCTCCGGCGCGGGCCTGTCCGGCCTGCCGCCGCAGGTGGACCTGGCTAACGAGGCGCGCCTGGCGGAGTTCTTCGCCGGCAACGCCGCCGGCATCGCGGCAGCGCATGACCTGTCCGAGGGCGGCCTGTCCCAGGCGGTCTTCGAGCTGCTGCTCGGCTCTGACAAGGGCGCGGACATCAACCTCGCTGGCGTGCACGACGACGCGTTCACCGCGCTGTTTTCCGAGTCCGCCTCCCGCGTGCTCGTCGCGGTAACTCGCGACCGCGCCGAGGCGGCTGTCGACCGGGCATCGTCCGCCGGCATCCCGGTGGCCGTGCTCGGTGACACCAACTCCGAAGGTGTGCTGCGCGTGGCTGGCGAAAAGATCCAGATCGCGGAACTCGCCGGTGCGTGGGCTGCGACCATGCCGTCGCACTTCGCCGCAGCGCACGCCCCGAACGCGGCGCTGTAGTTACTGCGTGCGCTGCACCGCGGGAGCCGGTTCCACCAGCGGAACCGGCTCGTACTCGGCGCGCAGGTCTTTGAGCGTCTGGGTGTGCTCCCAGAGGCGCTTGTCCTCGTCGGTGACCGGCGTGAACTTCCGCGCCGGCAGGGGGTTGCCGTCGATGTCGATGCCGATGTAGGTGAAGGTGGCGTGGATGGCGTCCTTCAGGTTGTCGCGCCCGCCACGCGGGTCGCCGGCCCGCAGGTGCACCGAGGTGTGGATGGAACGCGAGTCGGTGCGGGTGATGCGGGCGTCGACTTCGATGAGGTCGCCGATGTGCACCGGGTGGTAGAAGCGGATGCCGCCGGCGTAGACCGCCACGGTGCGTTCACCGGACCACTCCATGGTGCAGGCCAGGCCGGCCTCGTCGATCCACTCCATCGCGGTGCCGCCGTGGACGTTGCCGCCCCAGTTCACATCGGTCGGCTTGGCCATGAAGCGGTGCACGATGCGCTGCGCGGTGGTGTCCTCGGTGTAGGTTTGCGCCTCCATCTCCGTCTCAATGGCTTGGCGCAGGCCGATGCGCGACTTCGCGGCTTCGGCCACGCGGCGCTCCTCGTCGGCGGTGGGCACGAACGACGGCACGGCCATGGACTTGCCGGTGTCAGGATCCTTAGCGACGAACACCACCAGGCAGTCGCAGGCGCGGGTGAACACACCTTCGCGCGGGTCGGCGGAGAGCACCTCGTTGACGATGTGCATCGACGACCGGCCAGTCATCGCGATGCGGGAGCGCACCTCCACGATATGGCCGGAGGGAATCGGGCGGGTGAAGTGGATGTGGCCGACGTACGCGGTCACGCAGTAAGTGGCGGACCACTGGGCCGCGCACGCGTAGGCGGCTTTATCGATCCACTCGAGCACGCGCCCGCCGGAGACACCTTGGGCGCCGTGGTGGAGCACGTCGGTGGGCGAGGCCATGAAGCGCAGAGTCACGCGCGGGGAACGTTCAGCAGCGACAGGGGTAATTGACATGCCGACACCTTAATATGGGGGCCTATGGCGCAGAAGCAGGACCCGACACTGACACGCGAGGCCGTTGAGGCGGTCGCAGGCTGGCTGGTGGGGGAGGGGGAGTCGTCGAGAAGCGAAATCGCGAATGCTTGCCGACGAACCGCCCGCACCCTCGCCGAGGAGCTGCCCGGCCACTCCGTAGAGTTGCGCGTGCCCCCGTTCGTGGCCGTGCAGTGCGTGGAGGGCCCGCGGCACACGCGCGGCACCCCGCCAAACGTGGTGGAGATGGACGCGAAGACGTGGCTGCGTCTGGCTACTGGCCAGACCACCTTCGGCGAGGAGCTCGCGCAGGGCAACGTGGACGCCTCCGGTTTGCGCGCCGGGGAGATCGCCGCCGGGCTTCCGGTGATTGCTCTCGGGTGAGGTTCCTCGGATACAGTGTTTAGCGTGCATACGAAGAGCCCCACGGGGAAGATGAACTTCGAAAACAACCATGACGACCGTGCCGACGAGCCTCGCGACGAGTGTGGCGTATTCGGCGTCTGGGCGCCGGGCGAGGACGTCTCCAAGCTCACCTACTTCGGCCTATTCGCGCTGCAGCACCGCGGCCAGGAAGGCGCCGGCATCGCGGTGGGCGACGAGGACAACGTCGTGGTGTTTAAAGACACCGGGCTGGTCAGCCAGGTCTTCGACGAGTCCGTGCTGGAGGCCCTGCAGGGTGATGTAGCCATCGGGCACACGCGCTACTCCACGGCCGGCGGCAACTCCTGGGAGAACGTCCAGCCGATGTTCCGCACCGCGCCCAACGGCACCGACATCGCGCTCGCGCACAATGGCAACCTGGTCAATTACCTCGAGCTGCAGACTGAGGCGATCGAGCGCAAACTCATCCCGGCCGACGGGGTGAACGGGCAGGGCTCGTCGTCGGATACCGCGGTGGTCTCCGCGCTGCTGGCCGACGAGTTGACCGAGGGCAGGACGCTTTTCGACGCCGCACGTGAACTCCTCCCGCGCGTCAAGGGTGCGTTCTGCTTCATGGTCACCGACGGCCACACCCTCTACGCCGCGCGCGACCCGCACGGTGTGCGCCCGCTGTCGCTCGGCCGCCTCGACGGCGGTTGGGTGGTCGCCTCCGAGACGTGCGCGCTGGACATCGTCGGCGCCTCGTTTGTCCGCGACATCGAGCCCGGCGAACTAGTGGCTATCGACGAGTCCGGCGTCCACTCCGAGCGCTTCGCCGAGACGACAAAGGCCCACTGCGTGTTCGAGCACGTCTACGTCGCCCGCCCCGACTCGGTGATCGACGGCCAGACCGTGAACTCCTCGCGCATCGAAATCGGCCGCCGCCTCGCCCGCGTCAACCCCGTCGAGGGCGATCTGGTCATGCCGGTGCCGGAATCCGGTACCCCGGCCGCGATCGGCTACGCCGAGGAGTCCGGCATCCCCTACAAGCAGGGACTGATGAAAAACGCCTACGTGGGCCGCACGTTCATCCAGCCCTCCGACACCCTGCGCCAGCTGGGCCTGCGCCTGAAGTTGAACCCGGTGCGCGAGGTCATCGAGGGCAAGAAACTCGTGGTTGTGGACGATTCCATCGTGCGCGGCAACACCCAGCGCAAACTCATCCGCATGCTGCGCGAGGCGGGTGCTGCCGAGGTGCACGTGCGCATCGCGTCGCCGCCGGTGAAGTGGCCGTGCTTCTACGGGATCGACTTCGCCAGCCCCGGCGAACTCATCGCCAACCACGGGCGCACGGATTCCGACGAGGCGATCTCGGAGTCCATCCGCACCATGATCGGAGCGGACTCGCTGGCATTCGTGCCTATCGACGACATGATCGCCGCCACGAATCAGAACGAAGACAACCTTTGCGCCGCGTGCTTCACCGGCCGCTACCCGCTGGGTCTGCCAGACGGCAACCCCAATGCCGACCTCGTCCGCCGCATCCAGAAAGGTGCTGAAGCCTAATGTCCACTGAGCAGAACCCAGCGCAGAACCCGGTTTCTTACGAGGCCGCCGGCGTCTCCATCGAGGCCGGCGACAAGGCCGTCGAACTGTTCGCCCCGCACGCCAAGCGCGCCACCCGCCCGGAAGTTCAGGGCAGCCTCGGTGGGTTCGCCGGCCTGTTCGCGCTGGGCAAGTACAAAGAGCCGCTGCTGGCCGCCGGCTCCGACGGCGTGGGCACCAAACTTGCCGTCGCGCAGGCGATGGACAAGCACGACACCATCGGCATCGACCTGGTCGCCATGTGTGTCGACGACCTCGTCGTCTGCGGCGCCGAGCCGCTGTTTCTGCAGGACTACATCGCCATTGGCAAGGTCGTGCCGGAGAAGGTCGCCGAGATCGTCGGCGGCATTGCCGAAGGTTGCGTCCAGGCTGGCTGCGCGCTGCTCGGCGGCGAAACCGCGGAGCACCCCGGCGTGATGGACCCGGAGGACTACGACGTCTCCGCCACCGCCGTCGGCGTCGTCGAAGCCTCTGAGCTGCTCGGCCCGGACAAGGTGCGCGAAGGCGACGTCGTCATCGCCATGGCGTCGTCCGGCCTGCACTCCAACGGCTACTCGCTGGCTCGCCACGTGCTGCTTGAGCGTGCCGGGTTGCCGCTGGACGCCGAGATGGAAGAACTCGGCCGCACCCTTGGCGAGGAGCTGCTCGAGCCGACCCGCATCTACGCGCTGGACTGCTTGGCGCTTGCCAACGAGTGCGACGTGCACACCTTCTGCCACGTCACCGGCGGTGGCCTGGCCGGCAACATGGAGCGCATCATCCCCGAAGGCCTGGTGGCGGAAATGCACCGCACCACCTGGACCCCGGGCCCGATCTTCCGCACCATCAAGTCTGTCGGCCAGGTGCCGGACGCGGAGATGGAAAAGACCTTCAACATGGGCGTCGGCATGACCGCGATTGTGGCTGCCGAGGATCGCGACCGTGCGCTTGCGATCCTGGCCGCCCGCCACGTCGATGCGTGGGTGCTCGGCGAGGTCCGCGTCGCCGGCGAGGGCGATTCGGCCCGCGCTGTGCTGACCGGCTCGCACCCGCAGTACTGACCGTGTTTTCGCTGATCGTCTAGTGCGCCTGCCGGCGCGACTAGACGATCAGGAGTTGGCTTGGGCAAACTCCCAGGTGATGATGGCAACCAGTTTCAATAAGAACCCGATCGTCTAGCAGTGCAAATGCGGAGCTAGACGATCAGCGCAGTGAAGACCTGGACAGCAAAAAGCACCCCGAGCGAGCGGGGTGCTTTTTTATGTGCGGGGTGGACTAGCGGTCGTCGTCCTCGTCCCAGTCGGCGTAGTCCGCGTACTGGTCGTCCACCTCGGCGTCGTCCTCGTCCCAGCGGCGTGGGGCCTTGCCTGCAAGCTCTCGTTGCAGGGAATCGAGGTCCATTTCAGGAGTGTTGTACTTCAGCTGGCGAGCAACCTTGGTCTGCTTTGCTTTTGCGCGTCCGCGGCCCATGGCGTGACCCCCTTGAGGTGGTTTCTTGGGCGGCCTTCAAAAGAGGCGGCCTCATACTTATTTACGATATTTTCCTGTAGGACACTATAGCTTGCGCTCAGAGAAAATGCCCCTCGGGGTCTTGAGCTGCGCTTATAGCTGACTCTCAGGTCCACGCCTGAGCTTATCGACGGCACGCCGCCCCGCATGCTCGCCCTCATCGACCGGCAGCGAAGACGGGTCCACCGACGCCGCGGTGCCGCCGATCTCCAGCGGTGCCCCGAGCGCGGAACGCTTCACCAGTGCAAGGGCGACCGGGCCTTCGTCAGCGTCGTGCACCACAGTGCCGAGGCGGCCGACGTTGCGGCCGGCGGCCGTGATCTCCGAGCCGGTTGCTGGCTCCTCCGGGGCGGAACCGTCGAGTTGGAGCTTGACTAGCAACCTGGGGGAGCGGCCGAGGTTTTCTACGCGCGCGACCGTTTCCTGTCCGCGGTAGCAGCCCTTCTCCAGGTGGACGGCCCCGAGATAGTCGCCACGGTTGATCAGATACGGCGCCTCGTGGGGGATGGAGCGCTCATCCAGATCGGCGCGCTGCTCCGGCTCGCCGGCGGCGACGCGAAAGGCGGTAAAGGCCATGAGGCCGGCGAGGGGGAAGGCGGAGGCGGTGTCGTCGATACGCTCGCGCTCCACCGCGATGTCAGTGCGGTGCACGCCGCCGAAGTTGGGGATGCGGCGGGTAAATACAGCGCCCTCGACGTCTGCGGGTGCGGGGCCGAGGAGGGTGAGCAGCGCCAGGTCGGGGGTGTCGATCTGCACGTCGGACCAGAACACCATATTCTGCAGGAAATCGCGCAGGCTTTCGGTCTGATACGACGGCACGTCGAGGTAGTACACCCCGTCGGCGACAGCGACGCCCGCGTGGTGCAGGATGCGGCCCTGCGTGTTCAAATCGAGGGCGGCGGCGCCGAACCCGTCGGGAGCGTCGTCGAGCTTCTGCGAGAGCAGGTTGTTCAAAAACGCTGGCGCGTCCGGGCCGGAAACCGCGAGGATCCCGCGGTGTGAGCGGTCCACCGCGACCGTCTCCTCGGTAGCGCGGTGCTGCTCCTTGAGGGGGTCGCCGTAGTGCCAGGCGACGCCGGTGGCGTCGAGAAGCGACTCGCCCGGCAGCTCAGCTGCGCCGGGCCGTGCCAAAAGAACCGATGCGTAACCCATGGGCGCCTATCATAGGGGCATTATGGCTATTTCCCCTGCGCCCGTGATCTACCTCGTCGAACCGTTCGGTGGGTCGGTGAGACGACAAAACGTGAACATGCCGCACGTGTTCTGGGACGACGCCGTGGTAACCCGCGGCGACGGGGTTTTCGAATCCATCCTGATTCGCGACGGAAAACCGGTTAACCTGGATAAACACCTCGACCGCTTCGTTCGCTCGGCGGCGCTGATGGACCTGCCGGAGCCGGGCCGCGAGTACTGGGTGCGGGCTACAGAGGAGGCCGTGGCCGACTACTGCCGCGAGCGGGGCGGGGAAGAGGGCGTCGAAGCCAAGTGCGTGTGGACGCTCTCGCGCGGCCGGGAAACCACCGGCGTGCCCACCGCGTGGTTGTCGGTGCGGCCGATTCCCGAGGAGGTCTACCGGCAGCGTGAGCGCGGGGTGTCGGTGCTGACCACATCGCGCGGCTACACCGTCACCGGGAAGGCCTCGTGGATGCGCGAAAGTGCCAAAACACTTAACTACGCCGCGACGATGGCGGCGTTGCGCTGGGCGAAATCCGAAGGCGCGGACGATGTGATTTACGTCGATGAGACCGGGCGCGTGCTCGAAGGCGCGACCTCGTCGGTGATCATGGTGAAAAAGGGCGGACGGCTGCGCACCCCGGCGCCCGGCCCGGGCGTGATGGCAGGCACCACGCAGGCGGCCCTGTTCGAGCTGGCTTCGAGTGAGGGCTGGAAGTGCAAGGCGAAGGACATCTACCACGGGGAACTGCTCAAGGCGGAGTCCGTGTGGTTGGTCAGCTCGACGCGTATCGCCACACGCGTAAAGCGTCTCGACGGCACAAAGCTCCCCGCCCCGGACAACGAATCCGAGATCAGGGAGCTGATCTACCGGGCGGTGAACTAGCCGGCGATGCGCTTCAACTCGGCGGACATGTAAGGCACCATCTCGCCGTCGACGGCGCGCTCGTCCACCCAGCCGAGGTTGTTGTTCGGCATCAGGCCATAGAGGCGCTTGCCCGGGCCGTGGCTGGCCGGGCCCGTCTCGGTGGCGATGGTCGAGGCGCTAGTGAGCTGCCAGGCGCGCTCGTTCACCGGCTCGCCGTAGAGGATCTCCACCAGACCGCGGGAGTTGGTCAGTGTGACCTCGATTTCGTCCTTCAAGGAAATGCGCCAGAAGCCGACTTCGCGCTGGTCGGCGCCGGTGGAGTTGCCCTCCTCATCGAGGCGCCAGATGCGCGACTCGAAACGCAGGTAGTTCTCGCCGTCGTGGGAGACAACCAGGCGCTGGCCAAAGGCGTATTCCTCGCCGTTGTCGTTGGCCTGGCCGGAGCCGGACCACACACCGACCAGCGGCAACAGGGCCAGCAGGCCGTCGTGCAGGTTGGGGCCGTAGCGCAGGTTCGCGGTGTCGTCGGCAAGCGGGAAGTCCTCGAAATCCAGCGCCGGGATGTTGCGGTGCGCGGTCTCCTTGGACTGCTCCGTGGCCAGGTTCACCGCGTCGTTGCCGCTCAGGCGCGGGGTGCCTTGCGTGTTTTCATTGGTGTTCTCTTCAGTCATGTTTCACAAGCGTAGCCCTTCCCGCGAGCGGGTCGAGGTCCGAGGGCTCAAAGACCGTGTTAATACGGTCCCGGGAGAATTCGATCGACCCGCCGGACAGTTGCACACGGTCCGCCGGCCCGCCCAGCGGCAGGGTGCGGGTGTCGAAGTCGAGGGTGAAGGCGGCCGGGTCGGTGTCGTCGACAAGCATGCTCGGGCTCATGTGGAAGATGCCGTCCTCCAGTCGCAAGGTGACCACCACGGTAACCGCCTCGTCCGCGCCGGGCGGGGTGCCGGTCAGGCGGGCTTCACTTGCGCCGCCGCCGGCGGGGGAGATGTCGTAGGGGTTCGCCAGATCCAGATCGGTGATGCCGAGCAGTCGGCCAAATCCGACACCGTCCAGGCGCACCTTGCGACGCACGAGCCGGGCCGTGCCGGATTGGAATTCGCCGGTCAGCGCGTCGTGCGGATTATCGAGGGCGAGGTTGAACACGTCCACACCCACGGTGCCCACCCCGGGTCCGTCGATGGAGGCGTCGAGAAACTCCGTGCTCACCCGCGGGATCTTCCCGGAGGCGAGCGCCGTGGCGTAGGGGAAGCCGCCGATCGACGCGCGGATACCCGGCTCTGCAATCGCCCGTTCCGCGTGTGAGGCAACCGCCGCATCAGCTCCCGCGAGCAGAACAAGCGCCGCTACCACCGCAATCGCCGCTTTCCGCATCGTGTCTGCCCTCCGACGTACCCTCTACAGCATGACTTCCGACATCGTAAGTGCCACCTTGCCCGGAAACACCGTCCGCCCCATCCTTTCGGCGGCCGAGTCCGCCGACGGCGTCGCGGCCTTCTCCGAGGCATTCGAGCGCGGGCTTGACGACGACTCCCTCAACCACACCCACCTCATTGTGGAGAAGTCCGGCGCCCCGGTCGCCGTTGCCGGCATCGCCCCGGACGGTTCGGTGGAGATGGCGGTCCACCCCGAGCACCGCCGCGCCGGGCACGGCCGCGCGCTTGTCGAGGCGGCGCGCGAGCGCAACACCGACGCGGGTTTTTGGGCCCACGGCGATCTGCCCGCGGCGCAGGAGCTGGCCGCAGCGTTCGGCATGAAGAAGGTGCGCGAGCTGCTGGTTATGGGCACTGTGCTTGACGACGACACGCAGGCCCCACAGCTGCGCGACGGCTACGACCTCGTGGCGTATCCGGAGTTGGTGGACAGGTGGGGGCGTGGGGTCGTCGAGAAGCAATGGCTCGAAGTGAACAACGACGCGTTCTCCTGGCATCCGGAGCAGGGCGACTGGGACATCGAGCAGCTGCACCGCGCGATGGATACTGACTGGTTCGATCCGGAGGGCCTGTGGTTTTTGGTCAAGGGGGACGAGATTGCGGGCTTCCACTGGACGAAGCGCCACCCGGATGGGACGGGTGAGGTGTATGTTGTTGGACTGGCGTCAGCGCATCGGGGGGAGGGAATGGGGGGACCGCTCGTGCAGGCGGGGTTGAGCTACCTGAAGAATGTCGGATCGTCGCAGGTCATCCTCTATGTCGAGTCGGATAATGGGGCGGCAGTGAAGCGATATCGCCAGCTCGGCTTCGAAATTCGCGAGCAACACGTGGTGTACAAATAAAAACACTGTGAACAGCGGATATGATGAGCGAAGCGCGAGTTCACCCATTATTCACTTAACTGGCTACCGGGTATTAACCAGGTTTCCGTAGGTTTAGCAGTCGTGAGTAATCGGCCCACCATGCCGATGCTCGACATCGAACTGTTAAGCACCGGAAAGGTATCCCGTGATCCGTAACTTCAAGCGCACCGCCGCAATCATCGGCGTCGTTGCAGCATCCTCCGCTTCCCTCGTCGCTTGTGGCGACTCCGACGACAACGAGGCTACCGAGGTCGAGACCGCGACCGAGACCGCGGCTGACTCCGACTCCGACGCCGACGCTGCCGGCGAAAAGGGCGACTACGAGCTCTCCGGCCAGACCGGCACCCTTGTTGCTGAGGGCGCATCCTCCCAGCAGAACGCAATGGACTACTTCTCGTCCGTCTACGCGTCCGAGGTTCCGGGCGCGCAGCTCGCATACACCCCGTCCGGCTCCGGCGCCGGCCAGAAGCAGTTCATCGCGGACCAGGTCGCATTCGCTGGCTCCGACTCCCCGCTGAAGGACGACCAGGTCCAGGCTGCTGCTGACCGCTGCGGCGGCAACGAGGCATGGCACCTGCCGTTCGTCATCGGCCCGGTCGCCATCGCGTACAACCTCGAGGGTGTCGATGAGCTGAACCTGACCGTCGACAACATCGTCGAGATCTTCCAGGGTGTCATCACCGACTGGAACGACCCGAAGATCGCCGAGAACAACGAGGGCGTCGAGCTCCCGGATGCTCCGATCAACGTCTTCTACCGCTCCGACGAGTCCGGCACCTCCGACAACTTCCAGAAGTTCCTGGCTGCCGCTTCCGACGGCAAGTGGGAGTCCACCGGTAAGGCATTCCCGAACGCTGTGGGCACCGGCGCCAACGGCTCCTCCGGTGTCGCTCAGGAGGTCTCCGCGACCGAGGGTGCTATCACCTACGTCGAGGCCGGCTTCGCTGACAAGAAGGCCAACATCGACTTCGGCTCCGGCCCGGTCGAGCTCACCGACGAGTCCGTCGAGAAGACCCTGGACAACCTCGAGTTCAAGACCGAGGGTCACAACATGGTCGTCGACTCCGACAAGCTTTTCAAGACCGACGCTGAGGGCGCTTACCCGCTCGTGCTGACCACCTACGAGATCGTCTGCTCCGCTGGCTACGACGAGGAAACCTCCAAGATGGTCAAGGACTTCCTCAACGTTGCTCTGGACAACCAGAACGACGAGCTGGCTGACGAGGGCTTCATCCCGGTTAAGGGTGCACACGCTGAGCGTCTGCGCGAGGCCATCAACGCCATCCAGTAACACCTGCTGGTAACCGGTCTCTGCGGTCTAGCGCCGTATGAGGCAGTGAGACCCCCCTCTGATTCCGATCGCGGGGGGTCTCTCTATGCGGAGAACGGGTCGTCCCGGCTGGTTCGCCGCCGCACACACACGTTTATTTCTCAAAAGGATTCGAGCTTATGGCTGACAACGAACTGCCGGCTAACGAACGCGACGAACGCGGCTCCACCGCCGCGACGAAAACCGACCCGGTCGTCCAGTCCTCCACCGGCCGCCCCGTCGCAGAGGGCGACAACCCGGCGGCTGCAAAAACCGGCGGTGCCGGCGTGAAGCGCCCCGGTGACCGCGTCTTCGAGTTTCTCTCCACCGCATCCGCCACGCTGATCACCGTGCTCGTCGCGGCGATCGGTATCTTCCTACTCATCCAGGCGACGCCTCCGCTGATGCGTAACGACGGCGGCATCCTCGGCTTCTTCACCTACGGCGGCCGCTGGCAGACCGCCGACCTGGAAGCGATGCAGTTCGGTATCCCGAACCTGTTCTTCTCCACGATCACCATCTCGATCATCGCTCTGATCATCGCAATGCCGATCGCCCTCGGTGTAGCGCTGTTCCTGTCCAACTACTGCCCGCCGAAGCTCGTGCGCCCGCTGGGCACCCTGGTGGACATGCTCGCTGCCGTGCCGTCGATCGTGTACGGCCTGTGGGGCGCGCAGGTGCTCGGCCCGCTGCTGGGCAAGTTCTACCAGTGGGTCAACGGCTGGGGCGGCGACTTCTTCCTGTTCGCTACGTATCAGAACTCTCCGCCGTTCTCCACGGCCCGCAACATGATGACCGGTGGCATCGTGCTCGCGATCATGATCCTGCCGATCATCGCCGCGACCGCCCGTGAGATCTTCGTGCAGACCCCTCCGGGCCAGATCGAGTCCGCACTGGCACTCGGTGCGACCCGCTGGGAAGTCATCCGCATGACCGTCATCCCGTTCGGCATGTCCGGCTTCATCGCCGGCTCCATGCTCGGCCTCGGCCGCGCGCTCGGTGAGACCATGGCGCTCTACATGGCTGTGGCCCCGGCGAACGACTACCGCGGCTCGCTGTTCGACGGCGGCACCACCTTCGCCACCGCGATCGCCAACGCCGCTGCAGAGTTCAACAACCCGGTCTCCGCAGGCGCCTACATTGCCGCTGGCCTGGTGCTGTTCCTGCTGACCTTCATCGTCAACTCGATCGCCCGCGCGATCGTCAACAAGTAAGGAGCGGAGCAGACAATGTCTACTGCAGTACCGAATAACGGTTCCTCCCAGGTTGCGACCAAGCCGGCGCAGGCTCCGCGCCGCGACGCCGAGAACCCGTTTACCGACATCGCCTCCGGCCGCAAAACCACCAACTCGATCATGGGCGGCCTGATGTGGCTGTGCATGATCCTCGCACTCATCCCGCTGCTGTGGCTGCTGTTCACGGTGATCTCCCGCGGCTGGTCCGTCATCATGGACCCGGCGTGGTGGACCGAGGACATGGTCGGCGTCCGCTCCTCCAAGGCGGGCGGCGGCGCCCTGCACGCCATCGCCGGCACCCTGATGCAGACGCTCATCGCGTCGCTGTTTTCTATCCCGATCGGCATCTTCACCGCGATCTACCTGGTGGAGTACTCCAACGGCAACAAGCTGGGCAAGCTCACCACGTTCATGGTGGACATCCTTTCCGGCGTGCCGTCGATCGTTGCCGCGCTGTTCATCTACGCCCTGTGGATCACCATCCTGGGCCAGCAGCGCTCCGGCTTCGCCGTGGCGCTGTCACTGATCCTGCTCATGATCCCGGTCGTGGTGCGCAACACCGAAGAGATGCTGCGCGTCGTGCCGATGGACCTGCGCGAGGCCTCCTACGCCCTCGGTGTGCCGAAGTGGAAGACCATCGTGCGCATCGTGTTGCCGACCGCGCTGTCCGGCATCGTCACCGGCATCATGCTCGCCGTCGCCCGCGTGATGGGCGAGTCCGCTCCGGTGCTCATCCTCGTCGGCTCGACCCCGGCGACCAACTGGATCGACATGTTTGACAAGCCGCAGTCCTCGCTGCCGCTGTTCATGCTCGACATGTGGAAGTCCGGTGCTACCGGCCCGGCAAACGACCGACTCTGGGGCGCGGCGTTGACGCTCGTGGTCCTCGTCGTCACGTTGAACCTGCTCGCACGATTTGTGGCGAAGCGCTACTCGGTCAAGAAGTAACCCCACCCGCGTTCCCACCCATTCAGGAGAAACCCAGATGGCTACCAAGCTCGAACTCAACGACGTCAACATCTACTACGGCGACTTCCACGCCGTGCAGAACGTCAACATGCAGATCCCGTCGCAGGCCGTGACCGCCTTCATCGGCCCGTCCGGCTGCGGCAAGTCCACCGTGCTGCGCACCATTAACCGCATGCACGAGGTCATCCCCAACGCGTCCGTGAAGGGCGAGATCCTCCTCGACGGCCACGACATCTACGGCAAGAACGTCGACCCGGTTGCCGTGCGTAACACCATCGGCATGGTGTTCCAGAAGGCGAACCCGTTCCCGACCATGTCCATCGAGGACAACGTCGTCGCGGGCCTGCGCCTGTCCGGTGAGAAGGACAAGAAGAAGCTCAAGGAGGTCGCTGAGCAGTCCCTGCGCGGCGCGAACCTGTGGGACGAGGTCAAGGACCGCCTAGACAAGCCGGGCGGCGGCCTCTCCGGCGGTCAGCAGCAGCGTCTGTGCATCGCGCGTGCGATCGCGGTGCGCCCGGAGGTGCTGCTCATGGACGAACCGTGCTCCGCGCTCGACCCGATTTCCACCCTGGCCGTGGAGGACCTCATCCACGAACTGAAGAACGACTTCACCATCGTCATCGTGACCCACAACATGCAGCAGGCTGCGCGTGTGTCCGACAAGACCGCGTTCTTCTCCCTCGAGGCCACCGGTAAGCCGGGCCACCTGGTGGAGTTCAACGACACCACCACCATCTTCGAGAACCCGGAGCAGAAGGAGACCGAGGACTACATCTCGGGCCGCTTCGGCTAAAGCCTTTGCTTGACGACGACGCCCTCCCGACCATGCGTGCCGGGAGGGCGTCGTCGTGTTAGCGGCGGAACTTCCGCTCGATGGTGGCGAACTTCTCGTCCGGGTCGTAATCTGGCTCGTCGCGCTGGCGCAGGTATTCCTCGGGCTTGAGGCCGGTGACCAGGAAGACCATGCGCCCAGCGACGTTCACGCAGCGGTCGGCGTAGCGCTCGTAGTAACGGGCAACCATGGCGAGATCCACCGCCTCGCGGGTGGAGTACTCCCACTTGCGGTCGGAGACCAGGGTCTGCAGGAAGGCGCGCATGTCATCGACGCCTTCGTCGATGTTGTGCAGCTCCACTGCCACGTCCGGGTCGGGGTTATCCAGCAACGCCCGGGTGGTCGCACCCATCTCACGCACCAGGCGGGTTAACTCTTCGATGTAGCCCTGGAGCGGGGCGGGGTAGACCGGCGCGGGGTGGCGCAGGCGGGCCAGCAGGGCGATGTTGCGGGCCAGGGAGCCCATGCGCTCGAAGTTTTCCACCACGTAGAGGGCGGACAGAACTTGGCGCAGGTCGCCGGCGACCGGGCTTTGCAGGGCGAGCAGGCTCATGCTGCGTTCCTCGCAACGCTCGCTGATCTCTTGCAGGCTGTCGATTTCGGACAGGGCAGTTTCGGCGTCGTCAAGCGATTGCTCGAGCAGCGCGGAGGAGGCGTGGTCCATGATGGTGCACACCGTGTCGCACATGGCGATGAGGTCCCGGTTGAACGCCTCTAGATTTTCCCTGTACGCAGCACGAAGCATGGGTTTCATGCTACGCGATGATTGGTGTTTACCCACCGTTATTTTCAATCTCCGCGCCCTGCGGCACGGTCTCATCCTCGGGATCGTCCAGCCAGCCCTCCGGCAGGGCGATCTTGCCGGCGGAGCCTTGGCGGCCGCGGGCGTTGTCGGCGTGCTGCGCCATATCGTCGGACTCGGTGATGGGTGCGAGGCGCTCGCGCAGCTCCGCCAGCGAGGTGACCTGGGCGAGGGATTTGCGGAACTCGCCACCGACGGGGAAGCCGCGCAGATACCAGCCGGTGTGCTTGCGAATGTCCCGGCAGGCGTGGTCCTCACCGTCGTGCTCGGCGAGCAGTTCGGCGTGGCGGTAAATAATGCCGGCGACTTGGCCCAGTGTCGGCTCCGGCGGGATGTCCTCACCGCGCAGTTGTGCGCCAAGTTGGGCGAACAGCCAGGGCCGGCCGAGGCAGCCGCGGCCGACTTCCACGCCGTGGCAGCCGGTCTGCTCCATCATCTTGGCGGCGTCGTCGGCGGCGAAGATGTCGCCGTTGCCGATGATGGGCACGCCTGTGCCGTCCATGTGCTCGACGAGCCGGCCGATCTCGTCCCAGTGCGCCGCACCCGAGTAGCGCTCGGCGCCGGTGCGGGCGTGCAGGGCGACGGCGGCGGCACCCGCGTCTGCGGCGATGCGGCCGGCATCCAAGTGGGTGTGGTGCTCGTCGTCGATGCCGATGCGGAACTTCACCGTGATCGGGATGCTGGAGCCTTCGGCGGCGCGCACGGCGGCGTCGACGATGTTGCCGTACAGGCGGCGCTTATAGGGGATGGCGCAGCCGCCGCCCTTGCGGGTGACCTTGGGTACCGGGCAGCCGAAGTTCATGTCCACGTGATCGGCGATGTCTTCCTCCACGATCATGCGCACGGCCTCGTAGGTGAACTTCGGATCGACGGTGTAGAGCTGCATTGAGCGCGGGGTTTCCACGTCGGCGAAGGTCGTCATGTGCAGCGTCTTCTGATTGCGGGCCACCATCGCGCGGGCGGTGATCATCTCGCAGACGTACAGCCCCGACGAGGTGCCGGTGAGCTCCTCTTCGATCTCGCGGCACAGCACGCGAAACGGCATGTTGGTCACCCCGGCCATCGGCGCGAGGATGACGGGGGAGTCCAGGTCGATGCCGCCGATCGTTAAGGCGGGGGCTGCGGTAGTCATAGTGGCCCCATTGTTCACGCACGCTGCCCTGCACGTCCAATCGTGGGCGCTACGCCCGTTCGGGGGTGATTTGGTCGTCGATAAGCACATGCTTCACGACGACCCACCACACAACCGTGGCAATGAGCGATACGTCACAATATGGTGGTGTTGTTACCTGATCGGATCTACCAGGATTGAGGGATCACAATGAGCGAACGCATTGCCAGCGCGAAGCTGCGGGACAAGGTCATGACCGCCGAAGAGGCCGCACAGTTTGTCAACCATGGCGACAAGGTGGGCACCTCCGGATTTACGGGCGCGGGTTACCCGAAGGCCATGCCGGGCGCGATTGCGGAGAAGGCGAAGGCCGCCCATGAGAAGGGGCAGGACTTCTCCATCGACATGTACACCGGCGCTTCCACCGCGCCGGAGTGCGACGGCGTGCTCGCCGAGGCGGGTGCACTGCGCTACCGCATGCCGTATCAGTCCGACCCGACCATGCGAAACAAGATCAACGCCGGCGAGATGAAGTTCCAGGACATCCACCTGTCGCACTCCGGCATGATGGTGGAGCAGGGCTTCTTCGGCGAGGTCGACCTGGCCATCGTCGAGGCGGTGCGCATCACCGAGGACGGCAACATCGTCCCGTCGTCCTCCGTGGGCAACTCCGTGGAGTTCCTCAACGCCGCAAAGAAGATCATCATCGAGGTCAACTCCTGGCAGTCCGAGGAGCTCGAGGGCATGCACGACATCTGGACCGTGCCGCCGCTGCCGAACCGTGTCCCGATCCCGATCACTAAGTGCGGCGACCGCATCGGCGACACCTACATCACCATCGACCCGGAAAAGGTTGTCGCGGTCGTCGAGACCGACGCGCCGGACCGCAACGCCCCCTTCAAGGCGCCGGACGAGATCTCGGAGCAGATCGCCGGCAACTTCCTCGACTTCTTGGAAAACGAGGTCAAGGCCGGCCGCCTCACCTACGACGGCTACGTCATGCAGTCCGGCGTGGGCAACGTCCCCAACGCCGTGATGGCCGGCCTGATGGACTCCAAGTTTGAGAACATCCAGGCCTACACCGAGGTGATCCAGGACGGCATGGTGGACCTCATCGACGCCGGCAAGATGACCGTGGCGTCTGCAACGTCGTTCTCCCTGTCGCCCGAGTACGCGGAGAAGATGAACAACGAGGCATCGCGCTACCGTGAGTCCATCATCCTGCGCCCGCAGTCTATCTCTAACCACCCGGAGGTCATCCGCCGCACCGGCCTGATTGCATCGAACGGCATGATCGAGGCGGACATCTACGGCAACGCCAACTCCACCCACATCAACGGCTCGCGCCTGATGAACGCCCTCGGCGGCTCCGGCGACTTCACCCGCAACGCCTACATCTCCTCGTTCATCTCCCCGTCGGTTGCCAAGGACGGCGCCATCTCCGCCATCGTCCCGTTCGCCTCGCACATCGACCACAACGAGCACGACGCCATGGTCTTCATCACCGAGTACGGCGTGGCCGACCTGCGCGGCCTCGCCCCGCGTGACCGTCCGGCGAAGATGATCTCCATCGCGCACCCGTCGTACCGCCCGCTGCTGGAGGAGTACGTCGAGCGCGCATCCAAGTGCAAGTACCAGGCCACCCCGCACGATCTGCGCCACGCCTTCGACTTCCACCTGCGCATGGAAGAGACCGGCACGATGATGAAGGAGGATTAAAACCTCCCCCGATTACCGCGGGCGGGTGCCAGGAGGCTAAACTCTGCACCCGCGGGCCTTTAGCTCAGTTGGTAGAGCTACGGACTTTTAATCCGCAGGTCGTGGGTTCGATCCCCACAGGGCCCACCTTCAACCCCCGTCGCACACGCGGCGGGGGTTTGTTGTGGGCGTCACAATGAAGCGGGGGAGTCGCCAAGATTATGGTGCTATCAATACGGGGGTTGCATACCGTGGGTGGTCCAACGGTCCTACAGAAAGGCAACCATGACTACCACCGTCGGCCACTACCTGGCCACCCGACTTGAGCAAATCGGCCTGGAACACTACTTCCAGGTTCCGGGTGACTATAACCTGCAACTGCTGGATGAGCTGCTGAAGAACGACAACCTGAAGATGATGAGCTGCACCAACGAGCTCAACGCCGCCTACGCCGCCGAGGGCTACGCCCGCGCAAACGGCGCCTCCGCCTGTGTGATCACCTTCAACGTAGGCGCATTCTCCGCGCTCAACGGCGTCGCCGGCGCGTACGCGGAACGCCTGCCCATGATCTTCATCTCCGCCGGCTACAACACTAACGACGAGGCGTCCGGCCGCTTCCTGCACCACACCATCGGCACGACGGATTACTCCTACCAGGAGGAAATGTTCCGCCCCGTCACCTGCAAGACGGTGCGCATCCTCACCGCCGAGGAGGCACCTTCGCTTATCGACGACGCCATCGCCACCGCCCTGCGCGAATCCAAACCGTGCTACATCGAGATCGCTTCCAACTTGGCGGACGCCGAGTGCGCGGACCCGCAGCCGAGAACGTTCGAGCGTGCGTGGGAGGTCGACTACGACCAGGAGGCGGTCGAGCGGGCGGCGTCCGAGATTGCCGAGCAGATCAACGCGGCAGAAAAGCCGCTCCTGCTCGCCGGCCCGCACCTGCGCCCGTACGGCGCCATCGACGCTTTCCGGCGCGTGGCTGAGGCAATCGGATGCGCGGTGGCCGTGCAGCCGAACGCCAAGAGCTTCTTCCCGGAGGGTCACCCGCAATTCATCGGCCACTACTTGGGCAATTCCTCCGCTCCAGGTGCAGAGGCCATGGTGGACCTCGCCGATTGCGTGCTGGCTGCGGGCCCGATGTTCACGGATTACTCCACGGTGGGTTGGACGACCACGGTGCCGAACGAGTCCGGCTACATCGCCATCGCCGAGGACGGCGTGACCACGCCGGACACTAAGCACACCAACCTGCCCATCGCCGCCGTGCTGGAGACGCTCGAGGCGAAG
This sequence comes from Corynebacterium lujinxingii, assembly GCF_014490555.1. NCBI lineage: Bacteria > Bacillati > Actinomycetota > Actinomycetes > Mycobacteriales > Corynebacteriaceae > Corynebacterium > Corynebacterium lujinxingii. Next base: position 1,921,612 of record NZ_CP061032.1, on the reverse strand, counting down.
GTGCAGCGCAACACCGCCACACTCGATCAGTTCAGCCGGGACGATGTCACCGGTGAGTCGGCCAACTACACCCCTGCAGAGGATTCGGCGCAGCTCACCCGCGCCGAGATGGTGCACCAGATCAACGAGCTGATCAGCGCCGATTCCACGCTGTTCGCCGAAACTGGAGACTCGTGGTTCAACGGGATGCACATGCAGCTTCCCGGCGGCGCAGGCTTCGAAATCGAGATGCAGTGGGGCGCCATCGGCTGGTCGGTGCCGTCCGCCCACGGGTACGCCGTAGCTAAGGGCAACGAGCACCACACGATCCTCATGGTCGGCGACGGCTCCTTCCAGCTCACCGCCCAAGAGGTGTGCAACATGATCCGCTACGAGGACAACATCACCGTCATCGTGGTGAACAACAAGGGCTACGTCATCGAATCCGCCCTGCACGAGGGCCCGTACAACTACTACAAGAACTGGGACTACGCGGGCTTGGTCAGCGCTTTCAACGCGGACGACGGCGAGGGCATCGGCATCACTGCCACCACCGCCGGCGAGCTTCGCCAGGCGTTTCGCATCGCCAGCGAAAACACCCGCCGCCCCGTGGTTATCGAGGCGCAGATCCCCCACGACGATATGACGCAGGATCTGGTCAAGTGGGGCAAGCCCGTCTCGGCGGCGATTGGGCGTCCGCCCGCTAGCGCCCAGTAGGGCAATGAGGGGCTAGAGTTGCCCGCATGAATGTAGCGGTTGCGCTCGGGATGTCGCTGTTCGCTGGCTTATCGACGGGCCTCGGCGGCCTGCTTGTGGCGCTCAAGCGCGACCCGAGCGACAGATTCCTCGCCGCCTCGTTGGGCTTTTCCGCCGGCGTGATGGTCTACATCTCGCTGGTGGAGCTGCTGCCGGAGGGCGTGGCTTCCCTTGAGAGCACCGGCCGCGGGCAGTTGTGGGGCACGGTCGCGTTCTTTGCGGGCATCGCGGTCATCGGCGTGATCGACCGGTTTGTGCCGGACGACATCAACCCGCACGAGGACCCCTCTGGCGGCGGGGCGATGCGCAACGTTGGCGTTGTCACCGGCCTGGCCATTGCCGTGCACAACTTCCCGGAGGGCTTCGCGTCGTTCATCTCCGCGCTGGAGGACCCGGCCTTAGGCGTGCCGATCGCGATCGCCATCGCCATCCACAACATCCCCGAAGGCGTCGCCGTGGCGGTGCCGCTGCGAGAGGCGTTCGGCTCGAAGTGGAAGGCGGCCGGCTGGGCCACTCTGTCGGGGCTTGCGGAGCCGCTCGGCGCCATCATCGGCTACCTTCTGCTGCGCCCGTTTTTGGGTCCGGAAACACTCGGTGTCGCCTACGCCGCGATCGCGGGCGTGATGGTGTTTGTCAGCCTGGACAAGCTGCTGCCCACCGCGATTCAGACCGGTCGCCACCATACCGCCGTGTACGGGCTTGTCGCCGGCATGGCCGTCATGGCGGTGAGCCTGCTGATTCTGCCCGGCTAAACAGGCAAAAGCCTATACTTCCGGCATGGGTTTACTGCGTTTCATCCTCAACATTATCTGGTTGCTGACGGCGGGCATTTGGCTGTTTCTCGGCTACGTGCTCGCCGGCGTCATCGCCTGCGTGCTCATTGTCACTATCCCGTTCGGGTTGGCGTCGTTCCGCATCGCGGGCTACGTCATCTGGCCGTTCGGCCGCGAGGTCGTGCAGGGGGATACGGGTGCGATCGGCATGCTGGGCAACGTCATCTGGTTCGTGGTTGCCGGTATGTGGCTCGCAGCCGGCCACATTGTGACCGCCATCGTGCAGGCGGTGACCATCATCGGCCTGCCGCTGGCGTGGGCGAACCTCAAGCTCATTCCGGTGACGTGCTTCCCGTTCGGCTCGCAGGTGATCCGCTCCAGCGATAAGCGCGCAGGCTTCACCCCGGTCGCCCGTTAAGCCCGGCTAGCAGCGCATTTGGTCTGCGCGCGGGCGCTGTCTTATGATCAACAGGCTGTCTTTCAGCGCCCCCATCGTCTAGAGGCCTAGGACTCCGCCCTTTCACGGCGGCAACACGGGTTCGAATCCCGTTGGGGGTACGGCCCTGTGGCGCAGTTGGTTAGCGCGCCGCCCTGTCACGGCGGAGGTCGCGGGTTCAAGTCCCGTCAGGGTCGCCATCACGCCCCGAGGTTTTCCTCGGGGCGTTTTGCTTTGCGACGACTACACTGCCGGTGCGAGAGGTTGTCGATACCTGTCCTACGCTGCTGATTTGTAAGTGTGCGACGGCGCTGTGTAATGTAACAACTCGTGCAAGCGACAGTGTGAACGCGCTGGCGAGAGCACGAAAACAATCAAATATTGGCCCTGTGGCGCAGTTGGTTAGCGCGCCGCCCTGTCACGGCGGAGGTCGCGGGTTCAAGTCCCGTCAGGGTCGCCGAACCATTCGGTTCCGGCCAGATAGCTCAGTTGGTAGAGCACACGCCTGAAAAGTGTGGGGTCGCCAGTTCGATCCTGGCTCTGGCCACACCCAAAACCCCTTTCACAGCAATGTGGAAGGGGTTTTTCACTGTATAGTCGGGCGCATGTCTGCAACACCCGATAATCAAGTGCGCAAGAACGAGGCGGAAGGCCAGTACGAAATCCTCGTTGGTGAGGAGGTCGCCGGTTACGCCACCTACATCGACCGCGACGGCGCACGCGAACTGCCGCACACCGTGGTGGATCCCAAGTTCCGGGGCCAAGGCCTGTCCAAGCCGCTGATCGAGGCGGCGCTTGACGACGCCCGCGCCGACGACATGCGCGTCATCCCGTCCTGCCCCGCGGTCGAGCGCTTCATCGAGCAGAACCCGGAGTACAGCGACCTGGTTTAGATGATGTAGCTGCCCGGATCGACGTACGCGTCCGGGTCGACGAGTTTCACGCACTCGTCCGGATTGCGCGGGCGGCTCTTCGCCGGAATCCCCACCGCAATCGAGTTCGCCGGCACATCCTTGGTCACCACGGCGTTCGCACCGATCGCGGAGCCCTCGCCGATGGTGACCGGGCCGAGCACCTTCGCGCCCGCGCCGATAACCACGTTGTCCTGCAGCGTCGGGTGGCGCTTCGTCTGCGTGAGCACCTGGCCGCCCAGCGTCACTCCGTGGTAGAGCATGACGTTTTCGCCGATCTCGGCCGTCTCGCCGATCACGATGCCCATGCCGTGGTCGATAAAGAACTTCCGCCCGATGGTCGCACCCGGGTGGATCTCCACCCCGGTGAAGAATCGGTTGAGTTGCGCCAGAATGCGCGCCGGTCCCTTCCAACCCTGCTGCCACATCGAGTGGCAAATGCGGTGCACCCATACGGCGTGCAGGCCCGAATAGACCAGAGCGTTTTCCACGTCGCCGCGGGCGGCGGGGTCGTGCTCGCGGGCGTTGTGCAGGTCCTCGCGGATCGTAGAGATTACCGATTTGGCCAGGGAAAGCATGGCGGAAGTGTACCAAGCGGTTCGTTTAGTGCACAGATAAAGATTCCCCCGCGCGCCGGATGTGGCCGGTGCGCGGGGGAGTCCTCGTCAAGCAAACGCTTAGTCGCGGATGTCCTCGTACAGGACGGTGGAGACGTAGCGCTCACCGAAGTCCGGGATGATGACAACGATGGTCTTGCCCTCGTTCTCCGGACGGTTAGCGACCTCAAGCGCAGCCTTCACGTTCGCGCCAGCGGAAATGCCGCCGAGGACAGCGTCCTTGACCGCGAGCTCGCGGGAGGTGGAGATGGCGTCCTCATTGGAGACGGCAATGATCTCGTCCACAACCGATCGGTCCAGCGTGCCCGGGATGAAGTTCGCGCCCAGGCCCTGGATCTTGTGCGGGCCAGCCTCGCCCTTGGACAGCAGCGGGGACGCAGCCGGCTCGACAGCGACGGTCTTGACGTCGGCCTTCTGCTCCTTAAGGTACTTGCCGGCGCCCGAGATGGTGCCGCCGGTGCCCACACCTGCGACGAGCACGTCCACCTCGCCGTCGGTGTCCTCCCAGATCTCCGGGCCGGTGGTGGCGTAGTGGATCTTCGGGTTCGCCTCGTTCTCGAACTGGCGGGCCAGGATGGCGCCGTCGTTCTGCTCGACGAGTTCGTTGGCCTTCTCAACCGCGCCCTTCATGCCGGCTGCGCCCGGGGTGAGCACGATCTCCGCGCCGTACGCGCGCAGCAGGACGCGACGCTCGTTGGACATGGTCTCCGGCATGGTCAGGATGACTTTGTATCCCTTCGCCGCACCTGCGAGTGCCAGTGCAATACCGGTGTTGCCGGAGGTTGCCTCGACGATGGTGCCGCCCGGCTTCAGGTCGCCGGATGCTTCAGCGGCCTCGATGATGGCCTTACCGATGCGGTCCTTCACCGAGTTTGCCGGGTTGTAGAACTCAAGCTTCGCCAGCACGCGGGCCTTGGAGCCCTCGGTGATCCCCTGCAGCTCAACGAGCGGGGTGCCGCCGATGAGGTCGAGAACGTTCTTTGCGATCTTCGCCATGATTTCCTCCAATACGTTGTTTGTTTGGGTGACTGCCAGACAGTGTACACGCCTCACTAGACCGCACGGTATGGTCACGCTGAACCGATGGGTACGGGGGAGGGGTCCGGTGTGGGTCTTGCCCGTTTGAGCTTTGGTTGCAGAGCCCTCGATACGGGCGGGGCTAAATTTTGCTACCCCCGTTCGCGCGTTATGATGATGGGGATTTAGAGCCAAGTTCAACCCCGGGTGAGCCCAAACGGGTGCAACCGGGCCTGTGGAAGGCGACAACCATGACGATGGACGCGCAACGGATCAAGGATGACGACGACGCGATCCGCGCGGCACTGACCGCGCTGAAAACGACGACCGGAATTCCCGTCGCGATGTACGGCACCCTCATCTCCGACAACCGCGTGCAGATTACCCAGTGGATCGGCCTGCGCACGCCGGCGCTGCAAAACCTCACCCTCGACACCGGCGCGGGTGTCGGTGGGCGAGTGGTGAGCACCCGCCGCGCGGCCGGTGTGTCCGACTACACCCGCGCGAACACCATCTCCCACGAGTACGACAAGCAAATCCAGGACGAGGGCCTGCACTCCATCGTCGCGGTGCCGGTGATTGTCAACCGCGAAATCAAAGGCGTGCTCTACGTCGGCGTGCACTCCCCGGTGCGCCTTGGCGACAAGGTGATCGAGGAGGTCACCATGACAGCCCGCTGCCTGGAGCAGGACTTGGCCGTGAACATCGCGCTGCGCTCCAACGACGGCGAAGGCGAGCGCTCCGGCGCGAAGTCCGGCCGCCAGATGAGCGGCGCGGAGTGGGAGCAAGTGCGCTCCACGCATTCGAAGCTGCGGATGCTGACCAACCGTGTGGAAGACGAGGAGCTACGCAAGGAACTCGAGCAGCTCTGCGAGCAGATGGTCTCTCCCGTGCACGTGAAGCAGACGACGAAGCTTTCCGCCCGCGAGCTCGACGTGCTGTCCTGTGTCGCGCTCGGCCACACGAATGTGGAAGCCGCCGCCGAGATGGGCATTGGTGCGGAAACGGTAAAGTCCTACCTGCGCAGCGTGATGCGCAAACTGGGTGCACACACGCGTTACGAGGCCGTCAACGCGGCACGTCGCATCGGCGCTCTGCCGTAGCTTTCGCTTCGGTACTGTTGTGGGCGTGAAAGAACGGTTTTTGGTCAACGGTGGTTCACGTCTCGAGGGGCTCGTGCGCGTCGGCGGCGCGAAGAACAGCGTGCTCAAACTTATGGCAGCTGCGCTGTTGGCCGAAGGCACGACAACGCTGCGCAACTGTCCGGAGATTCTCGACGTCCCCCTGATGCGCGACGTCCTCGTCGGCCTTGGCTGCGACGTGGACATCGACGGCGACGTCGTGCGGATCAGCACGCCCGCCGAAGTCTCCCCGCATGCCGACTTTGAAGCTGTGCGCCAATTCCGCGCGTCCGTCGCGGTGCTCGGCCCGCTGGTCGCGCGCTGCACCGAGGCGTACGTCGCGCTGCCGGGTGGCGACGCCATCGGATCGCGCCCGCTGGACATGCACCAGTCCGGCCTGGAAAAACTCGGCGCCACCACGCACATTGAACACGGCGCCGTCGTCGCCCGCGCTGACAAACTGCGCGGCGCCGACATCAAGCTCGACTTCCCCTCCGTCGGCGCCACGGAGAACATCATCACCGCAGCAGTGCTTGCCGACGGCCGCACCACCCTGGATAACGCAGCCCGGGAACCCGAAATCGTGGACCTGTGCAACATGCTTAACGCGATGGGCGCCCAGATCACCGGTGCCGGCACGTCCTGCATCACCGTCGACGGCGTGGAGCAGCTGCACCCGACGGAACACACCGTCATCGGAGACCGCATCGTCGCAGGCACCTGGGCATACGCTGCCGCGATGACTCAGGGCGACATCACCGTCACCGGTGCCGCCCCGGGACATCTCCACCTGGCGCTGGCGAAATTAAAGCTCTCCGGCGCGGAGATTGAGACCTACGACAACGGCTTCCGTGTGCAGATGCGTCAACGCCCGAAGGCCGTCGACTACCAGACTCTGCCGTTCCCGGGATTCCCTACGGACCTGCAGCCGATGGCGATCGCGCTGTCCGCCGTTGCTGACGGCGTTTCCGTGATCACCGAGAACGTCTTCGAAGCGCGTTTCCGCTTTGTCGACGAGATGCTGCGCCTCGGAGCCGAAGCCAATGTTGATGGCCACCACGTGATGATCAGGGGAGTGGGCACCTTGTCGTCCACCGACGTGTGGTCCTCCGACATCCGCGCCGGTGCCGGTCTTGTGCTCGCCGGGCTTGTAGCCGACGGCGTCACCACTGTTCACGAGGTGCACCACATCGATCGCGGCTACCCGGAGTTCGTGGAGAACCTGAACCGCTTAGGCGCCGATGTAAAGCGTGTTAATGAGTAACCATTTACACACTCTACGCTGCGGGTTTGTGTTTGTGTTTGGGTGTGTGTAACTTAGTTCCAGTCAGCGAGACCGACAACGCCCCGCTGGAGAGCAGATTGGTTCTCTGGTTTGTGTGGCGGGCAGGAAAACAATCGCGGACGAAAATACTTTAGTCACTTTGGACTTGCCTGCGTGTGTGGGTTGGTTTGGGTGTGCTGGTGTTGTTTGAGAACTCGATAGTGTGCCAATGCATTTGATTTTTTGTTGTTGTGTGCTTGGTGTTGTGTGCCGCGTGGGTGTGCATGCTGTTTTGGTGTGTGCCGGTGGTGGTTGGGTGAACCAATGATTGCCTGACTGCTTGTTGCGTGGTGTGCTTCACGTTTTGTGAGTGCATGATGTTTTTTGCCGGTCCTGTTGTTTTGCCCCGTCGGGTTGCAGGGCTGGTTGGGAGTTGTTTTTGGCTTCCGGTAATGTTTGGATTTTTGCCAGTCCAGCACTGTGTGGCGTTTTGTCGTGTGGTGTTGGTTGGTTTGTTTTGGTTGGGTTTTGGGCTTTTCACGGCCTGTTTCACGTTTGTTTTTGTTGAAACTTTTTGTGGAGAGTTTGATCCTGGCTCAGGATGAACGCTGGCGGCGTGCTTAACACATGCAAGTCGAACGGAAAGGCCCAAGCTTGCTTGGGTACTCGAGTGGCGAACGGGTGAGTAACACGTGGGTGATCTGCCCTGCACTTCGGGATAAGCCTGGGAAACTGGGTCTAATACCGGATAGGACCACTTCTTGGATGTTGTGGTGGAAAGTTTTTTCGGTGTGGGATGAGCTCGCGGCCTATCAGCTTGTTGGTGGGGTAATGGCCTACCAAGGCGTCGACGGGTAGCCGGCCTGAGAGGGTGTACGGCCACATTGGGACTGAGATACGGCCCAGACTCCTACGGGAGGCAGCAGTGGGGAATATTGCACAATGGGCGCAAGCCTGATGCAGCGACGCCGCGTGGGGGATGACGGCCTTCGGGTTGTAAACTCCTTTCGCTAGGGACGAAGCGCAAGTGACGGTACCTGGAGAAGAAGCACCGGCTAACTACGTGCCAGCAGCCGCGGTAATACGTAGGGTGCGAGCGTTGTCCGGAATTACTGGGCGTAAAGAGCTCGTAGGTGGTTTGTCGCGTCGTTTGTGTAAGCCCGCAGCTTAACTGCGGGACTGCAGGCGATACGGGCATAACTTGAGTGCTGTAGGGGAGACTGGAATTCCTGGTGTAGCGGTGGAATGCGCAGATATCAGGAGGAACACCGATGGCGAAGGCAGGTCTCTGGGCAGTAACTGACGCTGAGGAGCGAAAGCATGGGGAGCGAACAGGATTAGATACCCTGGTAGTCCATGCCGTAAACGGTGGGCGCTAGGTGTGAGTCCCTTCCACGGGGTTCGTGCCGTAGCTAACGCATTAAGCGCCCCGCCTGGGGAGTACGGCCGCAAGGCTAAAACTCAAAGGAATTGACGGGGGCCCGCACAAGCGGCGGAGCATGTGGATTAATTCGATGCAACGCGAAGAACCTTACCTGGGCTTGACATACACCAGATCGGGCCAGAGATGGTCTTTCCCTTTGTGGTTGGTGTACAGGTGGTGCATGGTTGTCGTCAGCTCGTGTCGTGAGATGTTGGGTTAAGTCCCGCAACGAGCGCAACCCTTGTCTTATGTTGCCAGCAATTCGGTTGGGGACTCATGAGAGACTGCCGGGGTTAACTCGGAGGAAGGTGGGGATGACGTCAAATCATCATGCCCCTTATGTCCAGGGCTTCACACATGCTACAATGGTCGGTACAACGCGTCTTGCGAGCCTGTGAGGGTGTGCTAATCGCTGAAAGCCGGCCTTAGTTCGGATTGGGGTCTGCAACTCGACCCCATGAAGTCGGAGTCGCTAGTAATCGCAGATCAGCAACGCTGCGGTGAATACGTTCCCGGGCCTTGTACACACCGCCCGTCACGTCATGAAAGTTGGTAACACCCGAAGCCAGTGGCCTGTAATGGGAGCTGTCGAAGGTGGGATCGGCGATTGGGACGAAGTCGTAACAAGGTAGCCGTACCGGAAGGTGCGGCTGGATCACCTCCTTTCTAAGGAGTTTATGTTTTGTGCCCGCAGTTGCGGGTGTTGTGTGGTTGATGTCGCCGAGTGTGCGACTGCCGCATTGTTGTTTTTCAAATTCCGGGTGGACATGCACCCCGGGTCGTGTTGGTGGATGCCATCAGGGTGTCTGCGTGTGGCCTGGTGTGGGTGTGTGTGCTCGTGTGGTGTGACACTGAGGTGTCGCGGCAACGAAAAAATCGTTTGTGTGTGTTGGCATGCTGTTGGGTGTCTGGGGCAACATTGTGTGTTCCTGTTGTTGTGGCATCCCGCTGACTTATGGCCGCGTGTTGGTGGTTGTTGGTGTGGGGTGTGTGTTGTGTGAGAACTGTATAGTGGACGCGAGCATCTTGTTTTTCTGTAATTTGTGTTGTTTGTTGAGTGTCTACAGTTTGTAGTCGTTCGTGTGTGTGAAGCAGCAGTAGTGTTGTTTTGTGTTACGGGCGTATGGTGGATGCCTTGGCATGCTGGGCCGATGAAGGACGTGTGAGGCTGCGTTAAGCCTCGGGGAGTTGCCAACTAAGCGTTGATCCGAGGATGTCCGAATGGGGAAACCCAACATCAGTTGTGTGGTGTTACCTGCAGGTGAATGCATAGCCTGTGTGGGGGTTGACGTGGGGAAGTGAAACATCTCAGTACCCGCAGGAGAAGAAAACAATTGTGATTCCGTGTGTAGTGGCGAGCGATAGCGGATGATGGCTAAACCGTGTGCGTGTGATACCTGGGTAGGGGTTGCGTGTGCGGTGTTGTGGGGTGTGGTTGTTGCGGGCTACCTGACCGCAGGTGTGTGTTTGTGCGTTAGCGGAAGCGTCTGGGATGGCGCGCCGGAGCGGGTGATAAGCCCCGTACGCGAAGGCGTTTACAGGCATGTGCTGATCATTGCCCCGAGTAGCAGCGGGCTCGTGGAATCTGCTGTGAATCTGCCGGGACCACCCGGTAAGCCTGAATACTCAGTGTGACCGATAGTGAATAGTACCGTGAGGGAATGGTGAAAAGTACCCCGGGAGGGGAGTGAAAGAGTTCCTGAAACCATGCGCTTACAATCCGTCAGAGCACCTGTTTGTGTGTGATGGCGTGCCTTTTGAAGAATGAGCCTGCGAGTCAGCGGCATGTCGCGAGGTTAACCCGTGTTTAGGGGTAGTCGTAGCGAAAGCGAATCCGAATAGGGTGGTTTTAGTGGCATGTCCTGGACCCGAAGCGGGGTGATCTACCCATGGCCAGTGTGAAGCAGCTGTAAGAGGTTGTGGAGGCGCGAACCCACTTAGGTTGAAAACTGAGGGGATGAGCTGTGGGTAGGGGTGAAAGGCCAATCAAACTCCGTGATAGCTGGTTCTCCCCGAAATGCATTTAGGTGCAGCGTGATGTGTGCTTACCGGAGGTAGAGCTACTGGATGGCCGAGCGGGACTATCATCTTAGTGACGTCAGCCAAACTCCGAATGCCGGTGAAGTCAAGCATTGCAGTGAGACTGTGGGGGATAAGCTTCATAGTCGAGAGGGAAACAGCCCAGATCGCCGGTTAAGGCCCCTAAGGGTGTGCTAAGTGGAAAAGGATGTGGGATCGCGAAGACAGCCAGGAGGTTGGCTTAGAAGCAGCCATCCTTGAAAGAGTGCGTAATAGCTCACTGGTCGAGTGGTTCTGCGCCGACAATTCAGTGGGGCTCAAGCACACCGCCGAAGCCGCGGCAAACATTTTGTTTGGGTAGGGGAGCGTCGTGTGTGGGGTGAAGCCGTACTGTAAGGAGCGGTGGACTGCATGCGAGTGAGAATGCAGGCATGAGTAACGAATGATACGTGAGAATCGTATCCGCCGAATGACTAAGGGTTCCTGGGTCAAGTTCGTCTTCCCAGGGTGAGTCGGGTCCTAAGGCGAGGCCGACAGGCGTAGTCGATGGTTAACGGGTTGATATTCCCGTACCCGTACACGCGCGCCCAGTATTGAAGCGGTGATACTAACCACCCTGATCCACCTGCTGTTGCCGACCCTTGTGGTTGGTTGGTTGGTGGTGATGCGTGGGGCCTGATCCGTGGTAGATCAGTGATGGGGTGACGCAGTGAGGTAGCCAAGCCACTTATTGGATTGTGGTGCAAGCGTGTGGCACGACAGCATGTGAAATGCGGCTGTCATGTGTGTGAGGCGTGATGCGTAGCCCAGTGTTGGGTGATGTTGGTGATCCTGTACTGCCGAGAAAAGCCTCTAGCGATGTGTGTGTACGGCCCGTACCCGAAACCGACACAGGTAGTCAAGTAGAGAATACTCAGGCGGTCGGGTGAACTGTGGTTAAGGAACTCGGCAAATTACCCCCGTAACTTCGGGAGAAGGGGGACCTGGACTGGTGCCTGGTCATACGACTGTGGTTGCTGGTTCAGGTCGCAGAGAATAGAGGGGAGCGACTGTTTATCAAAAACACAGGTCCGTGCGAAGACGGTTAAGTTGATGTATACGGACTGACGCCTGCCCGGTGCTGGAAGGTTAAGAGGACCTGTTAGACCCTTTTTGTGGGTCGAAGCGGAGAATTTAAGCCCCAGTAAACGGCGGTGGTAACTATAACCATCCTAAGGTAGCGAAATTCCTTGTCGGGTAAGTTCCGACCTGCACGAATGGCGTAACGACTCCCCTGCTGTCTCAACCACAGACCCGGTGAAATTGCAGTACGAGTAAAGATGCTCGTTTCGCGCGGCAGGACGAAAAGACCCCGGGACCTTCACTATAGCTTGGTATTGGCATTCGGTGCGGTTTGTGTAGGATAGGTGGGAGATGTTGAAGCCGTCACGCTAGTGGTGGTGGAGTCGTTGTTGAAATACCACTCTGACCGTAGTGGATATCTAACCTTGGCCCATGATCTGGGTTGGGGACAGTGCCTGGTGGGTAGTTTAACTGGGGCGGTTGCCTCCCAAAATGTAACGGAGGCGCCCAAAGGTTCCCTCAGCCTGGTTGGCAATCAGGTGTTTAGAGTGTAAGTGCACAAGGGAGCTTGACTGCGAGACCTACAAGTCGAGCAGGGACGAAAGTCGGGACTAGTGATCCGGCACCTACTTGTGGATGTGGTGTCGCTCAACGGATAAAAGGTACCCCGGGGATAACAGGCTGATCTTCCCCAAGAGTCCATATCGACGGGATGGTTTGGCACCTCGATGTCGGCTCGTCGCATCCTGGGGCTGGAGTAGGTCCCAAGGGTTGGGCTGTTCGCCCATTAAAGCGGCACGCGAGCTGGGTTCAGAACGTCGTGAGACAGTTCGGTCTCTATCCGCCGCGCGCGTTGAAACTTGAAGAAGGCTGTCCCTAGTACGAGAGGACCGGGACGGACGTACCTCTGGTGTGCCAGTTGTTCCGCCAGGAGCATTGCTGGTTGGCTACGTACGGGAGGGATAACCGCTGAAAGCATCTAAGCGGGAAGCCTGTTTTAAGATGAGGTTTCATTTGAGGTTCCCAGGAGACGACTGGGTTGATAGGCCGGACCTGGAAGCACAGCAATGTGTGGAGGCGACCGGTACTAATACACCGAACAAACCAACCACCTGTTTGCGCACACAAAAGGTGCAAACAACACAACAAAACAAAAACGAACTGTTCGCGTCCACTATGCAGTCCTGACACAACACACCACCATGTCACGGACAACACATAATTTGAATACTGGTCACCACACGCTGGACGACCCGACACACAAAAACCCCAAGGATGTGTCGGTGGTTGATAGCGGCGGGGAAACGCCCGGTCCCATTCCGAACCCGGAAGCTAAGCCCGCCCGCGCCGATGGTACTGCCCCCGGGAGGGAGTGGGAGAGTAGGTTACCGCCGACCCAACAACTTCAAACACCAAAACAGGCACCCGTCGACGAAACCCCCACCAAGGGTTTCATCGACGGGTGCTTTTGCTATGCCCGCACCCGCACGCCACACCCACTTGTCCGCAATGCGGTGGTGGTATAAAGCAGTTGAGGATGCGGTCGGTCAGGCGATGAGCCAGTGGGCGGTTTCGCAGCGAGCCGAACATTCCCCGTCTTCGTTGGTGTGCACCCGATTGTCCGCAACGGCGGAGTGCCGCCACGGCGGTAGTTAAGATCGTTGGTGTGCACCAAATTGTCCGCAACCGCGCAAAAGTTGGTGCTGGCCAAGTTGTCCGCAACGGCGGAATGCTTGGTGCTCACCCACTTGTCCGCAATGCGGAGATACTATCCGCACAATCGTGGGGACCGTGCGATCGTTGGTGCTGACCAAGTTGTCCACAATGGTGGAATCGTTGGTAGATACCCACTAGTCCGCAACGGCGGAGTGCCCGCTAGGGCAAACCGGGACGTTATCGTGAGGCCACAAGCCAGCACCGTCGAATTAGTTGGTGGATCCCCACTTGTCCGCAACGGCGGAGCCCTTAGCCGGCGGACAACTGACCCGCGCAAGAGGACCCCGCGCAAGGGAACCCCATGGACAACCCGGGCACACCCACGTGTCCGCAAGCGGCGAGCAGAAGGCCCGTATAGTCGCGTCAGGTACTGAAGCGAAAGAGATGGCGACGTGAGCGAACGAGCACAAAGCAACCTGCAAAGCACAGAGCGGCCGGTAGCGGCGAGGGCAGTGGACCTGCGGAAGTCCTACGGCCGAGCCGATACGGAGGTGGTTGCGCTCGACGGGGTCAATGTCGAGTTCCACCAGGGGGAGTTCACGGCCATTATGGGCCCGTCGGGCTCCGGCAAGTCGACGCTCATGCACGTGATGGCGGGGCTGGATACGGCGACGAGTGGGGAGGCGTTTGTTGGGGAAACGGGGTTGTCGTCGTTAAGCGATAAGGCGCTGACGTCGCTGAGGCGGGACAGGCTGGGGTTCATCTTTCAGTCGTTTAACCTGGTGCCCACCTTGACTGCGGCGGAAAATATTGAGCTGCCGACCAGGATTGCGGGTGGGAAGGTCGATCGGCAGTGGTTCGAGGAAGTGACCACGCGGTTGGGGCTGGCGCAGCGGCTGGACCACCGGCCGGCGGAGCTGTCGGGCGGGCAGCAGCAGCGCGTGGCGTGCGCGAGGGCGCTGGTGTCGCGGCCGGAGATTATTTTTGGCGATGAGCCGACAGGCAATCTGGATTCGAACTCGTCGCGTGAGGTGCTGGATATTCTGCGCACGGCGGTGGATCAGGACGACCAGACGGTGGTGATCGTCACGCATGACGCGCGGGCGGCTTCGTACGCGGACCGGGTGATTTTCTTGCGCGATGGTGCGATTGTCGACGAGCTGCGCGATCCCGATATGGACGCGATCCTCAACGTCATGTCCAGTATGGAGGGCTAAGTGAACTCCACGATGAATAAGGTGTCGCTGCGCAATATCGCGGCGCACAAACTGCGGCTCGCGCTGACGGTGCTGGCGGTGGTGCTGGGCACGGCTTTCCTGTCTGGTGCGCTGATGTTTACCAACATGCTCTCGTCCACGTTCGACTCGGCGGTGAACACGGTGCTTGACGACGTCGACGCGGTGGTCCGCCCCGGAGATGGGGAGGGGTCGCTGGAGAAGGACGCCGTCGACGAGATGAAGGCGCTTGACGGTGTGGACAACGTGAACCTGTTCGTCGACCTGCCGATCGTGGTCGCCACGGACGATGAGGTGGCGGTGCAGACGCGGCTGGGCTCGTCGCAAATGGGCGCCTACTACGGCCTGGACGAGGCGGTTGGGCGCGCACCGGAGATCGTCGAGGGTGCTGAGCCGCGCAACCTCGGCGACGTGGTGGTCAACGCGAACGGCGCCGAGGAGTACGGGCTGCGGGTGGGCCAGGAGCTGATCGTGGTGGACCGCGACGGCCGCAACACCGTGCACATTTCTGGGCTTTACGACGACCCCCTGGTCCAGCCGACCTCACTGCGCCTTGCCGTGAGCGAGGAGACGTACCTGGATTTCTATACCGACGGCGAGCGGGTGCCGGCGGTGACGGTGGCGGGGGATGACGGGGTCGTCGAGAAGCTGCGCGAGCACTTCCCGGACCTGAAGATCGAGTCAGGGGCGAAGGTCGCGGAGGAGACGACGCAGCAGATCCGTGACGCGCTGAGCTTTGTCACCTACTTCCTCGTCGCCTTCGGGCTGGTCGGCCTGCTCGTGGGCACGTTCCTCATCGCGAACACGTTTTCCATGATCGTCGCGCAGCGCACGAAGGAGTTCGCGCTGCTGCGTGCGCTGGGGGCGTCGCGCGGGCAGATTACGCGCTCGGTGACACTGGAGGCGGCGCTGGTCGGTCTGGTTGGCTCGGTGCTCGGTGTGGCCGGGGGTGCGGGGCTGGTGTTGTTGATTCGGGCCGGAATGGAATCGTTTGGCATGCCGCTGCCGGCAGCTGGCGTGGGTCTGTCGTGGGACGCGGTCGTTGTACCGGTCGTGGTGGGCACCGTGGTCACGGTGCTGTCCGCGCTGGCGCCGGCACGCAAGGCGGGCCAGGTGCGGCCGGTGGAGGCGATGCGGGCAAGTGAGGCGTCGACGCCACAGCCGCTGACGGGGCGCACCATTGCCGGCGCGGTGCTGGTGGCGGTGGCGGTCGCGGCGGCCGGCTACGCCATGGCGTGGGGAGACGGGGCGACGAGCCGTAGAGCTGCGCTGGTTGGTGTGGCGGCGTTGGGTGCGATCAGCGGTCTGTTCCTCGCGGGGCCGGCGCTGAGTATGCCGGTGGTGCCGCCGCTGGGCCGGGTCATCGGAGCGCCGTTTGGGGCGGTGGGGAAGTTGGCGTCGACGAACACGCGCCGCAACCCCCGCCGGACGGCGACGACCGCGTTCGCGCTCATGCTCGGCATTGCGCTGGTGACGGTGATCGGCATGTTGGGCGCGTCGATGAAGAAGTCCGTCGACGACGTCGCGCAAAGTGAGGTCAGCGCCGACTACGTGCTGGTCGGGCCGGAGATGGGGGCATTTCCGATCCCGGGCGACATCCCGGAGCGTCTGGAGCACGTTGAGGGCGCGCGCGACATCGTCGCGTACACCCAGGCCCCAATTACGGTGGACGGGGAGTTCGGCTACCAGTTCGGCTCGGTGGGCATGACAGACGTCCTCGCGGGCGACCCGGCGAAACTCATTGACTTGGACATGGTGGACGGTTCGTCGTCGCTGGACGGTGACGTGTTCATTGCGCCGGTGGAGATTGCGAACGAGCGCGGCTGGCACGTCGGCGACACCGTCGAGGTCGCAGCGCCCACAGCGCCGGGCACAACGGTCGAGGTAACCGTGGGCGGGCTGTTTGCAGGCTCGAACGTGCTGCGGACGTTTGTGGTGTCGGATGATGCGGCGGGGAAGGTGTCGTCGCTAAGCAATACGCGCCTACAGATGGTGGGTGTCAACGGGGCGTCGCGCGAGGCGCTCGAGGATGAGGTGCGCGGCGACATCGTGGTGCAGGTGCGCTCGGCCGAGGAGATGAGCGGCGAGGTGACCGCCTTGATCGACCAGATGCTGTTCATCCTGTACGCGCTGCTGTCGCTGGCGGTGGTGATCGCGGTACTGGGCATTGTGAATACGCTGACGTTGTCGGTGATTGAGCGTCGCCAGGAGATCGGCATGCTGCGCGCGGTGGGGTCGCAGCGCCGTCAGATCCGCACGATGATCGTCCTGGAATCCATTCAGATGACGGTCTACGGCGCGGTGCTCGGCGTGCTGCTCGGCCTGGGGCTGGGTTGGGCGTTTCTCACGGTGCTCGAGAGCCAAGGCTTGACGACGATCGCCGTGCCGACCGGGTTAATCGCCACCGTGCTGGCGTCCTCCGTGGTCGTGGGGCTGCTCGCAGCGGTGTGGCCCGGGCAGCGGGCCGCGAAAACGCCGCCGCTGGACGCGATTGCGGAGTAGCGCTAACGGGCGAGAAAGGATCCGAGTGCCGCAGCGAGCACGGAAAATGATGCTGTGACCGTCGCGTACTCGACGGCGTGGAGCAACTTGCCGGCCTTGATGAGCTCGCCAAGCTGGCGCGCCAACAGCGACAGGGTGGACAGCGCGCCGGCGAACCCGACACCGGCGGCTGTCTGCCAGAAACTGGGCAAAAAGATGGTGAAGCCGATGACGGCCGAGGCTGCAACGTTGGCCACGAGTGTGGACACCAGCGGCCGGCGTGCGAGCGCACTCATGATGAGCCAACGCACGAACCCGCCGAGCATCCCGCCGACAAAGACCCCGACGACGGCGCCGAACATCCACTCGATGTCAGACACGGCGCCTCACCCGCGTGGCGTCGCCGGCCAGCCACGCCAGGGTGGCGGTGGTCAGGCTCAGCGTGATGATGAACGCCGCCCACAGCACCGACGAGTGCGACGACGCGAGCGCGACCGCCGACAGAGTGGAGAATCCACCCAAGAACCCCACGCCCCAAAACGCGCCCGGGGCGAAATATCCCATGGCGAAGCAGGCGGCGAGATTCACCGCGAACGTGGTGGCCAGGGCGAGCGCCTCCGGGGTGGTGGGGCCTACCCAGATGAGCACGATGAAGCGGGCGAGAGCCCCCAAACCGGCACCGAGCGCGACGGTGAAACCGGTCTGGAGGGACTTGAAGTGCACGTTTGTAGAGTCTATCCCCCTACCCGCCGAAGGCGCGAAGGCCCCATCGCATGCCGAACCAGGCGGCCGCGATGCCGATCACGGCGGTGGAGACGGCGTAGCGCAGCGCCTCGCCGTGGCGCTTTGATTTGATCATCTCGCCGAGTTCTTTGGCAAAGGTGGACCAGGTGGATAGCGCCCCTGCGAAGCCCACGCCGAGGGCTAACTGCCACGCCACTGGGGCGGCGAGGGCGAAACCGGCGACGGTGGAGCCGACGACGTTAGCGGCCCAGGTGGCGGCGTGCGCGTTATGGATGGCGCAGGTTAGCGCGAACCGTGCCGCGCCGCCGAAGAAGGCGCCGACGAACACGGCGGCGAGGGTCAAGGTCAAGCTAAGCACGGCGGCTCCTCACCGCGTCGCCGGCGAGCCAGGCCGCGACCGCTGTGGCGTAGCTGAGCACCACGATGATCAAAGCGGTCAGGGCATGCGACTGCATCGCCGCGACCGAGATAGCGGAGTACGTGGTCAAGCCGCCGAGGAAGCCCGTGCCCCACAGCGGGCCGGGTTTGTAGAGCCCCATGGCGAAGCAGCCGGCGATGTTCACCGCGAACGTCAGCGTCAGCGCTGTGGTGGAGCCGGGGGCGGCGCCGAGGATGATCACGTGACGCACCACCGCTCCCAGCGCCGCGCCTAAGGCGATGGTCAGCGCGGTGGTGAAGGTGTCGTCGATACGCATGGGCGAAAGCCTAGCGCCAATCCATCTGGTGGCGCTCCACGAAGGCAGCGACCTCCTCCGGCGACTTCTTCAGGTACGGGTCCCAGGCGAGGTACTCGCGGGTCTCGCGCACCACCAGGCCGGACAGGGCGAGCAGACCGATGAGGTTCGGGATGGCCATGAGACCGTTGGACAGGTCGGAGAACGTCCACGCCAGCTCGATCGACGCCACCGCGCCGACGAAAGAGAGCGCGGTGAAGAACATGCGGTAGGGGATCGACGCCCAATCGCCGAACAGTGCGACGATGGCGCGCTCGCCGTAGTAGGACCAACCCAAGATGGTGGAGAACGCGAAGAAGATCAGCGCGACGGAGACGATCAGGCTGCCCCATTCGCCGGGCAGGGCGGTCTCGAAGGCGGTGGCGGTCATGATCGCGGCTTCCTCGCGGCCCATGTCCCAGGTGCCGGCAGTGACGATGACCAGGCCGGTGATGGTGACGACGATGATGGTGTCGATAAACGTCTGGGTCATGGACACCAGTGCCTGGCGCGCCGGGTGCTGCGTCTTCGCGGCTGCGGCGGCGATGGCGGCGGAGCCCATGCCGGACTCGTTGGAGAAGATGCCGCGGGCCACACCGAACTGGACGGCGAGCATGATGCCGGAACCGACGAAGCCGCCGGTGGCCGCGGTGCCGGTGAACGCGTCGGTGAAGATGGTGGCGATCGCGTCCGGCACCCGGTCCGCCATGAGCACCAGTGAGGCGATGCCGCCGCCGACGTAGATGACGATCATCAGCGGCACGAACGCGGCGGTAATCTTGCCGATGCCTTCAATGCCGCCCAGCACCGCAGCGCCCACGGCGAAGAAGATGATCACGCCGGCGATGTTTGCGTCGACGCCGAAGGCGTCGTTCATGCCCGCGGCGATCGAGTTGCCCTGCGCCAGGTTGCCGATGCCGAACGACGCGAAGATGGTGAACAAGGTAAACGCGGCGGCGAGGAACTTACCCACCCCGCCCGGGATGCCGCGCTTGAGATACTCGTGCGGCCCGCCCTGCTGCTTGCCTTTCTTGTCGGTGGTGCGGAAGCGCACGCCCAGGTAGGCCTCGGAGTACTTCGACGCCATACCGACGATACCGGTCACCCAGATCCAAAACAGCGCGCCGGGCCCGCCGATGGAGATCGCGGTGGCCACGCCGACGATGTTGCCGGTACCCACCGTGGCGGCAAGAGCGGTGGTCAGCGCCTGGTAGTTGGAGATGTCTCCCGCGCCTTCTTCAGCCTTGTCGACGAACGCGTGACGCGCCGCGCGCCCCAGCGTGCGGAACTGGATGCCGCGCAGCCGGATGGTGAGAAACAGACCCGTGCCGAGCAGCAGCGGGATGAGCACGAATGGCCCCCACACAAAAGAGGAGACGGCGCTCAAGATGTCGTTGAGGGTAGAAGCCATGCCCAAGTAAAACATAAGAGACGACCAACAATGGCCGGGTAGCGCCGGTTACATTCACGGGCGATGATGGTGTTGTACATCCGATGAAGATTAAGGAGCCGAGCCATGGCACACGAGCGCGCAGGGCTGCCCGCCCGCGACGAGGACCTCATCGATATCGCAGAGCTGGTCACCGCCTACTACACCCGCGACATCGACCCTGAAGATGCGGATCAACAGGTGGTGTTCGGCACATCCGGCCACCGTGGCTCGTCGCTGGACAACGCGTTCAACGAGGCGCATATCTTGGCGACGACACAGGCCATCGTCGATTACCGCCGCCGCGAAGGTATCGCGGGGCCGGTCTACATCGGTCGCGACACCCACGCGTTGTCGGAGCCAGCGATGGTTTCCGCGCTCGAGGTGCTCATCGGCAACGAAGTGCCGGTGCGTGTCGACGCCGCCGGCCGCTACACACCGACCCCGGCCGTCTCGCACGCCATCTTGACCCACCCGGGCGGCGGGGCGGACGGCATTGTGGTCACCCCCTCGCACAACCCGCCACGCGACGGCGGTTTCAAGTACAACCCGCCGACCGGCGGGCCGGCGCCGGCGGAGGCGACGGACTGGATCGCGGCCCGGGCAAACGAGTACATCGCGGGAGGGCTTGACGGGGTGGTCAGGTCGTCGGTAAGTGGCGTGCTCGACGAGCGGGCGGAGCGCTTCGACTACCTCGACCACTACGTCTCGGATCTGGACAGCGTGGTGGACATGGACGCGATCAAGGCGTCGGGCTTGCGCATCGGCGCGGACCCGATGGGCGGGGCCAGTGTGGACTACTGGGGCGCGATCGGCGAGCGCTACGGGCTGAACCTTGAGGTGGTCAACCCGCACGTCGATGCCACCTGGCGTTTTATGACCCTGGACACCGACGGCAAGATCCGCATGGACTGCTCCAGCCCGGACTCCATGGCCTCGCTGGTGCGCAACCGCGACAAGTACGACCTGGCCACGGGCAACGACGCGGACGCGGACCGCCACGGCATTGTCACCCCGGATGCGGGGTTGATGAACCCGAACCACTACCTGGCCGTGGCCATCGAGTACCTGTTTTCGCACCGCCCCGGTTGGGCGGACGGGACGGCGGTGGGCAAGACCTTGGTCTCGTCTTCCATGATCGACCGCGTTGTCGCCTCGCTGGGCCGTGAGCTGGTGGAGGTGCCGGTCGGGTTCAAGTGGTTCGTGCCGGGGCTGATCGACGGCACCATCGGCTTCGGCGGCGAGGAATCCGCCGGCGCGTCGTTTCTGCGCAAAGACGGCACCGTGTGGTCGACCGACAAGGACGGGCTGATCATGGACCTGCTCGCCGCCGAGATCACCGCGGTGACCGGCAAAACCCCGTCTGCGCGCTACGCCGAGCTTGAGGCCGAGTACGGCGCGCCCGCCTACGCGCGTATCGATGCCCCCGCGAACCGCGAAGAAAAAGCCGCCCTGAAAGCTCTGTCCGCGGATCAGGTGCGGGTGGGGGAGCTGGCGGGTGAGGGGATCGTCGCTAAGCAAACGCGCGCCCCTGGCAACGGCGCCGCCATAGGCGGGCTGAAGGTGACCACTGAAAACGCGTGGTTCGCCGCGCGGCCGTCCGGCACCGAAGACAAGTACAAGATCTACGCCGAGTCATTCAAGGGCGAAGAGCACCTGCGGCAGGTGCAAGAGGAAGCGAAGGCGCTCGTTGTTGAGGTTTTGGGCAACTAGTGGGGTAAAGTACGACCTGTGAGCACAACGACGGCCGCGAGCCCCTCGCGCGATATCAAGACGCTGGTGCTGGACGTATTGTCCGCACTCGCTCGGTTCTACATGGCATACGTCTGGATCTCCGCCGGATGGTCGAAGATCGGCGTGCACCTCGACACGGCGAAAACCATCGAGGCCTACGAAATCTTCACCCCAGCCTGGTCCGACCTGCTGGCTCACATCATCGGACCGCTCGAACTCGCCGGCGGCCTGCTGTTGCTTCTGGGCATCAACTTGCGCTGGTCGGGCAAAGTGTCCATCTACGTGCTGACGCTGTTCATCATCGGCATGCTGTCCGCGTGGCAGCGCGGCCTGGTGATCGACTGCGGCTGCTTCGACCCGTCCGCGGCCGGCGAAGGCGAGAGCAACCTGCTCGCCACCGTCTTCCGCGACGTGATCTACATCGCGATCACCGGGTTCATGATGTGGCGCCCGTTTAAGAAGTTCGCTATCTACCCCTAAACTCAACCGGGTATCTATCCCGATCTCAGGAGACAAGTGTGACCACCCGTAAAGTGCAGAACCCCAACGAGAAGGGCAGCAAGGCCTTCATCTGGGCCATCCTCGCCGTCGTCGCGATCGCCCTGCTGGTCATCGGCATCATCATCTACAACGGCAAGGAAAACCGTTCCGCTGCCATGCAGGAAGAGATGGTCGACGTCACCGGCCTCAACGTCGAGTGGAACCAGGACGAGGACATCATCCACCTCACCGGCGACAACAACGACGACGCCAACTCCGCTGAGCTGTTCGAGGACTTCTCCTGCTCCTACTGCGCTAAGCTGCACTTGGCTACCGGGGATCAGGCCCTTGAAAAGATCAAGGCCGGCGAGATCAACGTCGACCTGCGTCCGATGAACGCTTTGGACCAGGGCGAGGAGGGCCACTCCACTCGCGCGCTGGCTGCTGAGCTGGCGATGTTCGCTAACGGTGACATCTCCTCCGCGTTGACCATGCGCAACTACCTGTTCGAGAATCAGCAGTCCGCGTACAACAAGTACGACAATGACGGCTTCGCTGACCTGGCGGCTGACTACGGTGCCGGCGACCAGGCCGTGCAGGACATCCGCGACGGCAAGTTCATCGACACCGCCAAGCGCATGGGCGACAACAACCGCAAATTCCAGGAAGACGAGACCGGCGAGGCATGGACCCCGCGCGTGCTTGTCGACGGCAAGGACATCGAAGACATCGCCGGCGAGCGCGACAACTGGCCGCAGGAACTGGCTGACATGTAAACCCGCTGCCTGACATGTACGGCTGACGTAGTGTTTCCGGCCTGGGGTGAAAGACGATATCGTCTTTTACCTCAGGCCGGTTGCGTTTTCCCAGGTCGCTTCTCGGCGGCGGGTGCAAAAGGCGATATCGCCTTTTGCGGGGGCGGGGCAGGCGATTTGGCTGGGCGCGGCCCGGGCCGGTATATTGACCGAAGTTAACCACGGGGCTATGGCGCAGTTGGTAGCGCACCACACTGGCAGTGTGGGGGTCACGGGTTCGAATCCCGTTAGCTCCACTTTCACAACTACATACCGTTTCTTACGGGGCTATGGCGCAGTTGGTAGCGCACCACACTGGCAGTGTGGGGGTCACGGGTTCGAATCCCGTTAGCTCCACTGTGGAAGATGCCGCCCGCGCCGATCCGGCCGGGCGGTTTTCTCGTACCGTGGGGGTATGGATACTCCGATTGGGCGGCTTGGTGTCGTCGTCAAGCAAGGGCGCGTGTGCGAGGTGCGCTTCGGAGGGCATTCGCTTGACGACGACACCGCGTCCCGCCAGCTCCGCGAGTACTTCGCAGGCGAGCGTCGGCAGTTCGATCTGCCGCTGGATCTGAGCGGTGTGACGCCCTTTCGCGCCGAGGTGCTGCGCGCGTTGATGCAGGTGCCGTATGGCGAGACCACCACGTATGCGGGGTTGGCACGGGCGGTGGACAACCCGAAGGCGGTGCGCGCGGTGGGCAGCGCGTGCGCGACGAACCCGCTGCCGATCCTCATCCCGTGCCACCGCGTGCTGCGTGCCGACGGCCAACTTGGCGGTTACCGTGGCGGGGAAGCAGCAAAGCGTTTCCTACTGCGATTGGAGGGCATCGATGTCTGAGACCTTTGTCAAGCACGGCAGCGCGCCGGGAGCTGCGGCGGCTGAGGCGGCGTACCTGCGCTGGCTGCGCGAGGGGTCTGCCGCGGTGGTGGCGGTGCTCGACCTGGACGAGGACGCCAACACTTTGACCATCGAGCGCGTCGACAGTGCGCACCCCACCAAGGACGCCGCACGCCAGGCGGGCCGTGAGTTGGCCGCGATCCACGCGATGGGGGCGGAGGCGTTCGGTGCGCCGGCGGACGGCTGGGACGGGCCGAACTTCATCGGCACCCGTGAGCAGTCGTGCGTGCCGACGTCCCGCTGGGCGCCTTTTTACGCCGAGCAGCGCGTCTTGCCGTTTGCGGAAAACGCCGTGCGCGCGGGAAACCTCGACCGGGAGGGACTGGAGACGGTGCAGCGCGCGTGCGAGGCGCTCGTGCGCGAAGACGAGGACGCGCCGCTGGCCCGCATCCACGGCGACCTGTGGACTGGCAACCTGCTGTTCTCCCCGGAGGGCCCGCGGTTTATCGACCCAGCCGCGCACGGCGGCCACCCGCTGACCGACATCGCGATGCTGGACCTGTTCGGCGCGCCGCACTTGGATGCGATCATCGACGGCTACCTCGACGCCGGGGGAGACCTGGGCCGCGACTGGCAGCGGCGCATCGCCGTCCACCAGCTGCACCCGCTGGCGGTGCACGCGTGGACGCACGGCCCGTCCTACGGCTCGGCGCTGGTGCGGGCGGCGGAGGAGGCATTGCGGGTCGTCGATTAGCGCGCTATTCTCCCGATGTATTACATGTAGTACATCGGGAGGTGAGCGTGGGTGTCGAAGAACGGCTCCGTGAGGCGCTCGCGGGCGAGGCGGGCAGCGCGACTGTGTCGATGCGCGAGCTGAACCAGAAGACACGTGCGGTTATCGACCGTGTGGTGAAGGAGGGGGCCACGTTGACGGTGACAGACAGGGGAAACCCGATCGCCGAGATTCATCCGGTGAGCGAGAAAACTGGCTTGGACAGGCTCGAGGAGCTGGGGCTTCTCGCGCAGCGGGGTAAACCCGTCGAGGAGGGGTGGAGGCCAGCAGCTTCTGGGGTGTCGCTCGACGCGTGGCTGGAGGAGGAGCGCGGCGAGGATCGTCTGGAGCGCGTGATGGCGGATCTGCGGGAACTCGACGGGTCCGGTGTTGATGGTGGTAAAGCAGATGGCTGACGCGGGGCGATTGGCGTACGTCGACACGTCTGTGCTTATCGCCGCATCGGGCGGGGAAGCGCTCAGTGAGTGGGCTCTGTCTGCGCTGTGGGGCAACACTCTGGTGAGCTCAGCTCTTGCGCGGGTGGAACTCGCCCGTTTCGCACATCGGACGGACTACGGAGAGCGACACCTCCGGGAAATGGAGGCGGGCGTCTCGTTCGTGAACGTGGACGACCAGGTGATCGCGGCCGCGATCGCAGTCAGCGGGGAAGTGAAAGCGCTAGACGCGATCCACGTGGGGACGTGGGCGCGTCTGCAGGCGGTGGGAATGGACTGCCCGTTCATTACTGCGGACCGGAAGCAGGCCTCGGCCGCGGCGGGTGCAGGGGCGCAGGTGCTGCACCCCTTCGGGGAGTTGGCCTAGCGCCACCAGGTGTCGTTCGGCCCCGGCGGCAGGTGGCGCTTGTGCTGGCCGATGCGCCACAGGTGCTCGAGGCGCTTCTGCGCGTCGGCGGGGATGGTCTTGCCCTCGAGGTAGTCGTCGATGTGCGCGTAGGTGATGCCGAGCGCCTCTTCGTCGGGAAGCGCGGGGCGGTCCTCCTCCAGGTCGGCGGTGGGCACCTTCTCCCACAGGCGGGCATCGGCGCCGAGGTGCTCGAGCAGTGCGGCGCCCTGGCGTTTGGTCAGGCCAGCGAGCGGGATGAGGTCGGCGGCGCCGTCGCCGTGCTTGGTGAAAAACCCGGTGACGTTCTCCGCGGCGTGGTCCGAGCCAATGACCAACAGGCCGCGCTCGCCGGCGATGGCGTACTGGGCGATCATGCGCATGCGAGCCTTGACGTTGCCTTTGTTGAAGTCCCCCAGGTAGTCAATGCCCAGCGCGTCCGATACCGCGCCGGACACGGCGGTGGTGGCCGGCTCGATGTTCATGGTCACCGTCTCGTCGGGCTGGATGAACGTAAGCGCCAGTTGGGCGTCGTCCTCGTCGGACTGCACGCCGTGGGGCAGACGGACGGCGACGAATTCGGCCTCGGCGCCGTCGTCGCGACGCTTCTGCACCGCGAGCTGTGCAAGCCTGCCCGCGAGCGTGGAATCCTGCCCGCCGGAAATGCCCAGCACAAAGCCCTTCGCGCCGGTGCGCTCGAGGTAGTCGGTCAGGAATTGCACGCGCCGGGCGACCTCCGCGGCCGGATCGATGGTCGGGGACACGCCGAGTGCGGCGATGATCTCGGATTGCATGGCGCTCATCGTATACGGCAGGGTTTTGATTCAGTCGGCTCTGATGTGTAACATTTGTCCCCGTGTTGCGACCCGGCAGCCCGCCGAGCGTCGCTAATTGCAGGTAATCCGAGCAGAAAGGAGCGCCCGATGAAGGTCCGCAAGTCGCTTCGGTCGCTGAAGAACAAGCCGGGCGCCCAGGTTGTGCGCCGCAACGGCAAGGTTTACGTGATCAACAAGAAGGATCCGCGCTTCAAGGCCCGCCAGGGTTAGTCGCGTGAAGGCGCCCCGTCACCGTTTGGTGGCGGGGCGTTTTGCGTTGCGACGAAAAGAAATCGGGCCAGATCACACCCGTGCAACAACATCAACGTTGTGTGGGGACTACATGTAGGTAATTTCCTGACCCTATCCTGGGAATACCACCCGTGTAACTACTACATGTAGTAGCAGTTGCCAGACTTTGCCCCAAGGTATAGTGTCTCTTGGTGTTGCCCCGGGGAGCCGGGGACAGGAAGAAATCCCCCGCGAAACCCGAACAGAAAGAGCCAAGACAGCGATGATCACCGTTTACAGCAAGCCGGCCTGCATGCAGTGCAAGGCGACCGAGAAGGCCCTGACCAAGGCTGGCCTGGAGTACACCACCATCGACATTTCCGTCGACGACGAGGCCCGCGACTACGTCATGGCGCTCGGCTACGTCCAGGCCCCGGTTGTCGAGGCCAACGGTGAGCACTGGTCCGGCTTCCGTCCGGAGCGCATCAAGAGCCTCGCCGCCGCGGCCTAAGCCCCGCGGGAGAGCCGGGGTGTACGCGGCACCCCACAGAGAACTGCACAAGAAAGGTAATGGCCATGCTGGTCGTCTACTTCTCCTCCGCCACTGAGAACACGAAGCGGTTTGTGGAGAAGCTCGGACTTCCTGCGAAGCGGATTCCCCTGCGCAGAACCGAACCGGAACTCGTCGCGGACGAGCCATACGTCTTGATCTGCCCCACGTACGGTGGCGGGGCGACCATCAGCGGCGGCAACTCCCGGCCGGTGCCGGGGCAGGTCATCCGCTTCCTCAACAACGAGGGCAACCGGAGCCTGATCCGCGGCGTGATCGCCTCCGGCAACTCGAACTTCGGCGGGGATTACTGTCTCGCCGGGCCGGTAATCTCGGACAAGTGTAAGGTCCCGTACCTGTACCGGTTCGAGCTCATGGGCTCGGCGGAGGACGTCGCACACGTGCGTAGCCAACTGCTGGAAAATGCGCAGCGGTTGGGTCTGCGTGGGGGAGCGGGGGTCGTCGATAAGCACAATGCTCCGGATGAGACGGAGCGCTTGGCGTGGCTTCGCGCGAAATATGCCGGTAAATACAAAAGAACGACTGTGAAGGATTGAATGTGAGTACTCCGCCCCTGGGTAAGAATGTTCCGGAGCCGGTTAACGAGCATGATCAGCTGGATTACCACGCGCTCAACGCGCTGCTGAACCTCTACGACGAAAACGGCCAGATCCAGTTTGATAAGGACCGCGAGGCCGCGAACCAGTTCTTCCTGCAGCACGTCAACCAGAACACGGTCTACTTCCACGACTTGGAAGAGAAGATCGATTACCTGGTGACCAACAAGTACTACGAGCCGGACACGATTGAGAAGTACGAGTGGGAGTTCATCAAGGACACCTTCAAGCGCGCGTACTCGTATAAGTTCCGTTTCAAGTCCTTCCTCGGCGCGTACAAGTACTACACGTCGTACACGCTGAAGACCTTCGACGGCCGCCGCTACCTCGAGCGTTTCGAGGACCGTGTGGCCATGACGGCGCTCTTCCTCGCCGACGGCAATACGGATCTCGCATCCGCGCTTGTCGACGAAATCATGACCGGCCGTTTCCAGCCCGCCACCCCGACCTTCCTCAACGCGGGTAAGGCGCAGCGCGGCGAGCTGGTGTCCTGCTTCCTGCTGCGTGTCGAGGACAACATGGAGTCCATCGGCCGCGCGATCAACTCATCGCTGCAGCTGTCCAAGCGCGGCGGCGGCGTTGCGCTGCTGCTGTCCAACATCCGCGAGGCCGGCGCGCCGATTAAGCACATCGAAAACCAGTCGTCCGGTGTCATCCCGGTGATGAAGCTGCTGGAAGACTCGTTCTCCTACGCCAACCAGCTGGGTGCCCGCCAGGGTGCGGGTGCGGTCTACCTGAACGCGCATCACCCGGACATCATGCGCTTTTTGGACACCAAGCGCGAGAACGCGGACGAGAAGATCCGCATTAAGACGCTCTCGCTCGGTGTGGTCATCCCGGACATCACCTTCGAGTTGGCGAAGCGTAACGACGACATGTACCTGTTCTCCCCGTACGACGTCGAGCGCGTCTACGGCGTGCCGTTCGCCGACATTTCGGTGACGGAGAAGTACGAGGAGATGGTGGAGGATCCGCGCATCCGTAAGTCGAAGATCAACGCGCGCAGCTTCTTCCAGACGCTCGCGGAGATCCAGTTCGAGTCCGGCTACCCGTACATTATGTTCGAGGACACGGCGAACCGCGCGAACCCGGTGAAGACCGGCCGCATCAACATGTCCAACCTGTGCTCGGAGATCCTGCAGGTCAACTCCCCGTCGGTGCTGAACGACGACCTGACCTACCAGGAGATCGGCCACGACATTTCCTGCAACCTGGGCTCGCTGAACATTGCGATGGCGATGGATTCGGAGGACTTCGGCCGCACCGTGGAAACGGCGATCCGCGCGCTGACGTCGGTGGCGGACAAGACGTCCATCGAGTCGGTGCCGTCCGTGCGCGACGGCAACGAGGCGTCGCACGCGATCGGCCTGGGCCAGATGAACCTGCACGGTTACCTGGGCCGCGAGCACATCGAGTACGGCTCGGAGGAGGGCCTGGACTTCACCAACGCCTACTTCGCCGCGGTGATGTACCAGTGCATCCGCGCCTCCCACACAATCGCTGTGGAAAAGGGCCAGGCGTTCAAGGACTTTGCGGAGTCCGAGTACGCTTCCGGCGAGTTCTTCGACCGGTACGACCCGGCCGATTTCCAGCCGAAGACCGAGAAGGTCAAGGCGCTGTTCGAAGCCAACAACATCGCCGTCCCGACGGCGGAGGAGTGGGCGCAGCTGAAGGCCGATGTGGCCCGCGACGGTATTTACAACCGTTACCTGCAGGCGGTGCCGCCGACTGGTTCGATCTCGTACATCAACAATTCGACCTCGTCGATCCACCCGATCGCGTCCAAGATCGAGATCCGCAAGGAAGGTAAGATCGGCCGCGTCTACTACCCGGCGCCGCACATGGACAACGAGAACATCGACTACTTCAAGGACGCCTACGAGATCGGCTTTGAAAAGATCATCGACACCTACGCGGTGGCGACGAAGTACGTCGACCAGGGCCTGTCGCTCACCCTGTTCTTTAAGGACACGGTGACCACCCGCGACATCAACCGCGCGCAGATCTACGCGTGGCGTAAGGGGATCAAGACCTTGTACTACATCCGCCTGCGCCAGATGGCCCTGGAGGGCACGGAGATCGACGGATGCGTCTCCTGCATGCTGTAGTTAGATCTCCATAAATTCGTTCACGCCGCGAAGGAGGCGCCGGGAGGCGTCTTCGGCGTGGTCGGGCTCGCCGTTGGCTACTGCTTCGGCGAGCTCGACGTGTATCTGCATGATTTCGCGCTCCGGGTCGTCCGGCATGATGCCGTATTCGGAGCGGCCGATGAGCACACCGATGATCGGGTGCGTGAGCTGGATGAACATCTCGTTGCGCGACGCGAGCAGCAGGAGCGAGTGGAAGCGGGCGTCGGCTTCGAGGAACTCCTCCGAGTTGCCGGATGCCTGATCGGTCAGCTCGACCAGGCGCTGGGCCAGTGCGGTCAGTTCGCGTGCTTCGGCGGGGCTAGCGTGCATGGCGGCGAGGCGCGCGGCGGACGGCTCGATGGCGTCGCGAAGCTCGCGCAGCGACTCGATTTGGGCGGCGCGCTGTTCTTCGCTGCGCAGGCGCCAGGAGATGACGGCGTTGTCGAAGACGTTCCACTCGGACTGCGGCAGCACCTTCAGGCCCACCCTGCGTGACGACGACACCAGCCCCAGCTGCTCGAGCGCACGCATGGCCTCGCGCGCGACGGTGCGCGAGATGTCGAAGCGTTTGGACAGGTCATGGAGGGTGAACGTGTCGCCTTCGGCTTGCACGCCCGAGACGATTTCCTCCCCAATGGTGTCCAGCACGGAAGCCAGTAAGGGTTCGGGGGACCGCTTGGCGCTCGCAGGCACGGGTTTTCCTCCTTGATTGAGACTATGTATGGAGTAATTCGTGTGTATCTTAAAGCATCCCCGCGCCAGCACAGGCATATATCGGGCCACGACTTGCCACGCCAAGTAGGGTGGACGGCATGACTGACGAATACGCGGGTTACCTCGAGTCCCACAGCAAACCAGTGAAGGCCATCAACTGGAATAGCGTCCCGGACGACAAGGATCTCGAAGTATGGGACCGTCTGACGGGTAACTTCTGGCTGCCGGAGAAGATCCCGGTGTCCAACGACATCCCGAGCTGGAACACCCTGACCGAGGACGAGAAGCAGGCCACCATGCGGGTGTTCACCGGCTTGACGCTGCTGGACACCATCCAGGGCACCGTCGGCGCGGTCTCGCTTTTACCGGACGCAAAGTCGCTGCACGAGGAGGCTGTGCTGACCAACATCGCGTTCATGGAGTCGGTGCACGCGAAGTCCTACTCCAATATCTTTATGACGCTGTCGGACACCCCGTCGATCAATGACGCGTTCCGCTGGTCGGAAGAAAACGAGAACCTCCAGCGCAAGGCGAAGATCATCATGTCCTACTACGAGGGCGATGATCCGCTGAAGCGCAAGGTCGCTTCCGTGATGCTGGAGTCGTTCCTGTTCTACTCCGGCTTCTACCTGCCGCTGAACTGGTCGGTGCACTCGAAGCTGACCAACACTGCCGACATTATCCGCCTCATCATCCGTGACGAGGCGGTGCACGGCTACTACATCGGCTACAAGTACCAGGTGGGCCTGCGCGAGGAGAGCGATGAGCGCAAGGAGGAGCTGAAGGACTACGCCTTCGAGTTGCTCTACGACCTGTACGAGAACGAAAACCAGTACACCGAAGACATCTACGACCCGCTGGGGTGGGCCGAGGATGTGAAGCGCTTCCTGCGCTACAACGCGAACAAGGCGTTGAACAACCTGGGCTACGAGGGCCTGTTCCCGGCGGACGAGACGAAGGTCTCCCCGGCGATTTTGGCGTCGCTGTCGCCGAACGCGGATGAGAACCACGACTTCTTCTCCGGTTCCGGTTCCTCCTATGTCATCGGCCGTGCCGAGGATACCCAGGACGACGACTGGGATTTCTAAGCGCTTGTTGCTTAACGACGACCCGCCCGCGCCGCTTTTCAGCCGTGCCGGGCGGGTTGTTTTTGCCCGGACGCTCAGGGTTTCACCCCGCACGGGGGCGCTGTTCGGGGAAGCTGGAAATGACGTGTGTGGGAGGTTATGCTGTGCCGGTATCACTCGTGGCAGCTTTGCCCGATTTGGCGGGTGCCAAAGACGGTGAGGTTGCCGTAGTCAGGAGGATTCAATGACCGCTGTGGCACCCCGGCTGGACAATTATGTCCCGCCGACACGCCCTGAGCCCACGGGCAACGCCCGGAAGGGTTCGAAAATTTACAAGCAACTGACCACGACCGACCACAAAGAACTGGGCATCATGTACATCATCATGTCCTTCGTCTGGTTCTTCGTGGCCGGCCTGATGGCGTTGCTCATCCGCCTGGAGCTGTTTAGCCCGGGCCTGCAGTTCCTGTCCAACGAGCAGTTCAACCAGCTGTTCACCATGCACGGCACCGTGATGCTGCTTGCGTTCGGTACGCCGATTGTGTGGGGCTTTGCTAACTACGTCCTGCCGTTGCAGATCGGTGCTCCGGATGTGGCCTTCCCGCGCCTGAACGCGTTCGGCTTCTGGGTCACCACCGTCGGTGTCGTCGCGATGCTGCTCGGCTTCATCACCCCGGGTGGTGCGGCTGACTTCGGTTGGACCATGTACATGCCGCTGGCTGACGCAACGCACACCCCGTCCGTCTCCGCCAACCTCTGGGTTGTCGGTGTGGGCGCTACCGGTGTGGGCACCATCGCCTCCGCTGTGAACATGCTCACCACCGTGCTCACCATGCGTGCGCCGGGCATGACCATGTTCCGCATGCCGGCGTTCACCTGGACGGTCTTCGTTACCTCGATCATCGCCCTGATGATCTTCCCGCTGCTGACTGCTGCCGCGATGGGTGTGCTCTACGACCGTCTCCTCGGCGGCCACATCTACGACACGGCTAACGGTGGCACCATCCTGTGGCAGCACCTGTTCTGGTTCTTCGGCCACCCGGAGGTCTACGTTCTCGCGCTGCCGTTCTTCGGTGTGATCTCCGAGATCGTCCCGGTCTTCTCCCGTAAGCCGATGTTCGGCTACATCGGCCTGATCTTCGCAACGCTGGCAATTGCCGGCCTGTCGATGGCCGTGTGGGCGCACCACATGTTCGCCACCGGCGCGATCCTGCTGCCGTTCTTCTCGTTCATGACCTTCCTGATTGCTGTCCCGACCGGCGTGAAGTTCTTCAACTGGCTGGGCACCATGTGGAACGGCCACCTGACGTTTGAGACCCCGATGCTGTGGGCGACCGGCTTCCTGTTCACCTTCCTGTTCGGTGGTCTGACCGGCATCATGCTGGCTTCTCCGCCGCTGGACTTCCACCTGCACGACTCCTACTTCGTGGTCGCGCACTTCCACTACACCCTGTTCGGCACCGTGGTCTTCGCGTCCACCGCCGGCGTGTACTTCTGGTTCCCGAAGATGACCGGCCGCATGCTCGACGAGAAGCTGGGCAAGATCCACTTCTGGTTCACGGTCGTCGGCTTCAACATGACCTTCCTGGTCCAGCACTGGCTGGGCAACATGGGCATGCCGCGTCGTTACGCTGACTACCTGGACACCGACGGCTTCACCCTCCTGAACCAGGTGTCCACGGTCGGCGCCTTCATCCTGGGTATCGGCTTCCTGCCGTTCATCTGGAACGTGTTCAAGTCCTGGCGCTACGGCGAGATCGTCACCGTCGACGATCCGTGGGGCTACGGCAACTCGCTCGAGTGGGCCACCTCCTGCCCGCCGCCGCGCCACAACTTCACCTCCCTGCCGCGTATCCGCTCCGAGCGCCCGGCGTTCGAGCTGCACTACCCGCACATGGTGGAGACCCTGCGCCGCGAGGCGCACACTGGCCGTCACGATTCCGATGCCAAGGTCGCGTCGAAGTAACACCGGACTGCTGACCTCCTGAACGATGCCCCCGCTCCGGCGGGGGCTTCGTCGTATCTACTACTCTGGGCGCGATGGAACACAGCACTGAAATCGCCGCCGCCCACGCCCGCCTCAAAGCGCTGGTAGCTGGGGACTACCGGGAGCGTGCAGAAGACCCCGACGACCCGTCAACGGTGCAGGCGATGCAGATGGCGATCAACCTGCCCAAGCAGGAGACGCCGACGCGAAACGAGGTGCTTGTCAGCGCCGCGCGCGCCGTCGTCGCGGTCTGCCTTGACCCTCGCGCGGGTGAGGAGGGGTTCTGGCGCGACGGGCTCGAGCAGTGGTACTCCCACCGCATCCGCAAGGTGGCGCGTCGCGCCCGCAACAAGGCGTGGGACGACGTGCAGGCCCTGCCCGGGGTGACGGTGGGCAGCGTGCGGGCGTTTGTGCCGTCCGCGGTGGGGGAGGTGCCCCACGAGATCAGCAAGTTGCAGATCAAGGGCACCGAGTTGGACGAAACCGAGGACCTGCCGCTTCTCGACGATACCCCGCTCATCGCAGTCGATAACTCATTGGGAATGTCCGTGGGTAAGACGGCGGCGCAGGTGGGGCACGCCTCGATGCTGCTAGCGGCCGCGCAGGACACCGACTGGGTGCTCGCGTGGGCCGAGCAGGGGTTCCCGCTGAACGTGCGCGAGGTGGACTCCGAGCGCTTCCGAGAGATTTGCGCCCAGGACGATGCGGTGCCGGTGCGTGACGCTGGGTTTACGGAGGTGGCGCCCGGTTCGGTGACGGTTGTCGCTACGCCTTAGCCACCAGTCGGCCGAGGGCGCCGCGCACCACCTGGGGGTCGGTGGTGTCCCAGAAGGCGGGGAGGCTGCGGCGGATAAACGAGCCGTAGCGTTTCGTCGTTAAGCGGTTGTCTAAAACGGCGACCACTCCGCGGTCGTTGACGGAGCGCAGCAGCCGCCCCGCGCCTTGCGCCATGAGCAGCGAGGCGTGGGTGGCGGAGACCTCCATGAACCCGGAACGCCCCGCAGCGTCGGCGGCGTTGGAGCGCGCCTGCAACAGCGGGTCGTCGGGGCGGGGGAAGGGGATGCGGTCGATGATCACCAGCGAGCAAGCGCTGCCCGGCACGTCCACGCCCTGCCAGAGGGTGAGTGTGCCGAATAGGCAGGAGTTTTCGGACTTGGCGAATTTGTCCACCAGCACCCCGGTGGAGTCCTCGCCCTGTACGTAGATGTCGAAGGGGAGACGCCCGCGCATGGCTTCGGCGGCCTGCTCGGCGGCGCGTTTCGAAGAAAACAGCCCCAAAGTGCGCCCGCCCGCGGCGGTAATGAGTTCGGCGATCTCGTCGAGCGTTTCCTGCGACAGCCCGTCTCGCCCCGGGGTGGGCAGGTGTGTGGCGGTGTAGAGGATGCCGGCCTTGGCGGGGTCGAAGGGCGTGCCGGCGTCAAGAGAGTCCCACTGGCCCTTCGGCAGGCCCCAGGAAGCGGCCATGGCGTTGAAGTTGCCGCCGACGGTCAGTGTCGCCGAGGTGAGTACGACGGTGCGCTCGCCGAAGAGACGCTCATGGAGGAGGCCTGCCACCGACAGGGGTGCGACGGAGACGGAGTCACCGAAGCGGTCGGAGCGGGTCAGCCACACCACGTCGGTGTGCTTGGCGGGGTCGGGCTCGTCGAAGACCTCGAGGATGCGCACGACGGCGTCGTGGAGGTCCTCCAGGTGGTTCTTGAGGTTGCCGCGCTCGGCGAAGGTCTCCGGGTCGTTTTGGGCCTCGCCCTCGGGGGCGTCGCTGATGGCCTGGCGGGTCTTCCACAGGGCGTCGCGAAGTGCGGCGAAGCCGCCGCGGGCCGGGTCGGAGATGGTCTCCCAACGGCCGGGGGCTTCTAGGTCGATGGCGGCGGTGAAGTCGTCGATCACATCCTCGAGGGTTTCGCGTTTTGCGCCCAGTTTGCCGGCGCGGCGTGCCGCCATGGTCAGCGCGCGGGCGGAGATTTCGGAGGTGGCCACAGACGTGATACGGCCGTCGAGTTCGTGGGCCTCGTCGATGATTACGGCGTCGTGCTGGGGGAGCACGTCGACGTCGGCAAGCGCGTCGATGGCCAGCAGCGCGTGGTTGGTTACCACGATGTCGACGTCTTTGGTGTTCTCGCGGGCGATTTCGGCGAAGCATTCCTCGCCGTGCGGGCAACGCGCAGCACCCAGGCACTCTCGCGAGGTGACGGAGACTTGCCGCCACGCCTGGTCCGGCACGCCGGGGACGAGGTCGTCGCGGTCGCCGGTCGGGGTGTCTTGGGCCCACTCGGCGACGCGTTTGACGTGTTTGCCCAGCCAGGACAGTTCCTCTTCTTCGATCAGGGATTCGCCCGGCTCGTCGGCTGCGAGTTTGTGCAGGCAGACGTAGTTGTTGCGGCCTTTTTGGATGGCAAAGGTGGGCCGGGTGGGCAGGAGCGGCTCTAGGGCGTCGGCAAGCCGCGGCAGGTCGCGCTCGACCAGCTGGCGCTGCAGCGCGATGGTGGCGGTGGAGACCACAACGGTGGTCTCGTGCATCTGCGCGTAGCGGATTGCCGGCACGAGGTACGCCAACGACTTGCCGGTGCCTGTGCCGGCTTGGACGGCGAGGTGGCGCTCGCTATCAAGCGAGTGTGTCACGGCCTCGGCCATCTTCACCTGGCCGGGGCGGCGCGCGCCGCCGAGAGCTTCGACGGCCGCGTCTAACAACTCGGTGGTGGATTGCGAAAGCGGTTCGTCAGCCACGGCCTACTCAGTCGGCTCCGGGAAGCCGATGAAGTGCGTCGGGATAGCTACCTCGCCGCGTGAGAGAGCCAGGCCCTCCCACGGCAGGGTTTTGCGGGCAGCGGCGTGGAGCGCACGGGTGTCCTCGATGGAGGGTTGATTATCCACGATCTCCCCATCCCGAATGAGCGGCGTGGTCATCTCGCGGTACTCCAGGTTCGGCTTGCGCGGCACGTCGATCCCCAGCGGGTGGACGACCTCTGCCACGGCCACACCGGAGGAGCGGTACGCGCGAAGAGCGGACTTGCCGCCACCGTAGGTCACCTTGCCGGAAGAGCGTTTCGCCACCGGGTAGCCGTTGACCTCCACCAACTTGTACACCAGGCCCGCCGTGGGTGCGCCCGAGCCGGTGACCACGGAGGTGCCTACGCCGAAGCCGTCAACCGGGTCGCCGCGAAGCCCCGCGATGGCGAACTCGTCCAAGTCTGAGGAGACGATGATGCGGGTGTTAAACGCGCCGGCCTCGTCGAGTTGCTTGCGCACGCGCCGCGAGACGATGCCGAGATCGCCCGAGTCGATGCGCACTCCACCCAACTCCGTGCCGGCGACCTCGAGGGCGTTCTCCACGCCCTTGGTGATGTCGAAGGTGTCCACCAAAAGCGTCGTGTCGGTGCCCAGGGAGTCGATCTGACCACGGAAAGCGGCCTTCTCGTCGGGCTGGCCGTCCTCGTCGACATGCAGCAGCGTCCACGAGTGCGCGGAGGTGCCGGAGGCCGGGATGCCGTAGCGTAGCGATGCCTCCAAGTTCGAGGTGGCATCAAAGCCCGCGATATACGTCGCGCGGGCTGCAGCCACCGCGGACTGCTCGTGGGTGCGCCGCGAGCCCATCTCGATGATCGGGCGGCCGTCAGCGGCGGAAACAATGCGTGAGGCGGCGGAGGCGACCGCGGAGTCGGAGTTGAGGATGGACAAGATGACGGTCTCTAAAATCACGCACTCGGCGAACGTGCCGCGTACCGTCATAATCGGCGAGTACGGAAAGTACAGCTCACCTTCGCGGTAGCCGTCGACCTGGCCGGAGAAGCGGTAATTTCGCAGGTAGTCCTTGCATTCTTCGGAAAGAAAGTCCGCGGTGGCGATCTGCTC
The DNA here is from genome assembly GCF_014490555.1 of Corynebacterium lujinxingii. NCBI lineage: Bacteria > Bacillati > Actinomycetota > Actinomycetes > Mycobacteriales > Corynebacteriaceae > Corynebacterium > Corynebacterium lujinxingii. The sequence continues at coordinate 1,884,559 of NZ_CP061032.1, read as the reverse complement.
CTCGGTGAACCTGAAGTGCGTGATCGCGTCCAGCACGCGCGCGGTGCCGGCGACGACGCCGTAGCGGCGCTCGTTGGGTAAGCGGCGGCCGAAGACCTCGAAGATACAATCGCGCTCGGCCGTGCCGTCCTGGATGGCGGCGTCGAGCATGGTGAGTTCGTACATGTCGGTCAGAAACGCGGTGGAGCGGTGTGGTTGGTTCATAGTGAGCCAGCCTACCCTCCACGCGAAGCAGGTAAGGTGGTTCACATGTTTGCTTCAGCTCACAACACGGCGCGCATGGGTTCGCCGATGGCGACGCCGGACCTGGACGAGTCCCTCGACGTCGACGTAGCCACGAGCGAAAACCTGCCGTGGCTATGCATCGTGTGGGACGACCCGGTCAACCTGATGAGTTACGTCACCTACGTCTTCCAGACCGTGTTGGGCTACGACCGCAAGCGCGCCCAGGAGTTGATGATGCAGGTGCACACCGAGGGCAAGGCCGTGGTCTCCTCGGGTGAAAAGGACAAGGTGGAAACCGACGTGAAGAAGCTGCATACCGCGGGCCTGTGGGCCACGATGCAGCAGGCCGGGTAGGGAGGCGACTATGCAGGCTTGGCGCAAGAAGAAGGGGTTGATGCGCTCGACCCCGAAGTTCACCACCGTGTTCGACCCGATGGAGCGCGAGGTGATCGGGGACCTGACTGCCACCGTGTCCGAGGCGCTCATCGCTCGCGCACAGTCGGCGCCGAAGGACGAGTTCGCCGAGATGATGGGGGTGTCCACCGGCCACACCGAGGCGCCGGAGGACCCGAAACTGGCGCGCCTGTTGCCGGATTTCGAGCGCGAGGGCGATGAGGAGTTCGACGGCGACAACGGTCTGTTGCGCAGCCTGCACGAAAACGACATCATCAAGGCGAAGTTGATGAACCTCCAGGTGGTCAACGAGGCGCTCGGCCCCACCGGCGGGGTAGAGGTGACCATCGACGAGGACGACGCCCACCCGTTTATCGCCGCCCTCAACGACATGCGCTTGTACGTCTCCGCGGACACCTCCGGCGGCGAGGGCGCCCAGCAGGAGCGCGAGATGCTGGTCGAGTGGCTCGCGTTTTGCCAGGATTCCCTCCTTGAAGCCCTGATGAGCTGATGCTTGACGACGACCCCTTGACCCGCATCGGCCACACCTCGCTGGACGACACGGGAGTGACCGCCGTCGTCGCCCCGCACGAGGCAGGCATGGTCGCGGCCGTGGACGTGCGCGGGGGAGGCCCCGGCACCCGCGAGACGGACCTGCTCGAGCCACACAACACCGTCGAGCGGGTGCACGCGATCCTGCTGTGTGGCGGTTCCGCGTTCGGCTTGGCGGCGGCTGACGGCGCCATGCAGGAGCTGGAGCGGCGCGGCTGGGGCTTCCCCGTCTTCGGCGAGGGCGCACCCGGCCCGCGGGTGCCCATCGTGCCGGCGGCCGTGATCTTCGACCTTGTCGTCGGCGATCCGTCCCACCGACCGGGACCCGAGGATGGCGCCCGTGCCGTCGCCGCCGCCTTCGAAACCCCGTCCAGCGAGACCGGCAGCGTCGGCGCCGGCTGCGGCGCGACCGCAGGTGTGCTGCGCGGCGGGTTCGGCCGGGCGCGGGTAGAAACAGACGGCTACTCGGTGGAGGCCAACGTGGTGGCCAATCCGGTGGGGTCGGTCGTGGACGCGCGTACCGGGCTGCTGTTTGGCGACCCGGACCAGCCCGCCGTGGACCTGAAGCGCTTCACCCAGCTTCAGCGCCCCACGCCGAAACTCAACACCACCATCGGGGTGATCGCCACCGACGCCCCGCTAACCAAGGCGCAACTCAAACGCGTGGCTATGACCGGCCACGACGGCATCGCGCGTGCCGTGCGCCCGGCCCACTCGCCGCTGGACGGCGACACCTTGTGTGCCGTCTCCACCGCCGCTCCGGGCGAGCAGCCGGTCACCGACGTCGAGACGCTCGGGCGCTTCGGCGAGGCCGCGGCGCAAGCGGTGCAGGCCGCGATCGTGGACGCCGTGGTGCACGCCACCGGTGCCTTTGGTGTGAGCGCCTGGGAAGATATCGCGCGCTAAGCTGCACCCCGATGACGAACAACCAGAACACGCCCCCGGGGTGGGGCTACGGGCAGACCGGCCAGCCGGGCTACGGCAAGCCGTTCCAGCGCCCGTTTTCCCACCCGGAGACGCAGCAGCCCGCCTTCGGCCAGCCGTATGCTCAGCCGCACAACCCGTACGCGAACCCGCAGCCGGCGCAGCCGTACGGGCAGCAGCCCGTGCCGCGGCGGACGAAGCGCAAGCAGCAGCGCAACTCCGGCCTGCGCTTTGCCGGCGGCTTCCTCGCGGTGATCTGGGTGGTGTTCGTCCTGGAGATGATCTTCCCGTGGCTGCAAGGCTTTGGCATCCACCCGCTGGATATCTACAGCCTGCCGATGATCTTCACCTCGCCGCTTTTGCACGCGAACCTGGAGCACATCATCTCCAACTCGCTGACCGGCGCGCTGTTCGCCTACCTCATCGGCTACTCCGGCAAGCGCGTGTTCTGGGAAGTCACCGCGTTTACCGTCCTTATCGGAGGGTTGGGCACCTGGGTGTTCGGTGGCATCGGCACCAATCACATTGGCGCCTCCGGTTTGGTCTACGGCTGGCTGGCGTATTTGATCGTGCGCGGCTTTTTCAACCGCTCGGTTGGCCAGATCATCACAGGCATCGTCCTCGGCTTTTTCTACTCCGGCCTGATCTGGGGTGTGCTGCCAGGCACCGAGGGTGTGTCGTGGCAGGCGCACCTGTTTGGCGCGATCGGCGGTGTGGTCGCGGGCATGGTGATTACATCGGACGACCCGCCACAGCTCGTCGCTAAGCGAGAAGCGAAGGCGCTGGAGAAAGCGCGCAGGCAGGGATAAATGGCGGACAACAACGCACCCATCGGACTGTTCGATTCCGGCGTGGGTGGGCTCACGGTCGCGCGCGCGGTGATGGGGCAGTTGCCGGGCGAGTCGCTGATCTACATCGGCGATACCGCGAACAGCCCGTACGGCCCGCAGCCGATCGCGGATGTGCGCGCGCACTCGCAACGCATCGCAGACGATCTCGTGGAGCGCGGCTGCAAGATGCTGGTGATCGCCTGCAACACGGCCACCGCGGCGTTTCTTCACGACGCCCGCGAGCGCTACAACATCCCCGTCTTGGAGGTCATCCAGCCAGCCGTGCGCCGCGCGATGGCCACCACCAGAAACAACAACATCGGCGTGATCGGTACCGAGGGCACCGTGAACTCCGGGGTGTACCAGGACTTCTTCGCGGTCAACCCGAATGTTGAGGTCACCGCGGTTGCTTGCCCGGAGTTCGTGCCGCTGGTGGAGCAGGGGGTGACCTCCGGCAGGCGCGTCCTCGACGTCGCGCGCGGGTACGTCGCGCCGCTGCGCGAAGCCGGGGTGGACACGCTCGTGCTCGGGTGCACGCACTACCCGCTGCTGTCCGGCGTCATCCAGTTGGCGGTGGGCGACCAGGTCGCGCTTGTCTCGTCTGCCGAAGAGACATCCAAGGACGTGCTGCGCGTGCTCACCGAGAGCGATTTGCTTGCCGACGACACCACAACCCCCACCCACATCTTCGAGTCGACCGGCGACCCGGAGACCTTCGACACACTTTCGCGCCGTTTCCTGGGGCCGGAGGTGCACGCGGTGGGGCGTGGACTGTGAAATTGGGGTGAATTCATGGCACAGTGTTTCCATGAAGTTGACCATCCTCGGGTGTTCCGGAAGCCTGGCGGCGCCCGGTAACCCCGCCTCCTCCTACGTCATCTCCGTTCCCGGTGAAACTGACGTGGTGATGGATTTCGGTCCGGGGGCGCTCGCCGCGATGCAGGAGCAGTTTGACCCTGCCGCGGCCCACGTGATCTTCAGCCATTTGCACGCCGACCACTGCGCCGACATCCCGTCGCTTTTGGTGTGGCGCCGCTACCACCCGACGGCACCTGCAAGTGAGCGCCATCGCATGATCGGCCCGTCGTACGCCCCGTTGCATTTTGGCCGCATGAGCGCCGACCGCCCAGATGCGGTGGACGATTTCTCCGACACCTTCGACTTCACCGCCTGGCGCACCGGCCAGCCCGAGCACCTCTCGGGCCTTACGATCACACCGTTCGACGTCATCCACCCCGCCCAGGAGTCGCACGCGCTGCGCGTGGAGGACGAAAACGGCAAGGTGCTGACGTTTTCCGGCGACTCCTGCTTTACGCCGACGCTTATCGACGCCGCCCGAGGCGCCGACCTCTTCCTCTGCGAAGCCGCCTGGGGTGCGACGTCCGAGGGTAAGCCGGAGGGCATGCACATGTCCGGCGTGGATGCCGGCCGCATCGCCCGCGAGGCCGGCGTGAAGACGTTGGTGTTGGTCCACATCCAGCCGTGGACCGACCCGCAGCAGGTCGCCGAGGCCGCGAGCACCGAGTTTGACGGGGAGATCGTTCTGGGCACCGCCGGCGCCGTCTTCGAGGTGTAGCCGCCTGCGTTACGCTTGGGCGCATGACTGATTTCTCGCGTCTCGACGGCCGCGCCGTCGACGAACTCCGCCCCGTCCGCATCACCCGCGGTTTCACCTCCAACCCCGCCGGCAGCGTGCTGGTGGAGTTCGGCAACACCCGCGTGATGTGCACCGCCTCCGTGGAGGAGGGTGTGCCGCGCTTTAAGAAGGACTCCGGCGAAGGCTGGCTTACCGCCGAGTACGCCATGCTGCCGTCCGCAACCCATGAGCGGATGCCGCGCGAGTCCATGAAGGGCAAGGTCAAAGGCCGCACCCACGAGATCTCCCGCCTGGTGGGCCGATCGCTGCGCGCCGCGGTGGACCTTGCCGAACTTGGCGAGAACACCATCCAGCTCGATTGCGACGTCCTCCAGGCCGACGGCGGCACCCGCACCGCCTCCATCACGGGTGCGTACGTCGCGCTTGCAGACGCCATCTCTGTCCTCAAAGAACGCGGCGTCGTCCCCGGCGAGCCGCTGCTCAAACCGATTGCGGCCGTCTCCGCCGGCATCATCGATGGCCGTGTCTGCCTCGATCTGCCGTACGAGGAGGATTCCCGCGCCGAGGTGGACCTCAATGTGGTTATGCAGGAGGGCGGCAACTTCGTGGAGATCCAAGGCACCGGCGAGCACGGCCTGTTCGGCCGCGAGCAGTTGGGCGAGATGCTGGATGTGGCCACCAAGGGCTGCGAGGAACTCATCGCCGCGCAGAAGGTGGCGCTGGGATGGTAAAAGTTCTTGTCGCGTCCCGGAACCCGGGCAAAGTCCGCGAACTCGACCAGGTGCTGCGCGAGTTAAACATCGAGGGCGTGGAACTGGTCTCGCTTGACGACGCCCCCGCGTACCCCGACCCCGTTGAAGACGGCCTCACCTTCGAGGAAAACGCCGTACTCAAAGCCCGCGCTGGTGCGGAGGCGACCGGCCTGCCGTGCGTCGCCGACGATTCCGGCCTGGCCGTGACGGCCCTCAACGGCATGCCGGGCATCTTGTCCGCGCGCTGGTCCGGCACCCACGGCGACGACACCGCCAACAACCAGCTGCTGCTGAACCAGATGGCGGATATCAACGACCGCCGCGCAGCCTTCGTCTCCTGCTGCGCCCTGGCCACGCCAGCCGGTGGGATTTACACCGCCGAGGGCCGTTGGGAAGGCGAACTGCTGCGCGAGCCGCGGGGTGAGGGTGGCTTCGGCTACGATCCGCTGTTCGCGCCTAGCGACGCGCCGGACCGTTCGTCCGCGGAACTTTCGCCCGAGGAAAAGAATGCGCGCTCGCACCGCGGCAAGGCATTGCGGGAGTTGGCGCAGCACATCGCCGCGTTGCAGTGACGTTTTCGTTAGAGTGAACGCATGAAGAAAACGATCGCATTTGCAACCACTGTTCTCGCATCCTCCGCGCTGCTGACCGCCTGCGGGGAAGCCGGCGACTTCGACGGCACCTGGTCGGGCGACGTCACCGCAGTTCAGGAAGACCAGGCTGGTGGTCAGGCCACAATCACCATTGACGACGACGACTGCAAGTGGCAGATGACCGAAGCAAGCGGGGAGACCAACGAGGCGAACTGCCTGCGTGACGACAAGGAGTTCAAGCTCGAGGATCCCCTGACGCACCAGGACCTCGAGTACGACGCAGAACTGTCCGGCGACTCGCTGACGTTCACCCCGAAAAATGACGAGGCGGAAAAGGTCGGTCTGATGGTGCTGACCAAGACCGACACCGAGTAGTTCCTAGGCCAGCTGGAACTTTTCCTTAACCTCGTTACGGCGCTTGTTCTCCACGATGAAGGACATAAACGGCACAACACCCGACAGTGCCGTGGAGATCCAGGTGCCGGCTGACCAGCGGGCCTTAGACCCCAGGTTCAGCGAGGTCATGAGGAACGCGACGAACGCAAACCCGTGCACGCGTGCAACCCAGGACAGGTAGTCGACGTTCATATCGAAGCCGTACTGCATGATCATGCGGGTAATAAGCAAGAGGAACAGCACACCAGTGATCCACGCGGTGATAGTGAAAAACGTGAGCGCCTGCTTCACGCGTCGCTGGCGCTCCGGGTGGATCTTCGCCGGCTGACCAGGCTGGTTCGGCGTGGTCTGGGGGCTGGGCTGCGTCATGCTGATTCACCTTTACCTTCAGTGTTTGTGTTCCGGCGCGGGGCCACAAGGTCGTTGAATTCCTCAACGTCCATCTCAGGCCGAGAGGGGAGGAAGTCCTCGTCGATCTCGGTGACGGGTTTGTGCTCGCCGTACTTTTCCAGGTCGGCCTCGTAGAGGTCGTTCATGGTCAGACCTGCGTTTTCGGCCTCGATCTTGTCGTTTTCCATCCGCATGCCCACGCGGTAGGCGTAGATGAAAAACGCTGCGAAGCACGGCCACTGCAGTGCGTAGCCGAGGTTTTGCAGCGTGCCGGTGCCGGACTGGTAGCGATCCCACTGCCAGCGGGCGAGCAGGAGGCACGTCACCGCAGCGGCGATGAGCAGAAGCACGTGCCACCACCGCACTCGCACACGTTCACGCTGCGGAATCGGGTTCGCCTCATCCGCGTCCGTGTGTTCCAATTTGTCGCTCACAGGTGCAGATATTACCCGGTGAGCACCCAAGACCAAACAAAAGTTTGATGCCATAGTTGAATTGCACCTTATTTATATGTTGTTGAACCGTTGCCCGCGGCCCGTTTTCTGGTCAGGCCGCCAGTGCGTGTAATATTCCGTTCCACGGCGCCCGTGGCGGAATTGGCAGACGCGCTGGATTTAGGTTCCAGTGCCTTATGGCGTGAGAGTTCAAGTCTCTCCGGGCGCACCAATCTTTGCGGGGGTAGTGGGGGCGTTTCGGCAAACCTTAGAAATTCTCGAGTTTCCAACAGCGCTCTCTTGTCTAGAAATGTTTCGCCAGCGCGTTGTAGGGATAACTCACTTTCCATCCTGAGGGGACGTTAAGGAAGTGGGTCACTAACTTACAACTGTCTCTGACCTGCGCTTATGCCGTTGCCCTTCAGCTGCTAGTGGGTTATGTTTTTTCTGGAATTTCCCTGCCTTCGGCGTGTCGCCTGGGTGGGGTGTCGGAAACGAGTTGGCAACGTGCTACTCGGCGAGTGAAAGGTGGAGCCTGTGTTAGATAGTCCAGCAAGAACTAGATCGTGGTGGGGGGTGTTCGTATCCCTGCTTGCGTCGATCGCGCTGGTTTTGAGCGGCCTGACCTCTCCATCCGCTCAAGCGCAGAACGTTGGTGCTCAGCTTCAATACAATCCAGATCGCGGGGAGGGGGGTTCACATGTAGACTTGGACATTCCTGGGTTTACCGGAGACCTCGATCAAGCAACAACCTTGAACTGGTTCACGGGGACAGTGAACGGACAGAATGTCGGTTACTGGGTTTATTGTGTTGAAGGCAGAAGGGGAGCAACGCCTTCAAACGGTTCTTGGATCTGGCGCGGTACTGTGTCGGACTGGGATTCGTATGGCTCGAGGTCGGAACCCACCAACCTACTTGTCGGCAGCTCGGATGACGCTCAGTCGCGACGGGAAAAAATTAACTGGATCGTTCACAATTCCTACCCGCATAAGTCTCCTGCTGAGATGGGTTTTTCCGGTGTGAGCAGAGACGATTTGATTGCCGCTACTTCCGCGGCCATTTGGGCTCAATCTGACGATGCAGATATTTCAGGGTTAGATCGAGGCGCACAGGATGTGTTTGATTACCTAACCGAGAACGTTCAACGCCTTCCGCTGAAAAGTGGAGAAATCGGTGGCTTAATCGTTGAGTCTTCTGGACAAGACGTGGTGGTTGTTCCTGAACGTGATGCTCCAAAACCCAAACTGCGCACTGTCGCATCGTTCAGCGAAAACTCAGTAGTTAAGACGCTGCCGGGTAGGGCTTCGAACTACATGTATGACACTGTTTACATTGAAAATATCTACCCGGGATATGAGTATCGGCTCGATGCGACAATGCATCGAAAGGATGCGGCGGGCAATCTTGAAGAAGAAGGGCACGGCCATACCGAATTTTACCCGGAAAATTCTGAGATTTTTCTGGATCGGGTCGACAACCCTGACGGATCTGTGTCAGGCCGGGTAGTTGTCAAAATTGATGATGCCGATGACATCAAACCTGGCGAGGTGGGTGTCGTCTACGAGGTGTTAACTGCCCGGGGGATCCGGGCAGATGGCATGCCTCAAACAGGTAAGCACACAATTGCAAAGCATGAAGATCCGAATGATCAAGATCAGACGGTTAAACCGCATTCGACTGGTGAACCGGTCCCACCCACCTCGACTACAGCGAAAACCACGCCTACCGAGGGATCTTCGACCAGCACTGTTACTCAAACAACAACTCCGACCACAACTGTAACTGCCGATACAACTACGGTTCTGGTGACCCCGACAACCACTGTTACTGCGCCCGCCACGGTGACGACCGCGCCGGGTACGACTGTGGTTGAGGATGGTCCGTCGACTACGACGACCGCGCCGGGCACGACTGTGGTTGAGGATGGTCCGTCGACTACGACGACCGCGCCGGGCACGACTGTGGTTGAGGATGGTCCGTCGACTACGACGACCGCGCCGGGCACGACTGTGGTTGAGGATGGTCCGTCGACTACGACGACCGCGCCGGGCACGACTGTGGTTGAGGATGGTCCGTCGACTACGACGACCGCGCCGGGCACGACTGTGGTTGAGGATGGTCCGTCGACTACGACGACCGCGCCGGGCACGACTGTGGTTGAGGATGGTCCGTCGACTACGACGACCGCGCCGGGCACGACCCATGTTGAACCGGGCCCGTCGACCACGACGACCGCGCCGGGCACGACTGTGGTTGAGGATGGTCCGTCGACTACAACGACCGCGCCGGGCACGACTGTGGTTGAGGATGGTCCGTCGACTACGACGACCGCGCCGGGCACGACTGTGACCAGCACGGCTCCGACCGTCACGGTGACTGAGACTCCGACCACCACTGCAACCGTCCCGAACCAGACTGTGACCACCACGGTCACGCAGGGCTTTAACCCGAACCCGGACATTCGCACTGTTGCGGAGTTCGAGGACGGCGTAAACGTTGTCCAGAACGGCACCACCGTTGTGGACACCGTGTACTACTCCGGTCTTGTTGCCGGTAAGACCTACACGCTGGATGCGAAGCTCGTCGATAAGCAGGATGAGAACAACGTCCTGGGTACTGGTGCGGTGACCTTCGTGGTCCCGGGCACCGAGGGTGAGCTGGCAAACGGCAATGTCAAGGTCGAAATTGCTGTGACCAACGCCCCGAACCCGGTGCAGGCTGCGGTTGCGTTCGAGCGTCTGACCTCCAAGGAAGTCAACGCTGCCGGCGAAGAGACTGACGGCAAGAAGGCGAACCCGATCGCCGAGCACGAGGACATCGCTGATGAGGACCAGACGGTCCGCACCGTCTTCGAGCCGAGCATCGCGACCAACGCGAAGTTCGAGAATGGCTCGACTGCGGTTGTTGCTGGCAACACCGTGATCGACACTGTCGATTACAAGGGTCTGGTTCCGGGCAAGGAGTACACCCTGTCCGCGAAGCTGATGGAGCGCATCGGTGAGAAGGCTCCGTACCAGGAGGGCAAGGTTCTGGGTGAGGGCACTGTGACCTTCACGCCGGAGACCACCGATGGTTCCGTCGACGTTGAAATCAAGGTCAACGACGATGTCACTAAGCCGGTAAACGCTGCTGTTGCGTTCGAGGAGCTCACTTCCACCGAGGTGGAGAAGACTGGTCAGGACAACCCGCAGGGTGGCGACACCCCGGAGACGTCCGACGACAACAAGATCGCTGAGCACAAGGACATCGACGACGCCAACCAGACTGTTGGTGTTCCGCACATCACCACGAATGCGAACTTTGAGAAGGGTTCGTCTGAGGTGACCAACGGTGCCGTGGTTGTTGATACCGTCTCCTACTCCGGTCTTGTGCCGGGCAAGGAGTACACGCTGACCGCGCAGCTGATTGATAAGGCTGACGGCAAGACCGTCCTGGGTACCGGCACCAAGACCTTCACCCCGAAGGAAGCTAACGGTTCCGTCGACGTGGAGATCACCGTCGACAACGCTCCGAAGGACCGTGTTGTTACCGCTGCTGTTGCGTTCGAGGAGCTCACCTCGACGGTCGTTGACCGCGGTGGCAACGAGAACCCGAAGGGTGGCGACACCCCGGAGACGTCTGACGACAACCCGATCGCTGACCACAAGGAAATCGACGATGAGGACCAGACGGTCCGTAACCCGAAGATCTCCACGAACGCGAACTTCGCCAACGGCGCACAGGAAGTCAAGAACGGCGTTGCTGTGATTGACACCGTCACCTACGAGGGCCTGGTTCCGGGCAAGGTCTACACCCTGACCGCCGACCTTATTAATAAGGAAGACGGCAAGACTGTTCTCGGTTCCGGCAACAAGACGTTCATCCCGACTGAGCCGAACGGTTCTGAGGATGTGACCATCGTGGTCACGAACGCACCGGTGGATGAGACTGTCACCGCCGCTGTCGCCTTCGAGGAGCTCACCTCCACGCAGGTCGACCGCGCCGGTAAGGACAACCCGAAGGGTGGCGACACCCCGGAGACGTCTGACGACAACGAGATCGCCGAGCACAAGGACCTCAAGGACAAGGACCAGACGGTCGAAAGCAAGGAGACTCCGAAGACCTCCGAGCAGCCGACGCCTGAGACCTCGCCGGCAACGCCGACTTCTGAGGAGCCGGTGCCGACCACGACGATTCCGTTGCTGCCGCCGACCTCGCCGGAGACCCCGACCACGGACGTGTGCAAGCCGGTCACTTCGACCAGCACCGTTCCGGGCACCACTGAGCCGGGTACGACGGAGCCGGGTACCACGGTTCCGGGTACCACCAACCCGGACACAACTGAGCCGGGCACCACGGTTCCGGGTACCACTGTCCCGGGCACCACGGTTGAGGAGACGACCACTGAGGTAGTCACCACGCCGGAGGACTGCGGGACCACCGAGTCGACCCCGACCGACTCCGAGGAGACCACCACGGAGCCGACTGAGCCGACTGCTACCGAGCCGGCTACCTCTGAAAAGACCACCGAGCCGACCAAGCCGACCAAGCCGACGTCCACGACTCCGGTCGTGCCGCCGGTGGTGTGGTTCCCGAACCCGCAGATCGGTACGACTGCTGACTTCGCTAACGGTGCGAAGGAAGTTGTCTCCGGTGTTGTGGTCAACGACACGGTCAAGTACCAGGGCCTGGTCCCGGGTAAGACCTACACGTTGAATGCTGAGCTGGTCAGCAAGGACGCCTTCAACAACCTGGCGGACAAGAACGTCTACGGCGAGGCCGTCATCGGCACTGGCACCAAGACGTTCACCGCGTCGGAGACCGGCAACGGCTCTGAGGTTGTGGAGATCACTGTCAACGAGGGCATCGACACGCCGGTTCGCGCCGCTGTCGCCTTCGAGACGTTGACCTCCACCGAGGTTGATGAAAACGGTCAGGACAACCCGAAGGGTGGCGACACCCCGAACGATCTGACCGACGACAACCCGATCGCTGAACACAAGAACATCAACGATCAGAACCAGACTGTCCGCAGCCCGAAGACCCCGGACACCCCGCCGGTGTTCGAGGAGGAGCCGTACATCGGCACCAACGCCGACTTCGCAACCGGCTCCAAGCAGGTTGTCGCTGGCGCGACCATCGTCGACTCCGTCCGCTACGCGGGCCTGGTTCCGGGTAAGACCTACACGCTGACTGCTGATCTCGTCGCTAAGCACAACGGCGCAATCATCGGCCAGGGTGAGAAGCAGTTTACCGCTTCGGAGGACGGCTTCGGTGTCGAAAACGTCGACATCACCGTCGCTTCCTGGGTCAACGAGCCGATCTACGCGGCTGTCGCCTTCGAGCGCCTGACCTCCACTGAGGTCGACGCGAAGGGCGAGGATCTGCCGGAGGGCAACCGCGTTCCGGAGAAGATCGCACAGCACCGCGACATCCAGGATGCTGCGCAGACCGTGGTTTCCCCGAACGTCGACCGTGGCAACGTCCCGTCGATGGAGCCGGGCGTGTCCACCAACGCTGATTTCGCAAACGGTGGCGTCGTTGAAAACGGTGCGACTGTCCGCGACGTGGTCAACTACTGGGGCCTGGTCCCGGGCAAGACCTACACCGCGACCGCGAAGCTCGTCGAGCGCGTGGGCGAGAAGGCTCCGTACTCTGAGGGCCGTGTCCTGGGTACCAAGTCCGTGACCTTCACCGCGGAGGCATCCTCCGGCACGATCACCGTGGACATCCCGGTGACCAATGCCGAGACCCCGGTGGTTGCGGCCGTGGCCTACGAGACGATCACCTCCACCGAGGTTGACCGTTCCGGCAAGGACAACCCGAAGGGTGGCGACACCCCGAACGATTACTCGGACGACAACCCGATCGCTGAGCACGAGGACATCAACGACTCGTTCCAGACGGTCACGTCCGAGGGCGGCACGCCGACCACCCCGGCGGAGACCACCACTGAGGAAACCACCCCGGCGGAGACCACCACTGAGGAGACCACCCCGGCGGAGACCACCCCGGCGGAGACCTCCACTGAGGAGACCACCCCGGCTCCGGTGCCGTCCGAGACCACCTCGACGACCACCACTCCGGGCTCCGACGGTGGCGACTCCCCGGACGAGGGCAGCTCTGTCGACCGCGACAAGCTGTGGTGGCTGCTGCTCATCCCGGGCCTGGGCATGATCCCGGCGCTGCTGGGCGGCGGTGGCTCCTCGACGCCGGCTCCGAAGCCTGCGCCGAAGCCGGTCCCGTCCAAGCCTGCTCCGGCCCCGGCACCGTCGACCTCGACGGTCCACACGCCGAAGCCGGCCGGTAAGCCAGTCCCGGCTGACAGCCCGCGTGGCGAGATCAAGCAGATCCCGTCCGGCGGCACCGCACTGGATGCGGATATGCCGGCCTACATCTAAGGCGCTGTACGGCTGAAGGCCCCGCGCTCCCCAGAGAGGGGAGGGCGGGGCCTTTTGGCGTCGTGGTGTCGTCGTAAAGCTAGATGTTCCAGTCGCGCAGGATGCGGCCCACGTGCCCGGTGGCCTTCACGTTGTACTGCGCGGTCTCGATGGTGCCGTTGCCGTTATCGGCGACGTTGACCAAAAAGGTCGAGCGGATCACACCCTGGACGACCTTGCCGTAGTTTTTCTTCTCGCCGAACGCGCCGTAGGCGGTGAGTGTTTCCTTGGAGGGGTCGGAAAGCAGCTCGACGTTCAAGTCGTGGTCGGCGCGGAACTTCGCCAGCGCCTCCGGCTTGTCCGGGCTGATGCCGATGACCTTCACGCCCGCGCCGTCGAACTGGTCGAAGTTCTCCGTGAAGTCGCACGCCTCAGTCGTGCAGCCCGGGGTGTTTGCGCGCGGGTAGAAGTAGACGATGACGCGGGAGCCGGAGAAATCGGCAAGCGAGACGGTCTCGCCACGGTCGTTGGACAGAGAAAATGCGGGGGCGGTGTCGCCCGCCTCAAGGCGAATGGAGTCAGTCATGACACCCCGTTTTACACTAGGCTGGTCCCTCGACGGTGAAACGCCGAGTAATACAAACTTTCCAATAGAGGAGCAATAGACCAATGGCACGTGACATCCACGACATCGAACGCGACCTCGAGCGCACCCGCGGCCAGCTCGCGTCCACCCTCGACGAGCTCGCAGACCGCACCAACCCGTCCAACCTCGCCGGGAACGCGAAGGAACAGGCAGCGTCCTGGCTGCAGGACGAGACCGTGCAGAAGGTCATCGGCGGTGTCGTCGTCGGTATCGCCGCGCTGATCGGCATCAAGGCCTACAACGGTCGCAAGCGCAAGAGCGAGCTCAAGGAGCTGCAGAAGCTGCTGTCGCGCCGCTAATCGACGACCCCAGGAAGGCCCATGTCCAGCATCGTCCCCAACGGCACCCCCGAGCCCGATCCGGAGGCCACGACAGCCCAGTCCGAGCCTGCTGAGTACAAGCCGAAGCACGCTCGCGAGCCCGAGAACAAGCGCAGCCCGTGGTGGATTGCCATCGCGGTGCTCGCGATCGCGCTGGTGCTCGTGCAGTTGGCTATCTACACCTTCCGCAACGACCGCGACGGTCAGCAAGCGGAGGAACAGGCCGCAACGGCGTCTGAGGCCCCTGTGGCGGCGCCGTCGCAGGAGCAGCATGACGACGAGCCCGCCGCCCCAACCGACGGCGGCTACGTCGACCCGGAGGGCGAGCAGGAAGTCCCGTACGAGGCGGCCCCAGGCCAGTTCGTCGGCTTCGAGGGCATGGCCATGGACGTCGGCGGCGACATCGCGGCGGTGGACCCGGTGCAGCTGACTGACGCCGGCGCGCTGATCCCGCCGTCGGATGTTTCCCGCCTGGGCTGGTACTCCGCGTCGGCGGTGCCGGGCGCGGACGGAGCGGTGGGCTCGTCGGTGATCACGGGCCACATCAACTACCAGGGCCAGGGCACCGGCTACGCCGCACGCTTTGCCAACATGAATCTCGGCGACGAGTTTGAGATCTACATCGACGGCAACCCACAGACGTTCCGTGTGACCCAGGCGCCGTACCGCCTGCCGAAGGGTTCGGACTTCCCGCCGGAGGTCAACGACGCCACCGGCCCGAACCGTCTCGTGCTGATCACTTGCGGTGGCCAATTCATTGGCGGTGCGCTGGGCTACGCCGATAACATCATCACCATCGCCGAGCCGGTATAAGGTACGCTCCCTATAAGACCGAAAGGGAGTATCAATGGTTCACGATCAGAACGACCACGAACTCGAGCAGATGCGCGACAATAAGAAGCCGCTGTGGATCGCGCTCGCCGTCATTGCCGCGATTGCGCTGGTGTTGACGGTGGCGGGGCCGTCGATACGCGCCGCGTTCACGCAGGAGGAAGAGACCGCCGCAACGTCGACGTCCGCGGACGCCGAGTACAACGGCGCTGACGTCCACTTCCTGGGCATGATGGTGCCGCACCACCAGCAGGCGATCGACATGTCGGACGTGCTGCTGGATTCTGACGTCGACGATGCGCAGGTGCGCGACCTCGCTCAGCGCATCAAGGACGGCCAGGAGCGCGAAAACGAGCAGATGAACGCGTGGGCCGACGAGTGGGGCATCGATAAGGATATGGCCGCTCACTCCAAGCACATTGCCAACGGCATGTTCCCGCCTGAGCAGATGGAGGAGTTTACGCAGTTGCGTGGCGACGACCTGCGCACCGCATTCCTCGAAATGATGCACTTCCACCACGCGCACGTGATCAAGATGACGCAGGGCGAGGTGGACGGCGGCGCCTACGAGCCGCTTCGCGAGATGGCCAAGGAAATGATCGAGGTCCAAACCGCCGAAATGGGCGAGATGGAAGAGATCCTGGGCTACAACCCGACGAAGTAGTTAGATAATCTCCGCGCCGGCGTCCTGCATCTCCTGCAGGGCGTCGGCACCGCTTTTATCGTCCACTGGCGAGCACATGCTGCGTAGCACGCGAACCTTGAAGCCCTCCTTCAGTGCGTCGAGCACCGTCGCCCGCACGCAGAAGTCGGTCGCGATACCGCACACGTCCAACTCGCGGACCTCGTTGTCGCGCAACCAGTCAGCCAGCCCGACGCCGCTCGGCGAGACCCCCTCGAACCCCGAGTAGGCGGCGGAGTACTCGCCCTTGCGGAAGAACTCGTCGATAAGCGAAGTGTCCACGGGGCCGCGCATCTGCGAGCCGTGCGAGTTGGCCACACAGTGCACGGGCCACGTATCCACGAAATCCGGATCGTCCGAGAAGTGCTCACCCGGATCGATGTGCCAGTCCTGCGTCGCCAGCACGTGCGAGTACTCCCGGGTGCGGTTGTCGGAGGACTTAATCAATTCCGCGATTTTCGACGCCACTTCATCCCCGCGGGCGGTTGCAAGGCTGCCGCCGGGGCAGAAGTCGTTCTGGACATCGACGATAAGAAGCGCAGTGTTCATAACTGTCAGCCTACTCTCAGGCGCGCTAAGCAAGAGTTAAAGCCCCTAGCCGGGGGTTCCGGTCAGGGGCTTGAAGTTTTGTGCGCCATCAGGGAATCGAACCCCGAACCCACTGATTAAGAGTCAGTTGCTCTGCCAATTGAGCTAATGGCGCTAATTTGGTTGTTGTTGCTCGCTGCAACGGGTCATTACATTAGCAGCGGGTTGCCAATGCGTGAAATCGGCAGGTGAGGGGCGGATTTTGTCGTCGTTAAGCGAGTGCAGAAACGCGGTGAATAGAGATAGTGGTTTTTGTGCCGATACCGGTTAAAGTAATGGCGTTTAAGAAAAACATTCGAGATGTTTAGGGGTTCGTCGTGCTTCACCTTCGCGCGGTTCGCCGCTGTACTGCGATGATGGCGGTGCTGGCTGCGGGGTCGATGATCGTCGCCTGCTCGCCGGCACAGAGCAACCAGTTGGAACAGGTTGCGGAAACGACGGAGGTGGAGACGTCGGAAAGCGCGCGCCCGCCGAAGGTGTCCGTGACCAACGGCGCGACCGACGTCGAGCCGGGCGAGCCGGTGACGGTGAGCGCGGAGGCTGGGCTGGAATCCGTGACCATGACCAACGAGGAAGGCCGCGAGGTCGAATCCGAGTTCAACGACGACAACACCGAATGGACCACCGCGGAACCGCTCGGATACGGCCGCGAATACACCATCGAGGCGCGTGATAAGGAAGGCCAGAAGGTCGTCTCGTCGTTTACTACGGTCTCGCCCGCGGCGACAGTGAACGCGTACCTCGGCCCGCTCGACGGCTCCGAGGTCGGCGTTGCGCAGGCGGTGACCATCCGCTTCGACAACGCCATCGAGGACACCAAGGCGATAGAGGAGCGCATCTCGGTGGAGACTTCCAACGACACTGAAGGCGCGTTCTTCTGGCTCGACCCGTACGAGGTGCGCTGGCGCCCGAAGGAGTACTGGGAGCCGGGCACCGAGGTCACGGTGAAGGCGGACCTGTATGGCCGCAAACTCGACGAGGGCGTTTACGGCGGCGACGACAGCGAGATCTCCTTCACTATCGGCAACAAGGTCGAGACCGTCGTGGACAACTACGACAAGATGCTGCGCGTCTACGAAAACGACGAACTGATCAAGGAGTTCCCGATCTCGCTGGGCACCGACGGGCAGTTCGACACCCCGAACGGCACCTACGTCGTTGGCGACGAGCACACCCACCTGACCATGGATTCGCGCACGTTCGGCCTCGGCTTGGACGCCGGCGGCTACGTCACCGACGTGGACTACGCCACGCAGTTGTCCTACTCCGGCATCTACGTCCACTCCGCGCCGTGGGCGCTGTGGGCGATGGGCTCGCAGAACCAGTCGCACGGCTGCATCAACGCCTCTTACGAGGACGCGCAGTGGTTCCAGGACACTGTGAAGCGTGGCGACCCGGTGGTGGTGAAGAACACCGCCGGATCCACCCTGACTCCGTACGACGGCCTGGGCTACTGGAACCTCGAGTGGGACCAGCGCTCCGGCGGCGACGGCGAGCAGCTGTACTCGTAGGTAAACGCGCTAGTTTTGCTGCGAGCTCACCGTGTAAAACGGGTAGTCGGTGTAGCCCTTCTCACCGCCGGTGTAGAAGGTTGACGCGTCCGGTGCGGTCACCGGCAGCCCTTCCTTCCAGCGGCGCACCAAGTCCGGGTTGGAGATGGCTAGCCGGCCCACTACGACGGCGTCCGCCTGCTGCACCAGCCGCTCGGCCGTGTCGCGGTCGGTTTCTTCACCGCGCCCATTGTTGAGGAACACGCGCGTGCGGCCATTCGCCCGGGCACGTGCGACCAGCTCGGTCACGACCTCCCCTGCGGGATCCGCGTGCGTGATGGAGACGTAGGCGATGCCGAGGTCGGCGGTAGCGCGGAGCAGCCCGCCGTAGGTGGCCAGCACGTCCGCCTCGTCCATTTCCTCGATACCTTGAATGTTGTTCTGCGGCGACAGGCGGATAGCCACCCGGTCCGCCCCGATTTCATCTGCCACGGCGCGAAGGATCTCCTCGACGAGCCGGAACCGATTTTCCGGGGATCCGCCGTAGACATCCTCACGCAAGTTCGAATTCGGGGAGAGGAACTGGTGCAGCAGGTAGCCGTTGGCGCCGTGGATCTCCACGCCGTCCATGCCCGCGTCGATAGCGTTTCGGGCGGCCTGGCGGAACTCGTCGACGATGCCTGGCAGCTCAGCGGCGTCCAGCGCGCGGGGGACCGGGCAATCCTTTCGCGATTCGAAGTCCCGGACCGCAGTGCCGGAGGCCACCGCGGATGGCGCGACCGGCTCCGTGCCTTCCTGCAGGCTGGCGTGGGAGAGCCGTCCGCCGTTCATCACCTGCATGAAGATGTGCCCGCCGGCCTCGTGGACAGCGTCGGCGACGCGGCGCCACCCGGCAATCTGCTCGGCTGTGTCGATACCGGGCTGACCGGGGAAGGTCCGGCGGCTGACGGTGGGGAAGACGCCTTCGGTGACAATGAGGCCCACCGAGGCGCGCTGCGAGTAGTAGGTCTTGTGCAGCGAGGTTGGCACCCCGTCGCGTCCCGCGCGTGAGCGCGTCAGCGGAGCCATGATAATGCGGTTTGGCAGGGTCATGCGACCCACTTCGAGGGAATCAAACAGTGTGGACATGCGCTCCACAACGAGTTCGCGGCAACAGCTATTCCGTGACCCACCGGAAATAAGAATTACCCCGCAACCTGTCCATACAGGCTACGGGGTATCTTCGGGGTGGCTGACGGGACTCGAACCCGCGACACCCAGGATCATGGGTAGAATGCATAGCGCGCTGTGGTGCGCCCCAGGCGGATTGGGTGTAGTGGCAGGTAATAGGTCATTTCTGTGCCATGATGGTCATAGGGTGAGCCAACTGGAGCGCACTGAAACTCACTGGACTACACGCAAATTGCGGGTAGTTTTGAGTGTAGTTTCGGCCCCGACGAGGACTGGCCCAGCTGCTGCTGCGATGCCCCCGAAGTTGGTTCGGTCGGTGTAAGCCTGACGGTTGATTTCCTCGGTGTGGCCGAAAAGGCGGCCCTCTGCTCGGACTACAGCGCGCTTTTGGTCAGTTCGTTGAGCGTGGTCCGCCAGAGGTGTGTCCGTGCATGCTTCAGTAAGGGGATGGACAGTTCTGTTGACCAAGCGGTGTAGGTAGCCGCAACGCATTTCCTACAGTTCCCGTCCTCCCAGACCTTTTTCGTGTCCGTGGGGCTACCGATCACAAACCGGTCCTCGTCGCCAGGCCGGCGGTCGAGGAAGTGGGCGTTGATCCGGGGATCGAGGATGGGAATCCGGTGAGCCCGGTTGGTCTTCGACTCCGAGATGGTGCCACCGCCTGATGCAGGGCCGGGATGACGGTGTGACGCCATGCAGGACCACCGGGAACGGTGTCTCCGTGAAGTAGTTCCAGCGACTCACCTTCTTCGATGCGATCGCAGTGCCAGACACCCTCCACAAGGTGGCCGGCAATCTCGCGAATAACCCTGAGGGCCTGCTGGACATCCTCCGTGACATCGGTGACGCACTGAAGATCAGTGCGATGTCGGTGGGCTCGATCACGCCCGTGAGCTCGAGGGTCAGAGGGACAGCATCGGGCGTGTCCACCCGCAGGATGGGGCCGAGTCGGTACTCGCGGTCCCTGGCGTGGTTCATACCGTGCAGATGATGCTGTCTTGCGGATAGAAGCCGAGGAGGGCAGGAACGTTGGCGATCAACTGACCTGGGTTGGTCAGAGTGGTGGCACGCGGGGCAGGGATCGGGGCAGAAATCGCGGTCTCCTAGAGTGATAGGGCAGAGTCAGTCTTTCTCCCGGAGCTGCGCAGCTGCTCATGCGCTGCGCCACGCGCACACTGCAGTGGGCAGGCGAGTCTACGTGAGCACCCGCAACTCAATGACGCGGGACCGGAAACAGCCTATCTTGAGCTCTCGGATGACCACACCGACACCTACCCTGATCAGGGCCGCCGTGAGGCCCCGGTGCTCGCTGTAGTCCTTGACGAAGACGCACTCAGAGGCTGGACTGTGATCTGGGAGCGTGATGCTTAGAACTTCAGAATCGCCGGTGTCGGGGTCAATGAGCTCCAGTATGCGCAAGTTGGCGTCGTGACGGATGACCCCGGTTAGTTCGTAGTTGGGTAGCGACAGGGTGATGGACATGAGAAAACCTCCGAGATCAGGTGTGAGTGTTCATTCCTGATCCCGGAGGCGGCTCTGGCGGCTCCTACAGCAGACGACGGGCTCAGCTTTGCACAATCTGGTCAACTGCCTTCGCAAACTGCTCATTGTTGAGGAGCCCCTGGTCTCTCAGCTCAACCAACCGTTGAATGTCGTCGACACGGTTGCTCGCGGACGACGGGACCGAGGCCAAAAACGGTTTTGCCAGGTGAGGGAAGTGGCTGGGGTCAAGGATTGACTTAATGAACGTGTACGGGTCGTTGTTCGCCGCCCCTTGGTTCACAGCCACATCAAAGCGAATTCTGTTCTGAGGATTCTCGTCCGCAAAGTCTCGGACGATCTTGCCAGTTAGAGTCAGAGCATCAGTCGCGTTTCTGACCTGCCTTTTGATTTCAGGACATTTATTCGGGTCGATGAATACCGCACCCGAGTAGTAGGGGGAGACGAAAACGGTGGGTTCCTTCCATTCAGCGTTCTCGCCGCTACCCATGAAGTTGATCAGTCTGATCGAGCTGGAGGATTTCGATGCGGACGCCTTGACGCTCCAGAGCGACCGCGATTTGTTGAGTAGGTCTCCAAGATCAAAGCCGTCTGCGTTGTGGCCCGACGGGGCGGTTAGAACCCCAGCGGACCACGATGCAGCGGCAAGGATCCATTCGGCCCCGTTGCCGAAAAGAAAACGCGTACCTCGGTCAGAGGGATTGGCGGCCGACAAGAGCGCCGAGAACGCGAACTCCACTTCGCGCCTCACGCTGCGAGATTCGTCAAGGTGTTTCTTGAGCTGGTCGAACTCAAGGGATCCGCTGCTGATCAATGTCCACTCCTCGATGTTTGGGTAGACCTAAGTCTAACCGAGGGGGTAGTGATTACCTGAACATATCTTCCGCGTAGATCAGGTCAAGGTCAAGATCAGTCGGGGGTATCAGTGCTTTATTAAGTCTGGCGACGAGGTGGCGGAGACGCTTAATGTTCTCGTTGACCTTGCCCGCGTTCATTTTGGTAACGAGTGATACCTCCTCGTCGTGGAGCAGGGCATTCAGCAAAGATTGGTCCAGCTCATCGATGCGGGGCACTGGCGTGGTCTCGAGCACACGTCGGGGTAAGGTGACGCCACCGTCAAGCGCCCGCCACCAGATATACGGAATCGATGAATTGAGTACGAGGGCCGCCATATCGCGGTCTTCCGCCGTCCTGAAGTGAAGCACTGCTTTCGACCCCCGGTCGAGGGGCCGGAAAGAAGCGGAGATGTAGTAGCGCGGAGTGAGCGCGACGGTGAGAGAGTGCGGCGTGACGTGCTTGACGATGAGGTCGCCGATGGCCTGAGGAGCTTCCGATAGCCAGTCCCCCAACGGCCCCAGTCCGGGAGGTAGCTTGGCCCACTCACCACGCCGACTCTTCTTAAGATCTGAGAGAAGCGAGCTACAGTTGGCGAACATCCTGGCTCTTGATACTGAGCGCCAGCGGATGATCGGTGTGATCCTCCAACGGTCGTGGTTCGGGCTGCAAACTGTGATAGCCGCCCGAACAAAGTTAGTCCTTGATGTGTTGGTGCTCCCGAACTTGTAGCCCCTGAAAAGCGTGTCGGGGACGTTGTCGAAGACAAAGACGTCTCCACCTCGGAAATGATCCTCAATGATCTCCCGCAGGACGCCGAATTTCGGCGCGGAAACGTAGGAAGCGGGTGTGACAGCAATGAAGCCTTCGGCGTTCTTAGCTATCTTCACCATGAAGTACGCGAAATTCTCCCTAGCAGGTCCCGTCATGAAATCGTGACGTAACTCAGACCTCGCGTATGGGGGGTTGACGATGACGAAATCATGGTCGGGCAGTTTGGCCCTGCTGAGAAAGTCTCGACGCACGGAGTGCTTCTGAAGCAGATGGAGGCCTGCGGAATCGGAGATCTGTAGGAAGTCGGCCCCGATCAACGCTATCGCGGTTTTGAGAGCAACTGGATCCGGGTCAATGGCACGAGTTGGTCACGGACGAACTTTCCCGTCTGTTCCTGATGGTGAACGAGATGCCATGCTAGGTTGCCTACGCCGCTGCAGGGTCCATCCATACGCCCTCACCAAAGTCCTTGGCTCGACTCGCCATGAACTCGGCAGCATCGTCGGGGGTGAAGTACTGACCCGAACTTCGACGAGAAGCAGGATCTAGGCTGGCGAGAAGTGCCTCGTAGCAGACGCTAATCTCCCCTATGGAAAGATCAGCCAGCACCTACCCCTGCCGGAGAGACCCCAAGTAACGAACAAAGCTCCGCTGCCAGACCAGAGCGTTGATTCGTCACCCGGGCGGCGACAGCCTGCAACCAGCGTTCCCGCGCTCCTCTCTTCGTTCCGACGTTGAGATGCTTGAGCACTTTCGTAACTGCGGACGCTGAAAACTGCTGGGTGTTGCCCACCGTGGTCGATCGAGGCGACATGTTATTCCTGCTCAGTAGGGGTACCGGGTTCATGCATGTAGCCCGGTTTCTAGGAAAAGAGCTGTTAGCTCTTTTTGAGATCCTATACTGATGCGAGCCGTTCAGCTAGCTAGCGTTTGCAGGCTGACTCACCCGACCGTGACGGTTACTGCGGTAACAGGTGCCTGCTAATAGACCGGGGCAGTCAGCAGTTCTTCGTCCGAGAGTTCGATGCCAGTAGTGACGACGCGGGCGATCCGATAGAGCGCCCCGGCTCGACGGCGGGCCCTGGTCGCCAGTGCTCGCCGACTTGCGAAGCCCAGACGGGGGCACTGTCGGGTTAAGGGTCAAAATGTGTGTCCGGAATTGGTGATTTCTGGTATCTGACCTTTGTGTTTTCCGGAAATATATGCCCCGAAAGCATATATCCGCTGTTGTGGTCGTATATCCCCGGTGTGGCGTGGTTGTTGTGGTAGGCGCCGGTGGTGTGGTGGCTCAATGCCGAGGAACCAACCACGCTGCCACTGCGGCGGCGAAATGAAACGCAACGGAACAACATCCAAGGGCACCACTCGGTGGCGGTGCAAGATCTGTGGTGCGTCAACCACCAAAAACCGCAGCGATATCACCTACGCAGCGGTGTTTCAACAATTCATCGCCCACTGCACATCGACCACCGCGCTGAGGCCGCTCGCAGAAGACGCTGGAATCAGCCACTCCACCATGAAACGGCGGTTTTCGTGGTACTGGCTCATTGACGTGCCCGATCCCACCATTGGGCACGAAGGCCGGGTCTACGACCAGATCTTCCTTGACGGCACCTACACCGCCGGCGGATGTCTCATTGTGGCCGCCACCTTGGATCACGTCATCGCCTGACACTGGTGCAAACGCGAAACCACGCGCGACTACTACCAGCAACTGTGCGAACGCATCCCCGCGCCCCTGATCGCCGTGATCGACGGTGGCCAAGGTGCGGCCACCGCGATCAAGACGTGCTGGCCCACAACCAAGATCCAACGCTGCCTCGTCCACGCCCAACGCGTGGTACGCGCTACACCACCTCACGCCCGCGCACCGATGAGGGACGGGCGATCTACCAACTCGCGCTCAACCTCACAAAGATCACCGATCTTGACGAGGCGGCCGCGTGGGGTGCCAAGCTCCACGAATACGGCAACGTCTACCGCGACTGGATGAACCAGAAAACGTGGACCACCGACCGTTGTACGAAACAACGCAGCTGGTCGTGGACGCATGAACGCACCCGCAAGGCCTACAACAGCCTCAACCACCTCTGACGCAACAACCTACTGTTCGTCTATCTCGACCCACCCGATGGTGTGCTCGATTCCAGCCGGATCAAATCGACCACGAACAGTCTTGAAGGCGGGATCAACGCCCAGCTGAAACTGCTTGCCCGCACCCACCGCGGCAGATCCGGGGAGCACCAGCGCCGGATGCTGGAGTGGTGGCTCTACCTCAAGGCGGAACTGCCTGACGACCCGGTTGAGATCGCCAGGCAGTCCAACTGGGGCCAAGACCAACTCGCCAAAGTATCCACCCTGACCCCACAACGAGAACCAAGCCGACCACGAAACCGGACGACCAGCCCTCTACGACAACGCTATCGACACCAACTACACACACTCAATCGGCATCCAAAAAGGCCACATCTAACCCCACGACACGCCGACGCCAGACACACATTTTGACCCTTAACCCGCACTGTCGCCCTGACTGTCTAACGCTTGAGCGTGTTTCAGGGTTAAGGGTCAAAATGTGTGTCCGGAATTGGTGATTTCTGGTATCTGACCTTTGTGTTTTCCGGAAATATATGCCCCGAAAGCATATATCCGCTGTTGTGGTCGTATATCCCCGGTGTGGCGTGGTTGTTGTGGTAGGCGCCGGTGGTGTGGTGGCTCAATGCCGAGGAACCAACCACGCTGCCACTGCGGCGGCGAAATGAAACGCAACGGAACAACATCCAAGGGCACCACTCGGTGGCGGTGCAAGATCTGTGGTGCGTCAACCACCAAAAACCGCAGCGATATCACCTACGCAGCGGTGTTTCAACAATTCATCGCCCACTGCACATCGACCACCGCGCTGAGGCCGCTCGCAGAAGACGCTGGAATCAGCCACTCCACCATGAAACGGCGGTTTTCGTGGTACTGGCTCATTGACGTGCCCGATCCCACCATTGGGCACGAAGGCCGGGTCTACGACCAGATCTTCCTTGACGGCACCTACACCGCCGGCGGATGTCTCATTGTGGCCGCCACCTTGGATCACGTCATCGCCTGACACTGGTGCAAACGCGAAACCACGCGCGACTACCAGCAACTGTGCGAACGCATCCCCGCGCCCCTGATCGCCGTGATCGACGGTGGCCAAGGTGCGGCCACCGCGATCAAGACGTGCTGGCCCACAACCAAGATCCAACGCTGCCTCGTCCACGCCCAACGCGTGGTACGCCGCTACACCACCTCACGCCCGCGCACCGATGAGGGACGGGCGATCTACCAACTCGCGCTCAACCTCACAAAGATCACCGATCTTGACGAGGCGGCCGCGTGGGGTGCCAAGCTCCACGAATACGGCAACGTCTACCGCGACTGGATGAACCAGAAAACGTGGACCACCGACCGTTGTACGAAACAACGCAGCTGGTCGTGGACGCATGAACGCACCCGCAAGGCCTACAACAGCCTCAACCACCTCTGACGCAACAACCTACTGTTCGTCTATCTCGACCCACCCGATGGTGTGCTCGATTCCAGCCGGATCAAATCGACCACGAACAGTCTTGAAGGCGGGATCAACGCCCAGCTGAAACTGCTTGCCCGCACCCACCGCGGCAGATCCGGGGAGCACCAGCGCCGGATGCTGGAGTGGTGGCTCTACCTCAAGGCGGAACTGCCTGACGACCCGGTTGAGATCGCCAGGCAGTCCAACTGGGGCCAAGACCAACTCGCCAAAGTATCCACCCTGACCCCACAACGAGAACCAAGCCGACCACGAAACCGGACGACCAGCCCTCTACGACAACGCTATCGACACCAACTACACACACTCAATCGGCATCCAAAAAGGCCACATCTAACCCCACGACACGCCGACGCCAGACACACATTTTGACCCTTAACCCGTGTTTCACGATCTAAAGCGTAGTTGCCGAGCTTTTAGCCGAAGAAAGAGTTAGCCCCTGACCTCATTTCTCGAGGTCAGCGGCTATTCTTTGGGGTGGCTGACGGGACTCGAACCCGCGACACCCAGGATCACAACCTGGTGCTCTACCAGCTGAACTACAGCCACCATCGCTGTTTTTTGCAGCGGGATACACCTTAGCCGTTCACCGGAAGTTTACAAAAACCGCTGGTAGGTCTCGGTCGCGCCGGCCGCAGCCTTCGCGGCCGCATCGGAATCCGGGCCGGGGGAGTCCACGAACACGGCGCGGCGGTAGTAGTCCAACTCGCGGATCGATTCCACGATGTCCGCCAGCGCCCTGTGTGCCATGCCCTTCTCCGGCTGCTTGAAGTATGCGCGCGGGAACCAGCGTCGCGACAGCTCCTTGACGGTGGACACGTCGATCATGCGGTAGTGCAGGGCGTCGTCGAGACGCGGCATGTGCGCCCGGATAAACGCCCGGTCCGTGGCGATCGAGTTGCCCGCCAGCGGCGCCGGGTGCGCAGGATCGCAGTGCTTATCGACGAGCGCCAGCACCGCATCCTCAGCCTCTCGGATACTGACCGTGGACGCCTTGATATCGTCCAACAAGCCGTTTTCGGAGTGCATCTGGGTGACAAAGTCGTCCATGCGCTGCAGGTCGTCGTCGGTGGCGTGGACGACCAGGTCCACGCCGTCGTCGATAATGTTGAGCTCCGCGTCGGTGACCAGCGCCGCAACCTCGACGATGACGTGGCGGGCCGGATCCAGACCCGTCATCTCAAGATCAACCCAGACAATGCGGTTGTCCTTGGCTGCGATTTCCATCTATTCCTCTCCCATCTTGGCGTAGAACTTGCCCATGATCGGCGGGAGCAACCCGCGCGGGGCGTATGTCGACACAACATCCATGGCCTTGCTCAGCGGGCCCGGCACCACGCGACGCCGGTTCTTGCGCATCGCTTTGAGCGTGTCGGCGGCGCAGGACTCGTAGGTGGTCCACAGAAAATCGGGCACTACCTTGTCCACAATCGACTGCTCCTCCTCCGGAATGTGCGCCTCGCGCACCGGGCCGGGGGCGAGCAGCGTGACGTTTACGCCGGAACCTTTAAGTTCGTAGTGCAGCGCCTCCGTGAACTGGTTGACGCCCGCCTTGGTGAACACGTAGGTGGCGTTGTTCGGAATCGGCAGGTTGCCGGCCGCGGAACCGACGTTGCACAGCGCGCCCTCGCCGCGCGGCACCATCTGATCCAGCACCGCCTTGGTGATGCGGAACACCGCCGTGGCGTTGAGATTGAACTGGTTTGTCTCGTAGTCCCAGTCCTGCTGCATAAACGGGCCGAACGAGGCGATGCCGGCCGAGTTGACGCAAATGTCGATCCGGCGCTTTCGGATGTGGTCGAGCAGCGCCGTCACGTCACGTTCCTTCGACAGATCCGCCGCGAAGACTTCGACGTTGACGCCGTGGGCGGAGGCGAGGTCGTCGGCAAGCGAGGTCAGCACCTCCTCGCGACGCGCCACGACAATGAGGTTGTGGCCGCCTTTCGCCAAGTCGCGCGCGATGGCCTCGCCGATGCCTTGGCTCGCGCCGGTGATCAGCGCGAACGATTGGGTGGAAGGTCCTGGAAAACTCATGCGTCCGAATCTACCCGTCCGCGATCTCGCGCAGCGCCGCCGTGTGGCGCTCGAACGCCTCCGCGCCCGTCGCCGTCAGCGTGACCCACACGGTGTCCTTCGCCCGGGATGAGCCGTACTCGCGAAAGCGCGTGACGTAACCGTGCTCCTCGAGCCGGTCCAACTGCTTCGACAACGCTGAATCTGACAGGTCTATTTGGTCCCGCAGCGAGCTGAAGCGCATCTCGTGCCGGGACGTTTGCTTCTCGACGGCACCGCCGTGGTACAACGCCGCACAGATCTTCAGCCGCGCCAGGGGGTGAATAACAGGGTCGATTTTAGGGGCGCTCATCGGTTCCTGCTTTCGTGGATCATGACGGCCGTGAATATGACCGCCGTGATTACGCCGGCGATGGTCCCGCCGACCACACTGCCCTCGGGGACCAACCAGGTCAGCGGAAAGACGAGCATTGGAGCAAGTGCGGAGGCCCAGTTCGGCTTCGGGTCTTCCTGTAGCGGCTGCTTCATGCTCGGGCGCACGTTACGGTTGTTGTCCCAGATGGCGAGCGCGATGCAGGCGACGACGATGAGCAGGAACAACACCCACCAGTACTTCCAGCCGATGATCGTGCCGGCGATCGTGACGCCGAAACTGGTGCCGAGGATGGCGTAGGCCCACGTCGGTGTGGGAGGCTTGCGGGCGCTTTGCTCGATCCCGTCCACCTGCTCGAGGGCGGCGCGTGCCTCTTCCTTTGAGATGTTGTTGTTTTCCATATGTGCAAGTGTGTCACTTGCTGGTGTGGAAAGCAAGGGGTTGGGGTGGCTGGGTGCGTGGTCGCCTGGGTGTGCGTGCGAGTTTGCGCGTTTCCTGCCTGTGCCGGCGGGCCAAATGGCGCATCCTGCATGGCGCATTTGGCGCGAAAGAGGCGAAATGTGCCATGCAGGATGCGCCATCCAGTGCCAGCGGGAGGTTCTAAACCTCGTGCATCTCCAAGTTCTTCGTCTCAGGGGCGGACAGGATCGCCACCAGCGAGATCACCGTGACCACCACGAGGTAGTAGCCCACAGCCTTCGGGCCGTAGTTGGTTTGCAGCGCCGTTGCGATGAACGGGGCGATCGCCGCACCCAGAATCGACGAGACGTTGTATGAAATGCCCGAGCCGGTGTAGCGCACATTCGACGGGAACAGCTCCGGCAAGATCGCGGACATCGGGCCGAAGATGAACCCGGTGAGCACCATGCCCAGGAACAAAAAGACGCCCAGCGAGAACATAGTGAACGTCTCCGGATTGAGCAGCCACTTGAAGCACAGGCCGTAAATGATGATCGCCACCGAGGTCAGCCCCAGCGTCGGGCGGCGGCCGTAGGTGTCTGCCAGGCGCGCGGAGATCGGGATGCCCACCATGAACCCGAAGATGCACACCAGCTGCAGCTTCAGGAAGGTCGGGTACTCGATGCCCAGGCCAACACCCTCCTCCGCGGAGCCGATGCCGTAGGAGAGGAACCACGTGGTCACGATGTAGAACAGCGTGTAGCAGCCGACCATGATGAACGTGCCCTGGATCAGCGGCTTCCAGGCGGTCTTGAACACCTCCGCCATCGGGGAAGCGGCCTTCTGGTCGTTCTGCTCCACCTGCTGGAACACTGGTGTCTCTTCAATCTGCAGGCGTACCCACAGACCGATGCCGACCATCACGATGGACAGCAGGAACGGCACGCGCCAGCCCCAGGCCATGAACGCGCCCTCGAAGTCGCCGGAGGTGTGGCCGAGCACGCTGACCAGGATGAGGAACAGGCCGTTAGCCAGCAGGAAGCCGAACGGTGCACCGAGTTGCGGCCACATGCCGGCCCAGGCGCGGCGGCCCTTCGCGGCGGTCTCGGTGGACAAAAGGGCTGCGCCGGACCACTCGCCGCCCAGGCCGAGACCCTGGCAGAAGCGCATCAACGCGAGCAGTGCCGGCGCCCAGATGCCGGCCTGCGCGTAGGTGGGCAGCAGGCCGATGATGAACGTGGTGATGCCCATGGTCAACAGCGCGCCAACCAGCGTGGCCTTGCGGCCGACCTTGTCGCCGAAGTGCCCGAACAGCACCGAACCGAGCGGGCGTGCGATGAACGCCAGGCCGAACGTTGCAAACGACGACAGCAGCGCGACCGTGCTCGACTCCGACCTAGGGAAGAAGAGGAACGGGAAGACCGCCACGGCTGCGGTGGCGTACGCGTAGAAGTCGTAAAACTCGATGGTCGTGCCGATCGTGGATGCGAGCCTGACGCGGGCGCGCTCCTCCGCTGTGGTCTCCCGGATGGCGGCTGGGGTTGGTGCCGCCGGTGTCGGGTGATGTTCGACGCTTGCTGTCATCGCTATTCCTTCCGTTCCGCCGTATGGAATTTATGTATCGCAGAATGGAAGGAATGTATCACATTGTGGGAATGGTGTTCCAAAAACGGGGAGCAGTCTGGAGTCGCGCCGGTGCGGGCGGGCCAAATGGCGCATCCTGCATGGCGCATTTGGCGCGAAAGGGGCGAAATGTGCCATCCACAATGCGCCATCCAGCGCCAGCCCCAGCAAACACCCCACAAGCACGAAAAAGGCGGCCGGCAACACCGCCAGCCGCCACAACCAAGGGGGGACTACCTAGTCCGCGCCGTCTGCCTCGAAGTCGTTGTCTTCGCCGGTTTCCTGCACGGAAGCGTCGGCATCCGGGTCGGACAGGTTGTCGATGCTGTCGACGTCTACGGGGGAGTTCTTCTCGTCAGCCATGTGTTGGCCTCCTTTGCGTCAAGGTGTGGGACTTCGTCAACTGTAGCGACGCACACGCAACAACAACCCCAAAACCGCCCTGACCAGGCAAAAAAGAAGCGCCCCCGGCAGGATTCGAACCCGCGACCAGCCGGGTAGAAACCGGATGCTCTAATCCACTGAGCTACGGAGGCAATGCGAACAATTGTAGTTATGGCCCAGGCAGGGGCGAAAGTAGGGTATGCAGCATGACTGAGACTGCCCGCAAACGCACTGTCGCCCCCGCCTGGCCGTTGTATCTCGCAGCATTCGTGGTCGCCGCGGTGGTGGCGGGCGCGGTGGCGCAGTCGTTTACCGGCGGTTCGCTCGCGGCGCTCGGCATCCCGGACCCGGGTATCGCCACGACGTTTGGCCTGCCGGCGCTTCGTGGGGTGGCGTGGCTGCTCATGGCGCTGGCCACGGGGTCGTTCCTGCTCGGGGCGTTTCTCATCCCGCCGAAGCAGACCCAGGACGACCTCAACGGCGCCCTCCTCACCGTCGACGGGCACATCGCTACCCGTACCGGCGCGCACGCCAGCGCAGGCCTCGCGCTCATCGGCCTGGTCATGATCCCGCTCGTGCTTTCAGACGTCTCCGGTCAGCCCCTGCGCACCGTGTTCTTCGAGGCCGCCGCCTGGTCGCAGGCGCTCGAGCAGGTCGCGGACGCGCAAGTGTGGCTGCTCGTCGCTATCTTCGCGGCCGTCGTCGCAGTCGGTGCCTACACCGCGACGAGTTGGTGGTCGCAGGTGGCGCTGCTGATCGGCTCGATCGTGGTCATCATGCCCATCGCGCTGACGGGTCACTCGGCCACCGGCGGCGCGCACGACTACGGCACCAACTCGCTGATCTGGCACCTGGTGGCCATGCTGCTCTGGGTCGGCGGCCTGATGGCGCTTACGGCGCATGCTTTACGACGAGGCCCTCACCTCACCCAAGCCACCCACCGCTACTCCCGCATCGCTTTGTTTTCCGTGATCGCGATGGCGGCTTCCGGCGTGGTCAACGCGCTGATCCGCGTGCGCCTGGAGGATTTAACGCAGTACAACTACGGTATCGTGCTCATCGTGAAAACGGTCGGCATCGTGGTGCTCGGCGTGATCGGGTATGTGCACCGCGCTCGCACGATTCCGGTGTTGGAGGGGGAGCCGACGGCGTTTCGTCGATTAGCGATGGGCGAGGTGCTCATCATGGCAGGTATTTCAGGCCTTGCGGTCACGCTCGGACGCACCCCGCCCCCGCCGCCGCTGGACCCGAATCTGACGCGCATGCAGGTGCAGATGGGCTACAACCTGTCCGAGCCGCTGACCTGGACCAACTGGGTCACCATGTGGCGCCCCGAACTGCTGTTTAGCGTCATCGCGATCCTGCTCGCGGTGTACTACCTGCACCTCACGCGTCGGGTGGACGGGTGGAAGGCGTCGCGGACGGCGTGGTGGTTGCTGGGGTGTGCAACGGTCGTGGTCACCTTGAGTTCGGGGTTAGGCATGCACATGCCGGCGTCGTACTCGGTGCACATGACGGTGCACATGATCCTGTCCATGGGCGTGCCGGTGTTTCTGGTGCTCGGCGCGCCGCTGACGCTGATTAGCCACGCGTACCCGGCCGGCGAGTTCAACCCGCGGATGTGGGCGGAGAGTTTCCAGCGCTCGAAATTCCTGCGCGTGGTCACGTTCCCGCCGGTGTCCGCCATCCAGTTTTTGGTGTTCTTCTACGCCATGTACATCTTCATCCCGCTCTACGAGCTGATGATCTCCGAGCACGCCGGCCACGTGATCATGAACGCCGTATTTATGGTCTCCGGCTACTTCTACTTCTGGGAACTCATCGGGCCGGACCACATCGAGGGCCGCGTGACCGCGAAGACGCGCCTGGCGTGGCTGTGGGTGTCCATGCCGTTCCACCTGTTCATGGGCGTCTACCTCATGCAACTTGGCGTGGTCATGGGGGAGGACTTCTACAACTCGCTTGAACTGCCGTGGGATCCGGACCTGCTCAAGGTGCAAAAGGAAGGCGGCGGCATCGCGTGGGCGTCGGGGTCCTTCCCGCTCGTCATCGTCTTCGGGGAACTGTTTCGCCAGTGGCTTCGCGACGACCGCGCCGAGACCGCCGAAGTCGACCGCCACGCCGAAGAGACCGACGACGAGGAATGGCGCCGGTACAACGAGATGTTGGCCCAATTTCAGAACCGCTCTTAGCAGGCGATTGTGGATAACAGGACAAAAGGCACCCGAAAGTTATCCACAGAAACCGTCCACCCCTTTACCGGGTTTTGAAACCGTGCGACGCTTTTGGTGTGCCAACCGGCACGCACACATCCGCAAATGGAAAGGGGGGCTCTTCCATGAGCCACAACAACATCACCATCATTGGCAACCTCACCGAGGACCCGAAAATCGTCGCGTTTGAAAGTGGGAGTGCGGTAACGAAGCTGCGCATTGCGTCGTCGAGAAGCAAGCGCGTCACCGACGACAAGGGCAAGGAAGTCTGGGAGGACTACGACTCGCTGTTCATCGACGTCGAATGCTGGGGGCAGCTGGCGGTCAACTGCGGCGCGTCGCTGAAGAAGGGCTTCCCGGTCATCGTGGAGGGCTCGCTGGTCAACGAGTTCTGGCAGGAAGGTGAGGGTGACAACGCGGTGACGCGTTCGAAGGTCCTGCTCAAGGCGCGCAACGTGGCCTTCGACATGAACCGCTTCCAGTTGAACTCCGCGCGCACGACCAATTCCGGCAACAGCCTCGACGGCCACGAGGCGGTGCCGGTGATGGATCTGGACGCGGTGCTGAAGCGACTCGGCGCCGAAGTCCAGCGCGCGCCGAGCTTCGACGACGCCGACGAGCCCATCGCAAGCGCCGAGGATCTCGAGCCCGCGGGGGCGCCGTTCTAAGGGGCAGCCGACTCAGCCGCGTGATGTACCCTAAGTGCGGTATTTAACGTCCACACTCACCAAAAAAGGGGAATTACGTGGCTGAGTTCATCTACACGATGAAAAACGTCCGCCGGGCCATCGGTGACAAGGTCATTTTGGACAACGTCACCATGGCCTTCTACCCGGGCGCCAAGATCGGTGTCGTGGGCCCGAACGGCGCCGGCAAGTCGTCGCTTTTAAAGATCATGGCCGGCATCGACCAGCCGAACAACGGCGAGGCCTTCCTCCAGCCGGGTGCTTCCGTTGGCATCCTGCTGCAGGAGCCGCCGCTGAACGAGGAAAAGACCGTCCGCGGCAACGTGGAGGAGGGATTAGGCGACCTCTTTGAAAAGAAGGAGCGCTTCGAGGCCATCGCCGAGGAGATGGCGACGAACTACTCCGACGAACTGATGGAGGAGATGGGCAAACTCCAAGAGGAGCTGGACGCCGCCGACGCGTGGGAGATCGACTCCAAGATCGAGCAGGCCATGGAGGCGCTGCGCTGCCCGCCGTCCGACTCGCCGGTGACCAACCTGTCGGGTGGTGAGCGTCGTCGAGTAGCGCTGGCGAAGCTCCTTTTGAGTGAGCCGGACCTTTTGCTTCTCGACGAGCCCACGAACCACCTCGACGCCGAGTCCGTGCTGTGGCTGGAGAAGCACCTCCAGACCTACCCGGGTGCTGTGCTCGCGATTACGCACGACCGCTACTTCCTGGACAACGTCGCCGAGTGGATCTGTGAGGTGGACCGCGGCAAGCTCTACCCGTACGAGGGCAACTACTCCACCTACCTGGAGAAGAAGGCCGAGCGTCTCGAGGTCGCCGGCAAGAAGGACCAGAAGCTGCAGAAGCGCCTGAAGAAGGAGCTCGACTGGGTCCGCTCCTCGCCGAAGGCCCGCCAGGCGAAGAACAAGGCGCGTCTCGAGCGCTACGAGGAGATGGCTGCCGAGGCGGAGCAGTACCGCAAGCTCGACTTCGAGGAGATCCAGATCCCGACCCCGCCGCGCCTGGGCAACAAGGTCGTTGAGGTGCAGAACCTGGACAAGGGCTTCGACGGGCGCGTGCTTATCGACGACCTGTCGTTCACCCTGCCCCGCAACGGCATCGTCGGCGTGATCGGCCCGAACGGCGTGGGCAAGTCGACGCTGTTTAAGACCATCGTCGGCCTCGAAGAGGCAGATTCCGGTTCCGTAGAGGTCGGCGAGACCGTCCAGATCTCCTACGTCGACCAGAACCGCGAGAACATCGACCCGGAGCAGACGGTGTGGGAGGTCGTCTCCGACGGCCTGGACTACATCCACGTCGGCCAGAACGAGATGCCGTCGCGCGCGTACCTGTCCGCTTTCGGCTTCAAGGGCCCGGACCAGCAGAAGCCGTCGAAGGTACTCTCCGGCGGCGAGCGCAACCGCCTCAACCTGGCGCTGACGCTCAAGCAGGGCGGCAACCTGATCCTGCTTGACGAGCCGACCAACGACCTCGACGTCGAAACGCTGGGCTCGCTGGAAAACGCGCTGCAGCAGTTCCCGGGGTGCGCCGTGGTGATCTCTCACGACCGCTGGTTCCTCGACCGCACCTGCACCCACATCCTCGCGTGGGAGGGCAACATCGAAGAGGGCAAGTGGTTCTGGTTCGAGGGCAACTTCGGCGACTACGAGAAGAACAAGATCGAGCGCCTCGGCGAGGAGACGGCGAAGCCGTCCCGCGTCACCCACCGCAAGCTCACCCGATAGGAGCACCTCATGGCTGAAATTCACGTGCACACCATCCCGGTGCGGTGGGGCGACTTCGACCGCTACGGGCACATCACTAATTCGGCGTACATCGAGTTGGCGCAGGAGGCCCGCTTGGCGTTTGCGGAGAAGTTCTTCTTCTCCCAGGGCCACGAGTTCGTCGTGTTCGTGCGCCGGCTCGAGGTGGATTACCTGCGCCCGATCCTGCCGAACACCACGCAGGTCACCGTGGAGACCCAGGTGTCCAACGTGGGCAGCACGTCGTTTACCACGCGTCAGGAGATCAAGGACGGCCAGGGCAACACCTGCTGCGTGGTCGACTGCGTGCAGGTCACCGTGGACACCGCGACGACCTCGCCGCGCGAGATCACGAAGAAGGAGATCGGCATCCTTTCCCAGGCGGCGGAGTCCTAGTTGATCACCCTCGACGTTGCTACCGGCGCGCGCGGCCTGGCCACGTTGCTCGGCCGCGCTGTCGGCCTGGACGAGCAGGCCTGCGCGCGCATTCAGGAGGTCGGCGACGGCGCGCTCGACGTGTTCGTGACCACGCCGTTCGACGTCATCGCTTCACGACGAATCACCGGCACCGTCTCCCGCAACAACGCCACCGTCGGCGCGCGCGACCTGCTCGAGGCGCTGCAGTCCGGCGCGCGTGAGATCGGCCCGGCGCGCGACGCGTCGTGGCCGGGTGCGCTGCCGCCGGCGAGCGGGTTCGTCGCTCGGGAACAGGTGCCCGTTGGCGTGGCGCGCAGGCTTGCCGACGAGGGCCGCAACCTGGCCCGCCAATTCTCCGGGCCGGCCGGCCCGCCGAAGTCGCTGCTCGACGGCACCGTGCTCACCGCCGACGCCGACAGCGCCGACCCGGTGGAGATCCCGATGCGGATGATCTTCGCCTGCACCGCACTCGGGCTGATCCCGGGGTTCGAGGCCCCGGCGGAGATCCCGCGGCACATGCGCGTGGCCACCTGCGGGCGCTGGACCCGCCTGGACGCGCCGTTCGGCTCCGTCTATCGCAACACCGGGCTGGGCCTGCTGTTTTAGTTAGTAGGCCCGCGGGCCCTGGTTGATCATCATGTAGGCGACCCGCTGCATGTGGTTCCACATCTGGGCGCGGTAGGGCTCGGGCAGTTCGTCGTCGTCAAACTGCTCCATCGATTTGCCCATCAGTTCCAACCAGCGGTCCGCTTCCTCCTCGCCGATGGCGAAGGGGAGGTGGCGCTTGCGCAGCATCGGGTTGCCGCGTTGCTCTTGGTACTCGCGGGGGCCGCCCCAGTACTGCACCAAAAACCAGCGCAGGCGGTCCTCTGCGCCTGAAAGATCGTCTTCCGGGTACATCGGGCCGATCAAGTCGTCGTCTTTGATTTGGGCGTAGAAGCCGTGGACGAGGCGGTGGAAGAACTCGTCGCCGCCGACGGCGTCGTAAAGCGTGTGCTCTTGCTTCGGACTAATTTCCATTGTTCTCCTTCAATTCCACGAGGACGGAATCCATTGCGGTAAGCACGACATCCTCGGAGTGCAGATCCTTCAGGATACGGTGGTTCAAGTAGCGTGCCACCGTCCACTGCTGGCCCGGCATCGTCTTCACCGCGAGTCGGAACGACACGTAGGTCGGGTTGAACTCGCTTGCGCCGAGCATTTCCGGCTCGCCCATGACCAGGTCGCGGATGGGTTCGTCGTGAATAGCGCGCTTCGCGGTCGCCTCGATGGTGGCGGAGACCTTGTCCGGATCCGCCATGACGGACACCGGGATTTGCAGGCGCGCGGTGGAAAAGCGGGCAGAGTGGTTGCCCACCTGGTCGATGTCGCCGTTGCGGATGTACCACAGGGCGCCGTCGATGTCGCGAAGCGTGGTGATGCGCAGCGTCATCTCCTCGACGTCGCCCACCACGTCGCCGACCTGGATCGTGTCGCCGACGCCGAACTGGTTCTCAATCAGGATAAACATGCCGGAGAAGAAGTCCTTCACCAGCGACTGCGCGCCGAAGCCGATGGCCACGCCGACAACACCGGCAGAGGCGATCAGCGGCGCGACGTTCACCCCCAACTGGTCCAGGATCGCGAGCACCGCCCACGCCCAAATCACAATGGCGGCGACGGAGCGGCCGACGTTGGAGAGCGTCGTCAAGCGTTGCTCGCGGCGCAGCTGCTGGGCACGGACCTGCTGCTCGCTGCGGCCCTCGACGGTGATGAGCGCCTGCGAGCGCTCGATGCCGTGGTGCGTGGTGCGGCGGATGATTTTGTTCGCCAGCCAGTTGAGCACCATCGCAACGATGAGGATGAGCAGGATCTTGATCGGCCGCTCGATGAGCATCTCGTGCGTTTCAGGGTTGTTCCACCACGCGGAGATGCCGGTTACGGCCTCGTCGACTTTTTGGGAGGCATCTTGAGTTTCCATCACGCGTCGAGTGTACGCGGTGCATATAAATGTCCGAAGAGTGGACAGCTTGGTCTAGTGTCTTTGCGTATGACTGCCAACGGATTCACCACTGACGCCATTCACGCAGGATACGAGCCGGACAGCCTGTACGGGCCGATCAATACGCCCATCTACGCTTCGACCACCTTCGCCCAGGACGGGCTGGCCGAGCTGCGCGGCGGCTACGAGTACACCCGCGTGGGCAACCCGACCGTGACCGCGCTGGAAAAGGCGGTGGCGACGCTCGAGGGCGCCGATTTCGCCGTGGCGTACGCCTCCGGCATGGCGGCCGTGGACGTGGTGTTGCGGGTGCTGCTCAAACCCGGCGACCACATCGTGGTGTCCAACGACGCCTACGGCGGCACGTACCGCCTGATCCAGCAGGTGTTCAGCCTGTGGGGCGTGGAAAACACGGTGGTGGACATGACCAAGCCGGAGGAAGTCGCCGCTGCGGTGCAGGACAACACGAAGGTGATCTGGGCGGAGACGCCGACGAACCCGATGCTGGACATCGTCGATATCGAAGCGCTCGCCGCCGTGAAACAGCACGCCACGCTGGTGGTGGACAACACCTTCGCGTCCCCGTACCTGCAAAAGCCGTTCGAGTTGGGCGCGGACGTGGTGCTGCACTCGACGACGAAGTACATCGGCGGCCACTCCGACGTCGTCGGCGGCGTGGTGTGCGGCATCGAGGGCAAGGTGGCGGACTTCCACGAGCAACTGCGCTTCTTCTTCGGCTGGGTCGGCGCGAACCCGTCGCCGTTCGACACCTACCTCACCGGCCGCGGCCTGAAAACGCTCGCCGTGCGCATGGACCGCCACTGCGACAACGCCGAGGCCGTGGCGACATACCTCGACGCCCAGCCGCAGGTCGCCCGCGTGTGCTACCCGGGGCTGGAATCGCACCCGGGACACGAGGTGGCGAAAAAGCAGATGACCCGCTTCGGCGGCATGGTCTCCGTGCTGTTCCAGACCACCGAGCAGGCCAAGCAGTTCTGCAAGTCGACGAAGCTGTTCTGCCTGGCCGAGTCGCTCGGCGGCGTGGAGAGCCTCATCGAGCACCCCGCCACCATGACCCACGTCTCCGTGGCCGGCTCGGCCCTCGAGGTGCCCGGCGAGCTCGTGCGCATCTCCGTGGGCATCGAGGACGAGGCCGACCTGATCGCCGACCTCGAGCAGGCCCTCAAGCAGCTCTAGTTCGCCGCTGCGTCCACCTCGCGGTTGCGCACGGCGCGCGCCGCGCGGTCCTGCCCCTCGGCGATGACGCGCTTCAGACCGGCCGGCGCATCGCCGTTTAGCAGCGCGTTCGCCTTATCGACGGCACCCGCCGTCACATCCCACCGCGGGTACATCCCCTCGAGCGTGCGCTGCGCCATCTCGTTGGTCAGCCGGTCCCACAGCGCGGGCGCCGCACGGAAGTACTCGTCGGTGAGCCCCTCCAGGCCGGCGTCGGTAAACGTCAGCCCGTCCATGAGGTAGCGCGCCTCGAGGTTGGTCAGATCCTCGTTGACCAGGGTGTCCCACGCCCATCGCTTATCGACGACCGCACGCGCCCGCAACCGAGAAATCGCCCCCTCCGAGGTGTCGTCCTGCTCTTCGTCCGCGGCTTCCAGCGGCAGTGCGCCCGCGGCGATGAGGTTGGTGATCGCCAGCCAGCGAATCTCCTGGTTGTCGGAAGTTTCCAGCAGGTCCTTGAAGTAGGCGACCGTTTCCTCGGTGGGGGTCAGGCGTGCCAGGGCGCGGTCGAAGATGGCTTTCGGCTCGGCGCCGCGGAGGGCGTCGTTAAGCAAATCCATGCCCTCGCCCTGCCAAGCCGGGTCAACGTACTGGCGAACCGCCTGGGTGGCCTGGGCGAGCAGACGCTCCTGCACGCTCGGGTGGGTCTCGTGGCTCGCTTCGCTCGCCACGAGACGGACAAACTCGCGCGCCGGGAGTCGGCCGTCGCGGGTTGCCTCCCACAGGCTCGACCACACCAGGGTGCGGGCGAGGGTGTCTTCAATCTTGCCGATGTTTTCGGTCGCGAAGCGCTGCTGGTGCTCGTCCAGCACCATGATGCAGTAGGTCAGATCGTCGTCGTTGACCAGCGCCAAGTCGTGCTCGATGCCGGAAAGTTCCGGGATCTCGGTGCGTTCGCCGTCGATGTCGGTTTCAACCTGTCGGATGCGGGTAACCGCGTCGTCGACAAGCTTGTACAGCCCCACGCGCACACGGTGGGGGCGGGGATCCTCCTGGACCACTGCGAAGGTGTCGCCGATTTCCGGGCGCAGCGTGGAGACGCCGGTGGTGCGCAGCCACTTTTCCGCCCAGGTGGACAGGTCGCGGCCCGAGGCGTCCTCGAGCGCGCCGAGCAGGTCCGCGAACGTGGCGTTGGAGTAGGCGTGGTTGTCGAAGTGCTTGCGCACACCGGCGAAGAATTCCTCGTAGCCCACGTACGCCTGCAGCTGCTTGAGCACGCTCGCGCCCTT
The DNA here is from genome assembly GCF_014490555.1 of Corynebacterium lujinxingii. Taxonomy (NCBI): domain Bacteria; kingdom Bacillati; phylum Actinomycetota; class Actinomycetes; order Mycobacteriales; family Corynebacteriaceae; genus Corynebacterium; species Corynebacterium lujinxingii. The sequence continues at coordinate 1,844,414 of NZ_CP061032.1, read as the reverse complement.
GGCGTAGGTGATGCCGTCGAAGTTCTGCTCCGCCGTTTCGATGTCCGGGGCGTCGGCGGCGATCGGGTGGGTGGTCGGCAGCTGGTCCTGGGAGTACGCCCACGCCTTCTCCACGGACGCGAAGGTGGTCCACGCGTCGGCGTACTCGCCGATCGCCGTCTGCGCGGTGGCCGCGGACCAGGTGGCAAACGACTCGTTGAGCCACAGGTCGTCCCACCACTGCATGGTCACCAGGTCGCCGAACCACATGTGCGCCATCTCGTGCAGGATCGTGTCGTTGCGGCGCTCCAGGCGGTACGGGGTCGGCTCGGAGGTGAACACGTACTCGTCGCGGTACGTCACACACCCGACGTGCTCCATCGCGCCCATGTTGTACTCCGGGCAGAACACCTGGTCGTACTTGTCGCCGAACGGGTAGGTGCGCCCGAAGTTGGCGTGGTAGAAGTCGAAGCCCTCCTTAGTCTGGCGGAACAGGCGCTCCGAATCCATGTGGGGGATCAGGCTGGCGCGCGCGTAGAGGCCGAGCTCGATCGTGCGGCCGTCGCCGGCGTCGTAGGTGTCGGAGACGCGCTCGAATTCGCCGGCGCAAATGGCGATGAGGTAGGTGGACAAGGGGTAGTCGATCGTGGTCGCCCACGTCGCGGTGCCGTCGCCGTTGTCCTCGCGTTCGGTGGCCTCGTTGAGGATCACGGTGTAGCGCTCCGGCGCGGTGACGCTGATTGTGTACGTGGCCTTCAGATCCGGCTGGTCGAAGCAGGCGAAGACCTTCATCGCCATCGCCGGCTCGAACTGGGTGTACAGGTAATCCTTGCCGTCTACCGGGTCGGTGAACTTGTGCAGGCCTTCGCCGGTGCGGTTGTACGGCTCGGTGGAGGTGACGTGGAGTTCGTAGGCGCCGTCGTCGGCAAGCGAGAGCTCCCGGCCCTCAAGCGGCTGACCGTTGAGGAACGCCTGGAACTCCTGAGCGACGAGATCGAAATGTGTCTGCCCCGCCTTCGAGTCGAAGTGGATCGTCGAGGTCGTGGTGAACGTGTCCTCGCCGGTGATGTCGACGTGGACGTCGTAGCGGACATTGGAAATGAGCTGCGCGCGGGTTTGCGCGTCGTCACGAGTCAGATTTGTCTTCATCTGCCCCAACCTACACGCGCTATGGTGGGCGCTATGACGCAACAAGTGACATTCTGGTTCGACGTTTCCTGCCCGTTCGCATGGCAGACCTCCCGCTGGATGAAGGAGGTGGAAAAGGTCCGCGACATCGACATCGACTGGGTGCCAATGTCGCTCGCAGTGCTTAACGACGGTCGCGACATCCCCGAAGACTACGCCGCCATGATGGAAGCCAACTGGGGACCTGCGCGCGTGTTCGCCAAGGTCAAGGAGGAGGCTCCGGAAAAGGTCGACGCGCTGTACACCGCGATGGGCACCATCGTGCACGCCGGCGGCGAAGGCGGCAAGAAAGGCTACGGCGCCTACGACGACGTGATCAAGCGCGGTCTGGAAGAGGTCGACCTGCCGGAGCACTTCGCCGAGGTGGCCAACACCAACGATGTCGACGACCTGTTGCGCGGCTTCCATGCCAAGGCGATCGAGGCGGTCGGCGACGACGTGGGCACGCCTGTGGTTGCGTTGAACGGCACCGCGTTCTTCGGCCCCGTGATCACGCGTGTGCCGGAAGGCGAAGAAGCCGGCAAGCTTTTCGACCACGCCGTGGGCCTGGCGGAGTTCCCGTACTTCTTCGAACTCAAGCGCACCCGCACCGAGATGCCCCAGGTAGGCTAACCGCCATGCGTATTTACCTTGGAGCAGACCACGCCGGATTCGAGCGGAAAAACCAGATCAAGGCCCACCTCGAGGCCCAGGGCCACGAGGTGACCGACTGCGGCGCGCACGAGTACGACGCGCAGGATGACTACCCGGCGTTTTGCATCGCTGCGGCCGAGGCCGTGGTGAATGATCCGGGCTCGCTCGGCATCGTGCTCGGCGGCTCCGGCAACGGCGAGCAGATCGCCGCGAACAAGGTTAAAGGTGCGCGCTGCGCCCTCGCGTGGTCGGAGGAGACCGCGAAGCTCGCCCGCGAGCACAACAACGCCCAACTCATCGGCATCGGTGGGCGCATGCACACCGAGGAAGAGGCGCTCGCGATCGTCGACGCGTTTATCGCCCAGCCGTGGAGTGAGGAGGAGCGCCACCAGCGCCGCATCGACATCCTCGCCGAGTACGAGCGCACCGGGGTTGCGCCGCAGCCGTAACGCAGCCGAGCATTACCAGCCCGCGAAGTAGCGCTCCAGCTGCAGCGGGCCCTCCACAGGGGTCAGCCCGATCGCCTCGGGGTGGGCGGAGACGGGCTCCAACCCCAGCGCCGCCGCGCGCGCGGTGCGCAGCGTCGTCCCGTCCGGGCACAGCACCGACTCCGCGGCGAGCAGCAGCGACATGTCCTGCGGCGCCCAACCGGCGCCGACGGCCACGTTCACGCGGGCGTCGACGTCGGTGGTGCCGACGCGGGGGTCGTCGTCGAAAAGCGGCGGCACTTCTGACACCCGCACATACGCGCCGACCTTCAGCCACTCCGCGATGACGAACTCGCGCACGCCCGCCCCCTCCAACTCCGGGACCTCGACCTGGATGTCGAACGTGCCAAAGACCACCCCGTCCGGCCGCGCCAGCGGGTGGGTGACGCGCCGGGCGAGCGCGAGCGATTCGGCGTTTTTGACCTCGGTGGCGGTTTCGGGGTTGTCGTAACGCTTGCCGAAGTCCTCCTCCGGGTGGTGCGCGACGGCGTTCGGCTCGTGGATGAATGTCGCCCCGGCGTTCCACGCGCGGAAGCCGAACTCCCAGTCCTCGCCGCCGTAGCCGACCATCGAACCGTCGAACCCGCCGATGGCCTGGAAGAATTCGCGCGAGCACGTCAGCACCGCGGAGATGATAAAGCGCCACGAGGCGTGGTCGGCATCGCGCAGGTTGTCCGTCGCCTCCCATGCGTCTTGCAGCCACTGCGGCTCCGTGCCTTCCGCGCCGGTGCACCGCTTGCCGATGACCACCGCCCGCGAATCACCGACCACATGCGGCACCACTGCGGACAGGTAGCCGGGCTCGGGCACGGTGTCGGCGTCGAGAAACGCGAGGACCTCGCCGGTTGCCGCCTGCGCGCCGAGGTTGCGCGCGGCGGCGGCGCGGAAGCCTTTGTCCGCTTGGCGCACGACGCGCACGCCGTCGATGGCGGGAGGGGTGTCGGAGCCGTCGTCGGCGACCACGATCTCCACCGCGCCCGCGTAATCCTGCGCCCGCACCGCCCGGACAACGCGCTCAAGCGATTCCGCGTCGTTGTAGTACGGGATGACCACGCTTACGTGAGGCCAGCTAAACGCCATGTTTCCTCCCACAGTTGCGCAACCTCCGCCCAGCCGTAGCGCGGCGGGTCGAGTTGCTCGGGCACATGCTTATCGACGACCCCACGCCAATCCCCATCAACCAACGTGATCCGCCCCGGCAGCCACTGGTCGATCTCGCGCGCGTAGTCAGAGTCGCGCACCAGCACCGTCCGGCCCGCGCCGAGCCACGTCATCAGTGACCCAGAGGCGGAGAAGTGCCGGTGCGGGCACACCGGTACGGCGATGCGGCCCATTTCTTGGGCGAGTTGGTCGTCGCTAAGCCAGCCCGTTATTTCGGCATCGAGGCCCGCGGCCCAGTCCTCGTGGCCGGCGGAGACGGCGCCGAGGAAGCGCAGGCGACGGTCGGGCAGTGCCTCGATGAGGTCCTCGTGGCCCTTGCCGGGGTAGATGAAGCCGAGCACGCCGACGGTGCCCGGCTCAGGGTTGAAGGGGGAGTCGATGACGGGGATCGGCAGGCGGATCACGGTGGTTTCGGTGTTGAAGAACGACGCCTCGTGGTTGGAGTTGACCACGACGACGTCGGCGGCGTGGGCGAGCTGGTTGTACACCTTGGCGCGGCGCGCGTATCGAGCCTCACCCTCCTCCGGCTGGGGGATATCGTGCAAACTCACCGACAACGGGCCAGTTACCCGCGCCAGCAGGCGCTCAGCGGTGTCGTCGAAGAGGTGGTCGGTGAACGTGACGTGGACGGGGCCGTCTAGCGGGGTGTCGCCGAAGGTATCCTCGCGGATCACCTCGGCGTCCGTGGCGTTTGCGAGCCCCAGCGCGTACTCGGTCACGCCGTGGCCTTCGGGGCCGACGATGAGATGTTTCATAGCGCCAACCCTAGATTCGCGATCCGCTCTGCGTGGCGCTCCAGCCCGTGCCGCACCAGCGCGGGGCGCTCGCGGTAGAACTCCAGCTGGGCTGCGCGGATCTCGTCGGCGTCGATGACCCCGGCGGCCCGGTCGTGCCACACGTCGCGGCCCTCGACCGACACCCCCAGCGCCGCGGCCGCGTCCGGGTCCACCGGCGCGTCCAGGCCGCCGAGCATCTCGTAGTCCGGCGCCACCGGCTGACCGTCCAACCCCAGCGCGTCGAGCACCCGCTGCGCCATAAAGGTCAGCGTCGCGTTGTCCGGGTGGTTCACCGTGTGCCACACCGGGTTCGTCTCCAGGTAGTCGGACACGGTCACAGCCCCGTGCGCCTGTTCGCGGATGCGGATGTGTTCGATGGACATGGCTGCGGCTCGTCGATAAGCATCGCTCGAGGGCGCAGGCGTCGAGTCGTATCCTGCGGCGGCGACGAGTGTGCGCAGATCGTGGTAGGGCACGACCGGCGGGTTCAGCGACGGGTCGTCGGGGTCGCGGATGATGGCCTGGTATGGCATGAGGCCGTCGAAGCGTAGGACGGGGACGGTGACGTGGCGGGCGTCGTCGTCAAGCAATGCGCGCAGTTCACGCGTGCCCACCGGGAGGCCGCGGTAGCCGTCGCGGATGGGCTGGGTGACCAGAACGTCCGCGCGGCGCACAAGGTCCAGAAACCAGCCCATGTCGACGGCCTCCAACTCGTGGACCGGTTTGATGCGCTCGCCGGTGAAATGACCGGTGGACATGAGCAGTTTGCGCGTCGATTCCGCCTGGCAGTTGCCCACAACAACACACAGCATGCCCTCACACTATGCGAAAACGTTTATATTAGGGGAATGCGCGTTCTCTCCATCCCGGCCGAGCACCCGTACACGCAGGCCATCCGCCCCGCGTGCGCGGAATACCTGCCGGATCCGGACATCGACGGCAATTGGTGGCCGCACCCCGCGCTCGAAGCGTCGTACTGGGCGGTGCCGCGCGATGTGGACCTGGTGCATATCCACTTCGGATTCGAGCACCGCACCCCGGACGAGATCGCCGACCTTGTGCGCGCGCTGCCGGTGCCGTACGTGCTCACCGTCCACGACCTGGACAACCCGCACCTCACCGACCAGCGCCCGCACCACGAACGCTTGCAATTGCTTATCGACGACGCCAGCGCCCTCATCACCCTCACCGACCAAGCCGCAGACAGACTGCGCCGCGACTTCGGCGCAGGCGAGGTGCACGTGCTGCCGCACCCGCGCATCACGGACACTCACGCCAAGGCCGCGTCGAACGGGCGCGCCGCGGTGTTTTTGAAGTCCCTGCGCGCGAACGTGGTCGCCGACCCAGCGTTTTACGCCGCGATCGCAGCCGAGGTGCCGCTGGACGTTTACGTGCACGAGGGCGTGGACTTCAGCCCCGTCGACGGCGCGCACATGATCGTGCACGCGCCGATGAGCGACGCGGAGCTGCACGCCGCCGTGAGCCGCGCGGGCGCCTGCGTTCTGCCCTACACTCGGGGCACACACTCCGGGTGGCTGGAGATGTGCCGCGACCATGGCGTGCCCGTCGTCGTGCCGGACATCGGCTGCTACGCCGACCAGGCCGACACCCCCGAGGCTGTCGCGGTGTACCGCGCAGGCGACGGGCGGGATGCGGGACGGGCGGCGGCTGGGGTCGTCGTCAAGCAACGCGTGCCCTACGCGGGGGACCGGGCCGCGCAGCTGGAACAGGTGCGCCGCGCACACGAGGAGATCTACAACAAGGCGGTGGGTGCGTGACCGTAGCCGCGCAACCACGGGTGCGTTCGCCGCGCACCGACAAACTCCGCATCGCGCTCGTCGGCCCCGCGCGCTACCCCGTGCGCGAACCCTACGCCGGCGGGCTCGAGGCGTTTTGCCACACGCTGGTCGCAGCGCTTCGCGACCTCGGCCACGACGTCGACTTCTACGCCGCCGAAGGCTCCGACGGCAACGTCAAGGACTTTGAACTGCCGGGCGTCGACTGGGGCGCGCACGCCGACGAAGCGACCGACACCACCTACCCCGAAGGCGGCCGCGAACGCGAAGACGCCGCGTTTGTCGAGCTGCGCCGCCTGCTCGTCGCGCGCGGCTACGACGTGGTGCACAACAACAGCCTCAACCCGCTGATCTTCCCGTCGGCCGCCTCGCCCGAGCGCCTGCCGATGCTGACCACGCTGCACACCCCGCTTGTCGACGACATCCAAACCGCCATCTCCCAATCCGGCCTCCGCGCCGGACGCTTCGCCGCGGTAAGCCGCACCACCGCCCGCGACTGGCGCCTGCCGTCGGAGCCCGTGATCATCCCGAACGGGGTCAACGTCAACCTGTGGCGGCCCGGCCCCGGCGGCGACGCCGCGGTGTGGTTCGGCCGGCTCGTGCCGGAAAAGGGCGCGCACCTCGCCATCGACGCGTGCCGCAAGGCCGGGCTGCCGCTCGTGCTCGCCGGCCGCAACGGCGACCATCACTACTTCCGCGACGAAATCGAACCCCGCCTCGGCGACGGCGTCGAATGGGTCGGCGAACTGCCCCACGCGGAGCTTCGCAAACTCGTCGCAGGCTGCTGCGTCGCCATCGCAAGCCCCCGCTGGGAGGAACCCTTCGGCCTCGTCGCATTCGAGGCGATGGCGTGCGGCACCCCCGTCGCCGCGTTCCGGCGCGGCGGGATGGGCGAATTTCTTTGCGACGCCCCCGCGTGCCTCGCCCCCGCCGACGACGTCAACGCGCTTGCCGACGCCATCACCCGCGCGCGGGGCTTGGATAGGGAAGTGGTGCGGCGGTGGGTCGTCGATAAGCACTCGCTTTCGCAGACCGCGAAACGCTACACGGACGTCTACCGCCAGGTCGCGTCGTTTGGAAAGGTGGGAAAATGATCGGGATCTACGCCCACCACCACGGCTCCGGACACCTGCACCGCTGCCGCGAGATCCAGCGCGAACTGCGCGCCATGGGTCACGATGCCGAAATCCTTTCCACCGCCGACGGCGACGTCCCGCTTCCCGACGACGCCGGCTGGCCCCCGCGGGAACTACGCTCCGCGCGCGCCATGACCGCCGGCGGCACGCTGCACTACGCCCCCTACGGCGTGCCCGCCCTGCAGGAACGCTTCGCCGCAATCGCCGCGTGGATCGCGCAGCACCGCCCGCGCGCGTTCTACGTCGACGTGTCCAACGAGGTCGCCGCGTTCGTGCGGCTCATGGGCATCCCCGTGATCGTGCACGCCATGCCCGGCTACCGCGGCGACGCCCCACACCAACTCGCCTACACCCAGGCCGAGGCGATCATCGCCGCGTGGCCCGACTGGGTCGAGGTGCCGCAGCACCTGCGCGCGCACGCCGACCGGTTGCACGCCGTCGGCGGGATCTCCCGGCTGCGCCCCCGCGCGGGGGTGTCGCGCGACCCGCACCACGTCGTCGTCATGGCGGGCAAGGGCGGCTCCACCTGGGAGCCTGAGGACTGGGCCGCCGTCGAGCGCGCGCTGCCGGAGTACCGCTTCACATTCTTAGGCGGCGACAATCATGTCGACGACCCCACCGAACTGCTGCAATCCGCCGGCATCGCCGTCACCGCCGGCGGGCAGAATTCCGTTGCCGACCTCGCAGCGACGGACACCCCGGCGATCGTGCTGCCGCAGCCGCGCCCCTTCACCGAGCAGAAACTCGGCGCCCGCGCCCTCGACGGCCTCGCGACGGTGCGCAACACGTTCCCGCGTATCGACGAATGGCGCGACCTCCTCCAACGCCGCTCCACCAACTGGACGCGCTGGCAAACCGACGGCGCCGCGCGCCGGGCCGCCGAGGTCATCGCCCGCGTCGCCGACAACCCCGGCCAGCTCGCCACCTGCGTGATCACGCTTGCCGACGCCAACCGCGCCGACCACCTCACCCACCAAGTCAACCTCATGCCGATGGGCGTCGACCACGTCACCGTCGCACTTGACGACGCCGACGTGCTGGCCAAAGCGGTACCGAAAAGCCACGTCGTCGACGGCCCGCGCAACCTCGCCGCCGCGCGCAACCTCGGCGCCCGCACCGCCATCGCGCGCGGGGCGGACGTGCTCATCTTCCTCGACGCCGACTGCCTCGCGTCCGACGACCTCGTCCCGCGCTACCTCGCCGCGCTCAAGCAACGCCCCGACGCTGTCGCCGCTGGGCCTGTGACTTACATGAAGCAGGGCGAGCTACGCGTGACCGACCCGGACCCGCACCCCGCGCGGCCCAACCCCGCGCCCGGCGAGCTTGTCGACGCCGACAACTACAACCTCTTCTGGTCCCTGTCCTTCGCACTGACCGCCGACACCTGGGCCCGCATCGAAGGCGACTTCGGCGGCTTCGACCCCACCTTCGAAGGCTACGGCGGCGAGGACACCGACTTCGCGCGTGAACTTCAGCGCCACCGAATCCCACTCGTGTGGGTCGGCGGGGCGCACGCGTACCACCAGTGGCACCCGGTGTCGTCGCCGCCGTACGAGCACGCCGCAGACATCGTTGTTAATGCGAACCGCTTCTACGACAAATGGGGCGAGTTTCCCATGGAAGGGTGGTTGGACGCGTTTGAGGGGGAGGGGGTCGTCGCCAAGCAAAGTGCGCCTGAGCGCTATATCCTGCGAAACCATGAACTTCACCATCCACGAGGGAAGTAACGACTGCCCCGTCATCGTCCACGTGCCGCACGCTTCGCGCGTAATCCCCGCGGAGGTCGCGGCGGATTTCATCGCGACGGACGAGCAGATTGCCGAGGAGCTCGACCGCGTCACCGACGACCACACCGACACGCTTGCCGCCGCGGCGGCGGAGCAGTCGGGGGTGGCGCCGTGGATGATCGTGAACAACCTCTCGCGCCTGGTCGCCGATCCGGGGCGGTTTTCCAACGAGCGCGAATCGATGGATTCCACTGGTCGCGGCGCGATTTTCAAGAAACTCGCCGACGGCAACCCGCTGCGCCCCCTCGACATGGACGTCGCCGACCTGAAGGCCGAGTACTACTTCCCGTATGCCGACGCGGTGTCCAAACTCGTCGCCGGGCGGATCCAGGACTGCGGCTGCGCGGTGATCGTCGATGTCCACTCGTACAACAACCAGCCCGACGAGTACCGCATCCACCCGGGCAAACTCTTGCCGGACATCTGCATCGGCACGCACTCCGTGCACACGCCCGCGATTCTTGCCGACGAAGCTGACCGCGCCTTCACCGCCGCCGGCTTCAACGTCGAGCGCAACACTCCGTTCGCCGGCGCGTATGTGCCCGTCGATTACGCGAAGAACACTTCCGTGCTGGCCGTCATGTTTGAAGTGCGCAAAGATTTGCTTATCGACGACACCACCCGCCCCCGCGTCGAATCCGCCCTGGCAGAAGTGATGCGTAAGGCCGTCGAGATCTCGCGTACCGACGCCGCCCGCCCGCTCTAAACGCAGGCACGCCGAATAGCCCGCTCGGTGGCGGGGTATTCGGCTAGGTGAAGAGTTGTTCCATGGCGCCGGGGGTGTCGTTTTCTACCGGTGTGCCCCCAGGCGATACCCAAATCGGGGTGCCGTCTCTGATGCGGATGCGCCCGTATCTTCGCACCTCGGGGTCGTCGTCATTCCTACCGTTGTGGAACCGGCACAACGGCACCAGATTCGCCAGGTTGGTCTCCCCGCCGAAGCGCCACGCGTCGATATGATGCATCTCGCACGAATCAGCCCCGTGCCGGCAGCCCGGCACCGGACACGTGGGCGTCATCATCGACGCCAATACCCGCTGCTTGTCGTTGGCAAAGCGCGCCGTGCGGTACAAATTCACCGCACCTTCCACCGGGTGGAAGGCGGCGACTTCCAACGCCTCGCCGAACTCCTGTTGCAGAAACTCCGCCCCGGTCATCGTGGTGCCATCCGTCAGCGTGAGCACCACTTCGTCGCCAGCGCCGGACTGAATGCGCGTCCACTCCGGAAACGGCACCATAATGATCGGCCGTGGTACCGCACGCGCCACACCGCCACCCTCAACGTCGCCGTCGCCGCGCAGCAGACGCACCAGCGCATCAGCCATCTGCTCGGCTGCGGGCAGATCCGGGTTGATCACAGAGCGCAACGCGAACTCCAAATCGGCGATGTCGCGCTGGTTGTACGTCAACGCCACCGTGCGCATCCCGCCACGGGTCTTGGTGAACCGGCACGCCTTTTTCGGGGCGGGTTTCTCAGCACCGATCAGGCTGTCGGCAAGCCGTGACAACGCATCATAACGGCCGGAAAACTCGAGCAGCTCCAGTCGCAGCCGCCACCGCTCGGCAGGATCCGACACCACCGACAGTTTCCGTTCGATCAACCCCAACTGGTCCAACGGCATCGACCCCGCTGCCTTGCGCGCTGAAGCTTGTTTGCGGGTGAACTTCGTTTTGCCGAAGTAGACGTCGTGCACGCGAGACCAATCCTTCACACGCGACGGGGCCACGCCAGCATTCAGCGCGGTGTCGCGGTCGAAGTCGGCCAGATCCGCCAAACGCGGGCCGAGAAGGTCTGCAAAAGCCATGACCCAAACGCTAAAGCCGCCCCCAACGACCCAACAAGGCCCAACAAAAAATCTGTGGATAACCCACCGGCACACGCCGGAAAGTTATCCACAGATTGGCAAACCCCTTGACAGCTACCGCTTGGTCACTTTGCCGGTCAGTTTGGCAAGTGGCGCCGCAAACGACCCGCGGGCAACGAACCACCCGAGCGCGGTCACAGCCAGTGCCAGCAGGAACACCAGCACGCCGATCCAGTCCGACGACTCGCGCGCAGTGAACATGCCGTTCATGTTCGAGCGCACGCCGGTGGTCAGCACGAGGAAGACGTGGATGGCGATGAATACCAGGAAGTAGATCATCGTCGGGAAGTGCACGGCGCGCGCCCACGCGACGGGCACCCCGGTCCACGACTTCGGCCACATGGAGCTCATGCGGAACCCGGACACGATCGCCAGCGGCGATGCGATGAACACGGTGAGGAAGTAGAACAGTTCCTGCAGCGCGTTGTACGCCACCCAGCTGCGCTCGTTCGGCCAGTCCAGCGCGAGGTATTGCAGGCCGGCGGAGATGGCGTTCGGGATGGCCTCCCAGCTCGTCGGCACGATGCGCATCCATTGGCCGGTGGTAAACAGCAGCACGTAGAACACGACGCCGAGCACGACCCACGCGATGTCGAGGGTTTGGTGCAGCCATTGCGTCAGCGAGATCTTGCGTCCGCGTTTCGACGTCCAATAGCCCGCCGGCCGCTTCTCCCTCCGCACGTCGATGCCGGTTTTGATGATCATCGCCATGAGGAACATGTTGAAGAAGTGCGCCCAGTTCAGCCACGCGGGGAAGCCGACGGGGGCGTTGTCGGGAAGCGGCTGGGTGCCGTCGTAACGCTCGACGAAGTCGGCGCCGGTGTCGGTGCCGATAAACCAGCGCGCCCCGAGGATCGCAACCACTGCCAGCAGTGCGAGAGCCACGAGCCATCGCTTATCGACGACCCCACGCCCCCGCTCCGCCTCCACCGGTTCAGGCTTCGGCGTAGCGGCGGCAGCAGGTGCCGGGGCCGGTGCTGGTGCCGGTTCGGCTACCGGTGCGGGCTCAGCTGCGGGCGCAGCGGCCTCCGGCGGCGCGGCGACGCGCACGGTGCCAGCGGGCGGCCACCCGTCGCCGCCGGCGACACGTGGCAGGCCGCGGCGCAGCGGCACCTCGACGGTGTTTTCGGCGGACGCGGCAGCAGCGGTGTCGGCAGCAACAGGCGCGGCAGCAACCGGCGGCCACGGCTCGCCGCCTGGCACGCGCGGCAGGCCCTGGCGCATTGCCGGGGCTGGTGCGGGGGCGGGGGTGTCGTCGATAAGCGGGGGCCATGGCTCGCCGCCGGGAACGCGGGGCAGGCCGCGACGGAGTTGGACCATTACTTGCGTGCCTCGATTTCGGAGATAATGTCCGGCACCAGGTCGAAGATGTCGCCGACGATGCCGAAGTCTGCGATGTCGAAGATGGGGGCGTCCTCGTCGTTGTTGATCGCCAGGATGTGGTCCGCGGTCTGCATGCCCACGAGGTGCTGGACCGCGCCGGAGATGCCGATGCCGATGTAGAGCTTTGGGCTGACGACCACGCCGGTCTGGCCGATCTGCGCCTCGTAGTCCACCTGGTCTTCGTCGACGGCGGAGCGGGTTGCGCCGACCGCGGCGCCGAGGGTGTCGGCGAGTCCGCCGACGAGCTGTTCGAACATGTCGGCATCGCCAAGCGAGACACCGCCGGCGACGACCTTGTCGGCGGTGAGCAGGTCGGGGCGGGTGGAGGTGCGCTCGACCGGGGTGGCCGAGACGACCTCGACGACGCGTCGGCCGGAGGCCTCGACGGGCAACTCGCGCACCTCGGGCGAGGCAGCCGCGGCGCGGGTTTCCACGGCACCTGCGCGCAGTGTGATCACCGGCGCGGAGTGGGTCGCGGCGGCGGTGGCGTTGTAGGCGCCGCCGAAGTTCTGGTGGTCGGTGACGATGCCCTCATCGTCGCGGCGCACAGCCACGGCGTCGGTGAGCAGCGCCCTATCCGCACGCACGGCGACGCGGCCGGCGACTTCGCGCCCGCGCACGGAGTGGGAAAACAACACGGCGGCGGGGTTGATGGTGTCGATGGCGGCGGCGGTGGCGTCGGCAAGCGGCGCGTCGGAGACCAGCACCGTCGCCGCACCCAGCTCGCCCAAGGCGTCGGCGTGGGCGGTGGCGTCGGTAAGCACGACGGGCGTGCCGAGTTCGGACGCGGCGCCGATCAGCTCGGCGGCGCCGTGGTCGAGGCCGCCGTTAAAGGAGCGGTCCGGGACAACGAGAATTTCAGTCATGGGGGCTCCTTAGATGAGGTTGTTGTCTTCGAGGTAGTCGACAAAGCGGGCGGCGGCGGTGGAGTTACCGTCGATGATCTCGCCGCGCTCGCGAGCAGCGCGCTTGTCAATCGCGACCATGATCGCGCGCGGGTGGGTGAAATCCTCCGCGTCCACGCCCAGATCCGCCAGCGTGACGGCGTTGAGTTCCTTCTTCTTCGCCGCCATGAGCCCCTTGAAGTTGGGGTAGCGGGCGTCGGCGAATTCGTCGGCCACCGCAACCACCGCGGGCAGGTCGGCACGCAGTTCGACCACCGCGCCATCAGAGGCTTGCGTCGCGCTTATCGACGACCCCGTCACCGCCGCTTCCGTCACATTCGTCAGCACCGGCCAGTCGAGGTGCTCGGCGATCATCGGGGCGACAACACCGGTGCCGCCGTCCGAGGACATCGCGCCGGCGACCACCAGGTCGTAGCCGTTTTGGCGCACGAGCGCGGATAGCACCTCGGCGGTCAGCGTCACGTCGGCGCCGATCAGGGCGTCGTCGGAAACCAGGTACGCATCGGAGGCGCCCATGGCGATGCCGCGGCGCACGGAGTCGGCGGCGGTGTCGAGGCCGACGCTTAGGATTTCGACCACGGTGTCGTCGTCAAGCGACTCTGCGATGCGCAGGGCGGCCTCTACGGCGCGCTCGCCGACCTCGTCGGCAACGACGTCGCCCGAACGGTCCGTCAAGCCCGTCTCGAGGTTCATCTCGCGGTCGCTGTAGGTGTCCGGCACCTCTTTCAGCAGCACGGCAATACGCACGGCCACTCCTTATAGCTAGGGGTTAGGCAATCGTGCGCAGCTTAGCGCACTGTTAAAAGTCGAAGCCGCCGAAGTCGAAGCCGCCGCCGAAGTCGCCAAAATCCCCGCCGAAATCGCCGCCGGCATCCCCCATGTCACCCATGTCTCCCATGCCCTCGGCGCCCGCGCCCGCGTCGCCCAGGCCGCCGGCCTCAAACGCCTCAGCCGAAGCAGCACCGGACATGCCCGCGAACATGGTGGAGTAGAACATCATCGACGACGCCGCCCACATGCCCGTCATCATCGCCGGGGCCCACCATGCAGTGGAGTACCAACCGGCCGGAACCGGGCGCCCGGCAACCGCGCCGCCGGGGTAGTAGTGCGGGGTCGCCTCGGTGGCCACCGGCGATGCGGTGACCACGGTGCCGTCTTCCTGGCGCACGCTGCGCTCCTCGGTCACGCGCCCCGCCTGGCGCTGGCCTTCCAATTCAGGCAGCGCGGGGCCGGCGGGCAGCCCCATGATCTCGCGGGCGGCGTTGACGTAGTGTAGCCCCTCCAGCGCGGATTCGCGCGCGAGCATGGCCTGCTTGGGCGTGCGGGCGTCGGCAAGCCCTGCGGAAGCTGCGTTAAAACGCTCGGACGCGTCCGCCATCGCCTGGGTGGAGGCGGCGTCGTTGCCGGATAAGTTGAGCACCTGCGAGCCCAGCCGGTCGGTCCAGCGCTTCGCGTCCGCGTACGCGTCGTCGAACGAGACCTGCTGGCGCTGCTGCACTTGACGACGACCCCCCGACGACGGCAGCGCAAACAGCGCGCCGACGACGAGAACGATGAGCAGTAGACCGAGCATGGCTCCTCCTAAAATTCGTTGCTGTTTGGTTCAACGCATGCGCCTGCGCTAAAGTTCCTGGCAGCGATTTTCGCACATGGGAATGTCGTATAGTGGCTAATACCTCAGCCTTCCAAGCTGAAGACGCGGGTTCGATTCCCGTCATTCCCTCCAAGGGTAGACGCCGGTTCCGGTTGCGGGGCCGGCGTTTTTGTGCCCTTAATGCGAGGGGTGTTTTAACCCCCGCTACAATGTACGACCTGAGCCGCGTGCGGGCATTCCAATCCGGCTCATACCGTGGCGGTTTAGCCGCCAACCGGGGCGTGGCGCAGTTTGGTAGCGCACCTGCTTTGGGAGCAGGGGGTCGCAGGTTCAAATCCTGTCGCCCCGACAACGGCGGGTCCGCAGTAATGCGGGCCCGCCACATAAAAACCATCTGACACTCGTTGTTCGAACAAGTACAGGAGAAACCCGTGAAGACTAACGTCGAAAAGCTCAGCGACACCCGCGTGAAGCTCAACGTCAGCGTGCCGTTCGACGAGCTGGGCCCGGAGATCGACCAGGCGTACAAGGCGATCTCCCAGCAGGTCAACATCCCGGGCTTCCGCCGTGGCAAGGCCCCGCGCCAGCTCATTGACGCCCGCTTCGGCCGCGGCCCGATCCTCGAGCAGGTTGTCAACGACATGCTGCCGACCCGCTACGAGACCGCGCTCGCAGAGAACGACATCAACCCGCTCGGCCAGCCGGAGATCGACATCACCAAGATCGAGGACAACGACGTTGTCGAGTTCACCGCTGAGGTCGACGTCCGCCCGGAGATCACCGTGCCGGACTTCTCCAAGATCGACGTCACCGTGCCGGAGCTCAAGGTCGACGACGAGGCTGTCGACGCCGAGCTGGACACCCTGCGTGAGCGCTTCGGTGAGCTGAAGGACACCAAGCGCAAGCTCAAGACCAACGACTTCGCCATCATCGACCTCGAGGCGACCGTCGACGGCGAGAAGCTCGACGACGCATCCGCCGAGGGCCTGACCTACCGCGTCGGCGCCGACGACCTGCTCGACGGCCTGGACAAGGCACTGCGCGGCCTGAAGTCCGGCGAGGAGGGCGAGTTCACCTCCAAGATTCAGTACGGCGACCACAAGGGCGAGGAAGCCAACGTTAAGGTCACCGTCAAGCAGACCAAGGAGCGCAAGCTGCCCGAGCTTGACGACGAGTTCGCGCAGATGGCCTCCGAGTTCGACACCGTCGACGAGCTGCGTAACTCCACCCGCGAGCAGGTCGAGGAGAACGCGAAGGCGCAGCAGGCCGCCGACATCCGCGACGAGGTGCTCAAGGCCGCCCTCTCCCAGGTCGAGTTCGCGCTGCCGGAGTCGATCGTCGACGAGCAGGTGCACAACCAGCTCCACCAGCTGCTCGGCCAGATGGCCCACGACGAGAACGCGCTGGCGCAGATGCTCGAGGCGCAGGGTACGACCCGCGAGGAGTTTGACAAGCAGTCCCGCGAGCAGGCCGAGGAGTCTGTGCGCACCCAGCTGTTCCTCGACGCCGTCGCCGAGGAGGAAAAGCCGGAGGTCTCCCAGCAGGAGCTCACCGACCACATCCTGTTCACGGCGCAGTCCTACGGCATGGACCCGAACCAGTTCGTCGCCCAGCTGCAGCAGTCCGGCCAGATTGCCAACCTGTTCTCCGACGTGCGCCGCGGCAAGGCTCTCGCCGCCGCCATCTCGCGCACCTCGGTGAAGGACGAGGCCGGCAACAAGGTCGATCCGAACGAGTACTTCGGCGAGATCGAGGAAGAGGACGAGGCAGAGTCCGAAGACTAATTTTCTACGCCTTTTAAGCGGCCGGGAGCGATCATGCTTCCGGCCGCTTTTGCGTTGCTGAAAAGAGTGGCCCGTACGCCGGTAGCGAACAGGCTCGGAGTTGGCAGAGCTGCCGAGTAGGGTAGTGGCGTTACACGACAAAACTAGCGAAGGAGCATCTGCCATGACTTCCCCGACTCAAGGCATGAACTTGGGAGACTCGGTGTACGAGCGCCTCCTGCGGGAGCGCATCATTTTCCTGGGTCAGCAGGTGGACGATGAGATCGCCAACAAGCTCTGCGCCCAGATCCTGCTGCTCTCGGCAGAGGATCGGACCCGCGACATCAACCTTTACATCAACTCGCCGGGCGGCTCCGTGACCGCCGGTATGGCGATTTACGACACGATGAAGTACTCCCCGTGCGACATCGCCACCTACGGCATGGGCCTGGCCGCCTCCATGGGCCAGTTCCTGCTCTCCGGCGGCACCAAGGGCAAGCGTTACGCCCTGCCGCACGCGCGCATCATGATGCACCAGCCGTCTGCAGGTGTGGGCGGCACCGCTGCCGATATCGCGATCCAGGCAGAGCAGTTCGCGTCGACGAAGCGCGAGATGGCCGAGCTCATCGCTGAGCACACCGGCCAGTCCTTCGAACAGATCACCAAGGACTCTGACCGCGACCGCTGGTTCACCGCGCTCGAGGCCAAGGAGTACGGCATCGTGGACCACGTCATCGAGAACGCCGCCCAGGCCGGCGAGCACTCTATCGGCGAAAACTAAGGCACACGAGGATTCAAGGAGATAACGACTATGACTTTCCAAATGCCCAGCTCCCGCTACGTGCTGCCGCAGTTCCTCGAGGAAACCAGTTTCGGCACGAAGCAGATCGACCCCTACGGCAAGCTGTTTGAGGAGCGCATCGTCTTCCTCGGCACCCAGGTCGACGACACGTCCGCGAACGACATCATGGCGCAGCTGCTCGTGCTCGAGTCCCAGGATCCGGATCGCGACATCACCATGTACATCAACTCCCCGGGCGGTTCGTTCACCGCGCTGATGGCGATTTACGACACGATGCAGTACGTCCGCCCCGACGTACAGACCGTCTGCCTCGGCCAGGCCGCCTCTGCGGCTGCGGTGATCCTCGCCGCCGGTGCGCCGGGCAAGCGCGCGGCACTGCCGAACTCGCGCGTGCTCATCCACCAGCCGGCCACCCAAGGCACCCAGGGCCAGGTCTCGGACCTGGAGATCCAGGCCGCTGAGATCGACCGCATGCGCCGCCTGATGGAAAACACGTTGGCACACCACACGGGCCGCACGGCGGACCAGGTGCGCATCGACACCGACCGCGACAAGATCCTCACCGCCGAAGAGGCCGTGGAGTACGGGATCATCGATCAGGTCTTCGACTACCGCAAGCTCAACGGTTAGCAACACAAAAAGCGCCCGGCCAGGGCGCTTTTTAGCTTGTGGGGGTTACTCCTCGGTGTCGGTCTCGACGACCTAGGCCTCATCCTCGGCTGGGGCGTTGTCGTCGCAGAATTGCACCGCGTTTTGGATCTGCGCCGGAGCGCCCTCGAAGTCCTCGCGCGACCAGCACACGCCGTTCGAGGTGTCCTGCGGGTCCACCGACGCCCAGCCGTTGCCGCGGGCGGTCCAGTAGTAGTCCTGGCCGTCCGGGGTGACGGTGCGAGCCCACTCGCGGTCGCAGAACGTGGAGTACTCGTCGCCGGAGCCCTGGGAGCCCTGCGACGGCCACGCACACGCCGCGCCCGGCTCGTCCTGGGCGACGACCTCGCGCGCCGGCGCCGGCTCCGGCT
The DNA here is from genome assembly GCF_014490555.1 of Corynebacterium lujinxingii. NCBI lineage: Bacteria > Bacillati > Actinomycetota > Actinomycetes > Mycobacteriales > Corynebacteriaceae > Corynebacterium > Corynebacterium lujinxingii. Next base: position 1,826,139 of record NZ_CP061032.1, on the reverse strand, counting down.
CGCGCACGGCGTTGCCGGAGCCGCCGGAACCGCCGGAGCTGCTCGAGCGGCGGCTGGAGGACTTCGTCGATGTCCTCTTCGACGACGAGGTCTTCGACGAGGTCGACTTGCTTGACGACGATTTCGTGGTCGTCGACGAGGTTGTCGCCTCCTCGTCGTCGTTCTCGGTGGTCGTCGGCGTCGGGGTCGGCGTGGTGCTGGTCTGCGGGAAGTCGAGCACCGGCTCCGCGATGCGCACCTCGTCTTCCGAGTTTCCGCAGGCAGGAAGGACCGCCACGGCGATCATGGCTGCGGACAAAGCGGCGAGTGTGCGGCGGCGTTTCACGAGTCGGACTTCCTTTCAGGCACGGACAACTTCTTTAGGCTAGCTGATTACTCCGCTAGGAACGAGGTCAGTGCGGAGTTGAACGCGTCGGGGTTTTCAATTGCCACCTGGTGCGCCCCCGGCGAGATGACCACGGAGCGCACCGGGCCGGACACGCCCTTGGCAATGGTGTCCAAGTCCGCCGGGCTGGTCGACGCGTCATCGGCGCCGGCGATGGTGAGCACCGGGCAGGTGATTTTTGGCAGCTCCGCCTCGAAGTCCCAGGTTGCGAGGGCGTCGCCGTTTTGGGCGTAGCCTTCGTCGTCGATGCGCTCGACCATGTCGTGCACCCAGCGCACCTCGTCGGCGTGGGATTGGCGGAAGGCGTCGGTAAACCACGCCTGCATGAGTGCCCCTGCGAGCGCGCCGGTGCCGTCGCGGCGCACGATGCCGCAGCGCTCGGCCCAGCGCTCCTCACCGCCGAGGTACGTGGCGGTGGCGGCGAACACTGCCTTGTCCACGCGGTCGGTGTTGGCCGCAAGCCACTGGGCGATCGCGCCGCCGAACGACAGGCCGACGACGCAGAAACGACCCACCCCGGCGGCATCGAGCGCGTCAAGGACATCGCGCGCCAAGTCCTCGACACCGGCCGGCCGGGTGTTTGGAGTGGGGGAGTCGCCGTGCCCGCGATGGTCGACAGCGACGACGCGGTAGTCGTCGGCAAGCACTGCGATCTGCTTGTTCCAGGCTTCGTGGGTGGTGGCAATCGAGCTCAGCAGCACGACGGTGCGCGCCGCATCAGGGTTTCCGAATTCGGTGGTGTGCAACGTTGTCATGCTCCCCATGTGGCCCTTTTGGGCGGGAACTGTTTCGCGTCGTCACGCGTTGTAGGGTGAGGCATTCACGACCCACTAAACTTGGGTCTGTTTACGGCGAAAATACAGGAGTAGATACGCGCATATGGCAACCACGCACGACAGCGCCAGCCTTCTGAAGTGCTCTTTTTGCGGTAAGAGCCAGCAGCAGGTCCGCAAGCTCATCGCGGGCGGAGGCGTGTACATCTGCGACGAGTGCATCGAGCTGTGCAACGAGATCATCGAAGAAGAGCTCGCCGGCGCGGAGCGTCAGGAAGACACCGGCGAGCGACTGCCGCGCCCGAGCGAGATCACCGCGTTTTTGGACGAGTATGTCATCGGCCAGGACGCCGCGAAGCGCACGCTGGCGGTGGCGGTGTACAACCACTACAAGCGCATCCGGGCCGAGGGGTCGAATGTGACCTCGCGCTCGCGCGACGAAGACGTGGAGATCGCCAAGTCCAACATCTTGCTGCTCGGCCCGACCGGCTCCGGTAAGACGTATCTGGCGCAGACGCTGGCACGCATGCTCAACGTGCCGTTCGCGATTGCCGACGCCACCAGCCTCACCGAGGCCGGCTACGTCGGCGAGGACGTGGAGAACATCCTGCTCAAACTGCTGCAGGCGGCGGATTTCGACGTCAACCGCGCGCAGCACGGCATCATTTACGTCGACGAGGTGGACAAGATCTCGCGCAAGTCCGAAAACCCGTCGATCACTCGCGACGTCTCCGGCGAGGGCGTGCAGCAGGCGCTTTTGAAGATCCTCGAGGGCACGACCGCCTCCGTGCCGCCGCAGGGCGGGCGCAAACACCCGAACCAGGAGTTCATCCAGGTGGATACCTCGAACATCCTGTTCATCGTCGCCGGCGCGTTCGCCGGTCTGGACAAAGTGGTTGCCGAGCGCGTGGGCAAGAAGGGCATTGGCTTCGGCGCGGAGATCGACTCCAAGTCCGAGCGTGACGAGGCAAACCTGATGAGCCAGGTTCAGCCCGGCGACCTGGTGAAGTTCGGCCTGATCCCGGAGTTTATCGGCCGTTTGCCGATCATCGCGCACGTGGACGACCTGGACCGCGAGTCTATGAAGCGCGTGCTCACCGAGCCGAAGAATTCGCTGGTGAAGCAGTACAAGCGCCTGTTTGCCATGGACGGTGCGGAGCTGACCGTCACCGACGAGGCCCTCGGCGTGATTGCGGACAAGGCGGCCGAGCGCAAGACCGGCGCCCGCGGCCTGCGCGCGATCATGGAGGAGCTGCTCGTGCCTGTGATGTACGAGCTGCCGGACCGCGACGGGGTTGCCGAGGTCGTCGTCGACGAGGCGGCCGCGCGCGGGGATGCTGAGCCGAAGTTCCTCGAGGCGGAAGAAAAGCAGTCGGCTTAGACGATCCCGCCGTCGGCGCTGTAAATGCCGGCGTGGTCTTCCACCGACGCCGGGCTGGACTCCAGATAGGACTCGTAGCCGGAGTGGGGGATGTTGGACGTTAAAAACGTCAGCACGGTGTCGATGACCATGCGTCGCATCCCGTCGACGTTGCGGCGGCTTTCCAGGTCGACGTCACTCACGCTCAGGGCGGTCAGTCCGTTGCCGATGCGGAAGAAACACAGCGACGCGATCAGCGTCAGCAGGTCCACCGCGGAAATGCCGGGGCGGAAGGCGCCGGCGTCCTGGCCGGCGAGCAGGAGCCGCTCGACGTGGAGCAGCACGTCGTTCGCCTCGGCGAGCGTTGCCGCGTCCTCCTCGGCGGCCACCGGGTCGAGGTTTTCGCGCAGGATGAGCCGCACCGCGTCCGGGTTGTCCAAAAACGCGTGGTAGAGCGCGTCCACGTAGCGGCGCATCCCCTCCACCGGCGCGGCGTAGGAACGGTTGGAGATCTCCGCCGGCGGGGCGATCCGCCCGCTCGCCTCCTTCAGCGCCGCCAGATAGAGGCCGCGCTTGTCGCCGAAGTGGTAGTGGATCATGCGCTTGGTCATGCCGGTCTTCTTTGCCAGGCCGTCCAACTTCACGCCCGAGTAGCCGCGCCGGGCGAATGCGGACACGGCGGCGCGCACGACCGATTCGGGCGAAGGCGCTTCGTCGACCATGTCCTAATAAACCCCGTTTCCGCGTCGCGCGTGAATAATGTCTGCCCCATATCGTGCCCCAAGACCGTGCGAGTGAGAAGCATATTGCCCCCTGCGGGGGTAAGTTGAGTAGCGATCAACCGACAGAAACGAGGAGGTCCCTCCATGACCAAGGCACCTGTGAACGTCGTCGTCACCGGCGCGGCCGGCAACATCGCGTACTCGCTGCTGTGGCGCATTGCCGACGGCGACGTGTTCGGCCCGGACACGCCTGTTAATCTGACCCTGCTTGAGATCCCGGCTGCGGTGCGTGCGGCGGAGGGCACCGCGATGGAACTATCCGACTCGGCGCTGCCGTTGATTAGCGGGATCACGGTGACGGATTCTGCGAGCCTGGCGTTCGACGGCGCGCAGGCCGCGTTCCTCGTCGGCGCGAAGCCGCGCGGCAAGGGCGAATCGCGCGCGGACATGCTTTCGGCCAACGGCAAGATCTTCATCGGCCAGGGCCAGGCGATCAACGAGAACGCCGCCGACGACGTCCGCGTTTTGGTGGTGGGCAACCCGGCGAACACCAACGCCTACATCGCCAACAAGGCCGCCCCGGACGTGCCGGCGGACCGCTTCAACGCGATGATGCGCCTCGACCACAACCGTGCGCTGTCGATGCTGGCGCAAAAGCTTGAGATCTGGCCGAACGACATCGAGCGCCTCGTGGTGTGGGGCAATCACGGCGACACCCAGTTCCCGGACATCACTTACGCCACGGTGGACGGCACCCCGGTTCAGGTGGATCGCACCTGGTACACCGACGAGTTCATCCCGCGGGTGGCCAAGCGCGGCGCGGAGATCATCGAGGTGCGCGGCAAGTCCTCGGCCGCTTCTGCCGCCTCCGCCGCGGTGGACCACATGCGCGACTGGGTGCAGGGCACCGCCGGCAAGTGGACCACCGCCGCGATCCCGTCGACGGGCCAGTACGGCGTGGACGAAGGCCTCGTGTTCGGCTTCCCGGTGGTGGGGGAGAACGGGGCGTGGGAGGTCGTCGAGAAGCTCACGCTTGACGACGAGCAACGCCGCCGCGTCGACGCCAACATCGACGCACTGAAGCAGGAGGCGGCGATCGCCGACGAGCTGTTTTAGGCGGCTCGTTAAGATGGGGCGCGTGACTGAGAACAATCTGAACCGCGCCGACGCGCTGCCGAAGTCGTGGGAGCCCGGCGACCACGAACGCGACCTCTACGAAGGCTGGGTGAGCGCCGGGTATTTCACCGCCGACGCCCACTCCGACAAGCCCGCGTACTCCATCGTGCTGCCGCCGCCGAACGTGACGGGTCAGCTGCACATGGGCCACGCGCTCGACCACACGCTGATGGACTCGCTCGTGCGCCGCAAGCGCATGCAGGGCTACGAGGTGCTGTGGCTGCCGGGCATGGACCACGCGGGTATCGCCACCCAGACCAAGGTGGAGGCGAAGCTCAAGGCCGAGGAGGGCAAGGACCGCTACGACTACGGCCGCGAGGAGTTCATCGACCGCGTCTGGGAGTGGAAGGAGCAGTACGGCGGCACGATTACGTCGCAGATGCGCGCGATCGGCGATTCCGTCGACTGGTCCCGCGAGCGCTTCACTCTGGACGAGGGGCTGTCGCGCGCGGTGCAGACGATTTTCAAGCAGCTTTACGACCGCGGCCTGGTCTACCGCGACTACCGCCTGGTGAACTGGTCGCCGGTGCTGGAAACCGCCGTCTCTGACATCGAGGTGGTGTACAAGGACGTCGAGGGCGAGTTCGTCTCCATCCGCTACGGCTCGCTTGACGACGACCAACCGCACCTCATCGTCGCCACCACCCGTGTGGAAACGATGCTGGGCGACGTCGCCATCGCCGTCCACCCGGACGACGAGCGGTATTCGCACCTGATCGGCGAAGTGTTTGACCACCCGCTGCGCGACGACCTGAAGATCGAGGTCATCGCCGACGATTACGTGGACATGGAACTGGGCACCGGTGCCGTGAAGATCACCCCGGCGCACGACCCGAACGACTACGAGATGGGCCTGCGCCACGACCTGGACATGCCGATCGTGATGGACGAGAAGGGCCGCATTGCCGATACCGGCACGCGCTTCGACGGCATGACGCGTGAGGATGCGCGCGTGGCGGTGCGCGAGGCGCTGGCTGAGCAGGGGCGCATTGTGAAGGAAATCCGCCCGTACGTGCACTCGGTGGGCCACTCGGAGCGCTCCGGCGAGCCGATCGAGCCGCGGCTTTCGCTGCAGTGGTTTGTCAAGGTCGACGAGTTGGCGAAGCTCTCCGGCGATGCCGTGCGCGAAGGCGACACGGCAATCCACCCGGATTCGTTGGAGAAGCGCTACTTCGACTGGGTGGACAACATGCACGACTGGACCATTTCGCGCCAGTTGTGGTGGGGCCACCGCATCCCGATCTGGTACGGCCCGGACGGAGATGTCGTCTGCGTCGGCCCGGATGAGGAGCCGCCGGCGGGCTACGAGCAGGACCCGGATGTGCTGGACACCTGGTTCTCGTCGGCGCTGTGGCCGTTTTCCACCATGGGCTGGCCGGACAAGACGCCGGATCTTGAGAAGTTCTATCCCACGACCGTTCTGGTCACCGCGTACGACATCCTGTTTTTCTGGGTGGCGCGCATGATGATGTTCGGCACGTTCGCCGGCCAGGAGACGCCGGAGATCTTGGGTGCCGGCAAGGAGGGCCGTCCGCAGATCCCGTTCCACCACCTGTACCTGCACGGCCTGGTGCGCGACGAAAAGGGCCGCAAGATGTCCAAGTCGCTGGGCAACGGCATCGACCCGATGGATTGGGTGGAGCAGTACGGCGCCGACGCGCTGCGTTTCGCCCTAGCTCGCGGCGCGAACCCGGGCGTGGATCTGCCGATCGGCGACGACCACGCCACCGCCGCCCGCAACTTCGCCACCAAGCTGTTCAACGCCACCAAGTTCGCGCTGATGAACGGCGCGCGTGTCGACGACCTCCCGGCCCGCGACGCACTCACCGACGCCGACCGCTGGATCCTCGACCGCGCCGAAGAACTGCGCGCCAAGGTGGACGCCTACCTGGACGACTACCAGTTTGCCAAGGCCAACGAGGCGCTCTACCACTTCGCGTGGGATGAGCTCTGCGACTGGTACCTGGAAATCGCCAAGACCCAGATCCCGCGGGACGGCGAGAGCGAGCAGGGCGAAAACACCAAGATCGTGCTCGGCCGCGTGCTCGACGTCGTGCTGCGCCTGCTGCACCCGACGATGCCGTTTATCACCGAGGTGCTGTGGAAGGCGCTCACCGGCGAGGACACGGTCACGCTCGCGCCGTGGCCGACCGCGGAGGACACCAATGGCGGCGCCGCAACCGACGAGGATGCCCGCCGTCGCATCGAGGATTCCATCAAGCTGATCACCGAGTTGCGCCGTTTCCGCTCCGACCAGGGTGTGAAGCCCTCGCAGAAAGTGCCGGCACGCCTCGACTTCGCCGCCGCCGACTTGGCGGGCCAGGAGGCGATGGTGCGCCAGATTGCCAAGGTGGAGGTGCCGGAAGACGGCTTTGAGTCGTCGGCAAGCATTGAGATGCGCCTGAGCAAGGTGAACCTGGATGTCGCGCTGGACACCTCCGGCACCGTCGACGTGGCCGCGGAGCGCAAGCGCCTGGAAAAGGAACTCGCGGCCGCGCAGAAGGAGCTCGACACCACCGGCGGCCAGCTGTCCAACGAGCAGTTCCTGGCCAATGCGCCGGAGCAGGTCGTGGAGAAGATCAAGGTGCGCCAGCAGGTCGCGCAGGAAGAGTTCGAGCGCGTCACCGCGCGTCTTGAGGCGCTGAAGTAATGACCGAATTCGACCGGGACGCGTACGAGGCACTGCGCGCGCAGCTTGGCGACGACGCCCTGGAGGGCCTCGACCCCGCCGACTTGGAGTCCGCGCGCGAGACCGACTTCGGCCAGTTGGAGATGACCGACTACGGCATCACGCTGAAGCTCGGCGAGGCTGCCCCGGCCGACGAGCCAGAGGAGCCCGCGCAGGCTGTGCCGGCGGAGGGGGATCACCCGGAGTTTGCGGATGTCGTCGCAACGCTGGATGCGCGGCAGGCAGCGAACGACCCGAACCCGTCGCTGGACCGCATCGCCATGCTGACGGACTTTTTGGGCACCCCGCAGCAGTCCTTCGACGTCATCCACGTCGCCGGCACGAACGGCAAGACGTCGACGGCGCGGATGGCGGAGTCGCTGCTGCGCGCGCTGAACCGCCGTACCGGGCTGTTCACGTCGCCGGAGTTGGAGCGGGTCACCGAGTGCATCGTCATCGATGGCGAGGAGATCTCCCAGACCCGGTTCGTGGAAATCTTCCGCGACATCGAGCCGTACGTCGAGATGGTGGACCAGACGTTCGCGGAGCGCGGCGAGGCGACGATGAGCCGGTTCGAGGTGCTCGTCGGCATCGCGTACGCGGCGTTCGCGGACGCGCCGGTGGACATCGCGGTCATCGAGGTCGGCATGGGCGGCACCTGGGACGCGACCAACGTGGTCGAGGCGGACGTGTCCGTGATCACCCCGGTTGGCATCGACCACCAGGCGTTTCTGGGCGACACGCTCGAGGAGATCGCGGCGCAAAAGGCCGGGATCATCAAGGCACGCGAGCGCGACGGGTACGGCCCGGCGGAAAACATCGCGATCGTCGCCGAGCAAGAGCCGGAGGCCATGCGCGTCATTTTGGAGCGCGCCGTTGAAACCGATGCCGCGGTGGCGCGCCTGGGCCGCGACTTCGCCGTCGACGAGGCGGGCGTCGCGGTCGGCGGCCAGCAGTTAAAGCTCAACGGGCTCGGCGGGCTCTACGACGACATCTTCCTGCCGCTGTCCGGCGCCCACCAGGCCGCAAATGCCGCGGTGGCGCTGGCTGCGGTGGAGAGCCTGTTCGGTGTGACGCGCCAGCAGCCGCTGGATCTGGATTCGGTGCGCCAGGGTTTTACCGAGGTCGCAGTCCCGGCCCGCGTGGAGCGCGTGTTGGGCGATCCGGTGGTGCTTATCGACGCCGCCCACAACCCCCACGGCGCGGCAACGCTCGCCGAGACGATGGGCCGCGACTTCAACTACCAGTCCGTCATCGGTGTGGTTTCCGTGTTCGCGGACAAGGACGCTCGCGCGATGCTCACCGCACTTGAGCCTGTGCTTGCCGACGTCATCATCACCCACAACACCGACCCCCGCGCCATGGACGCCCACGCATTGGCTGAGATCGCCTACGAGGTCTTCGGCGACGAGCGCGTGCGTGTCGACGACCACCTGCCCTCCGCAGTCGAACTGGCCATCGAGTTAGCCGAGGAGGAAGGCCCGGAAGGCGTCGGCGTGCTGGTCACTGGATCGGTGGCCACCGCAGGCCAGGCGCGGGCGTACCTGCGCAGCGCCCGGGGTGTGTAGGCCGTGACCACTGCCTGGCTGGTGACCAACCGGTGGCTGCACTGGGACAAGTTTGAGTGGCAATTCGACCAGCTTGTGGCCAAGTCAGGCGGCAAGCTGACCCGCGTGACCACTGACTACGCCGTGACGCACTTGGATGAGGCGCCGGAGGTGGCGTTCATCATGGACAAGGACGTCGCCGCGGTTGCCCAATTGGAGGCGTGCGGGGTGCGGTGCGTGAATTCGTCGACAAGCATCGCGCTGTGCGACAACAAGGCGTACACGCACGCCGCGCTGACGAAGGCCGGCATCGCCCATCCGCGGACCATCACTGCGCCGCTTGCGTACCGAAACCTCGACGCGGAGGAGTGGGCCGAAAGCGAGTTCGCGCGCGCGGTGGGCGAGTTGGGGTATCCGGTGGTCGCGAAGCACGCGGTCGGCTCGTGGGGCAGCGGGGTGTTCCTGGTGGACAACGAAGATGAGTTGATCGAGGTGCTTCGCGAGGCCCATCCATCGCCGGTGATCGCCGAGGAGTTCGTGGCGGGATCGCGGGGTCGCGACGCGCGGATCTACATGGTGGGTCGCACTCCGGTGGCTGCGATGCGTCGTTTCGGTGAGGGCGGGGACTTCCGCGCGAACGTCACCGGCGGCGGGCGGGCGGAGCCGTGGGATCCGCCGGCCGAGTACATCGATATCGCGCGCCGAGCGATGGACGCGTTGGGCCTCGAGATCGGCTCGGTGGACTTCCTCGACGCGGACGCGCCGCTGGTGGGCGAGGTGAACTCCAACGCGCAGTTCCACTCCCTGAGCAAGACCACCGGGGTGGATGTCGCTGCTGCGGTGATCGACTACCTGGGGTTGTAAGCGGGCAGCTACCATAACCCCATGGCACGAAAGAAGACGCAACTCGAGATGGGCCCGCTCGGGCCCGGCAAACAGCCTGTCAAGGACCCGATGGCGGGCCTCGGTGGCGTCCTTTCCGGCACCTTGATCATGGAGGCGATCACGGTGCTGCTCATCCTCACGGTGATCCTCAAGGTTGACGACGGCGTGCACTGGACCACGTTCAACTGGGTCTACATCACCGTCATCGGCGTCGCGCACGTGGTCATGGCGGCGTTCCAGCGCAAGCCGGGCGCGCTTTGGATCGACCTGGCACTGCAGATCCCGCTAATCCTGGGCTTCTTCATCCACTGGTCGGTCACCGCGGTGGGCATCATCTTCGGCATCGTGTGGTACTTCATTATCCGCCTGCGCTCGGAGATGATTCAGCGCATGCGCCACGGATACCTGGTCACTCAGCACCTGGGGACGTAAGTTCGCGCCGCAGGATTTTGCCTGCCGCGCTGCGCGGGATCGCGTCGACGAACGTGACCACGCGCACCTTCTTGTACGGCGTGACGCGTGCGGCGACCCACGCCATCACTTCTTCCGCGTCCAGCGCACCTTGCTTAACGACGAACGCACGCGGCACCTCCTCAGCCACCCCGCCAACGGTGCGTGTGTGGGCGGTCACGGCGGCGTCGGCGATGCGCGGGTGGGTGATCAACAGCGCCTCGAGTTCCGCTGGCGCGACCTGGAAGCCGTGGTACTTGAACACTTCCTTGGCGCGGTCGACGATGGTGACGGTCTCATCGCTGTTGATGCGCGCGATGTCGCCGGTGTGCAGCCAGCCGTCGCGAATCGCAGCCGCCGTGGCGTCCGGGTTGCCCAGGTAGCCGCGCATGAGTTGGGGGCCGCGCACGAGCAGCTCGCCTGAGTCGCTTAAACGGAACTGCGTGTTCGGCAGCGCAAACCCGATGGTGCCGGGGTCCGACTTTCCGGCGATGCCGACATGGGTCACCGGTGCGGATTCGGTTGTGCCGTAGCCCTGAAGGATCTCCACGCCGATACGGCGCTCCACCGTGCGGGCGAGGGAGGTGTCCAAGGAGGCGGCGCCGCAGACCATGAACCGGGTGCCGGCGAAGTCGGCCGGGTCGGCGTGATTTGCCAGCGCGAGCGCGATCGGCGGGGCGATGTAGGAGATGTCGATGGCCCGGCCGCGGTGGGCGGCGGCGAATTCGGCGAAGTCGAAACGCGCGGCGGTGTACACGTGGCGGCCGGCGGCCAGCGACGACAACAGCAGCGTGTTCAGCCCGTAGATATGTGAAAAGGGCAGGGGTGCCACAACCTCGCCGCCCGGCCCGATGCCGCTGGCGGCGAGTGCGGCGTTGAACTGCGCGGCGTTGGCGGTCACGGCGCGGTGGGTCAGTTCGACCGCCTTCGGCAGCCCGGTCGTGCCGGAAGAAAAGGGGATGACCGCCACGTCATCGGGGTCGCCCACTGGGGTGAAGGTGCCGGGGCGGATGTCGTCGGCACGCACGCGGTCGGTAGCGCCGGCGAGGGTTGCTAGGTGGCGGGCTTCGTCGTCACGCAACGAGTGCCCGATCAAACACACGGTCGCGCCCGTGGCCGAGGCGCCGAGCAGGCCTGCGGCGAAGTTGATGGAGTTCGGCATGCGCAGCTCGACCACGCTGCCCGGGCCGACCCCGCGCGCGGCCAACGCGGACGCCGTGCCGAGGGCGAGCGCGCGCAGCTCGGCGTAGGTGACGCTGCGGCCGGTGTCGATTTCGGTGAGGGCGGGGGAGTCGTCGTCAAGCAATGCGAACAGCGTGGTTTCCGGCAGGGCGATATCCGGAAGCGGGCTGCGGTGGAACATGGAGGAAAGGGTACGGCATGGGTTATAAACAAAAGCATGCGCATCCTGAGTTTCGTCCTCGCCGCGGTGTTCTCGATCGCCGCCGTGGTCACCGCGTACACCGCGATTCCCGGCTGGGTGGGCACCGCCTCGATCGTGCTCGCCGGGCTGTTTCTCGTGATCGGGTTTTACGAGCAGTACAAGTTGCGCGAGTATGAACCGCCGGTGCTTGACGACGAGCAGCGCGAAACCATCCAGCGCATCAAAGACGAAGGCAACTTCCAGCTGGCGGTGCAGCAGGTGCAGCTGTGGTTCCGCGGCACGAGCCAGGAGGATGCGACGCGCATCGTGCGGGACGCTTAGGTAGAATCCCGGGCTATGACTGAACGTACTTTGATCCTGATCAAGCCGGACGGCGTGGCAAATGGCCACGTCGGCGAAATCATTGCCCGTATCGAGCGCAAGGGCCTGAAGCTCGCGGAGCTCGACCTGCGCACCGCCGACCGCGAGACCGCGGAGAAGCACTACGCGGAGCACAAGGACAAGCCGTTCTTCGGCGACCTGGTGGACTTCATCACCTCCGCACCGCTGGTGGCCGGCATCGTTGAGGGCGAGCGCGCCATCGAGGCGTGGCGTCAGCTCGCCGGCGGCACCGACCCGGTGTCCAAGGCCACCCCGGGCACCATCCGCGGCGACTTCGCGCTAACTGTCGGCGAGAACGTCGTGCACGGCTCCGATTCGCCGGAGTCTGCCGAGCGAGAGATCGGCATCTGGTTCCCGAATCTCTAAGCCGTAAGGTTGCTGCGGCACCTGCGCCTGGTCGGCGCGGGTGCCGTTTTCTTATATCTGGGTTAGCATTTTCACGGACTTTATGTATAAATAGTCTTGCATGTAACGGTTGTTGAGAAAGGTAGGAAGAGGTGTCTCGACGTGGAGAGCAGGCGCGTGCCGTGGAAAAGCGCGCCGCGATCCTGAACGCGGCGATTAAGCTGCTTCTGGATGAAGGACTGCGCGGGGTCACCCACCGCCAGGTAGCCGCGGCCGCGGGCGTGCCGGTCGGCTCGATCGGCTACTACTACTCCACGCGCGAAAAGTTGGTCGTCACCTGCTTGGAGAAGCTATTCGACGAACGCCGCCACGCCTTCAAACACGTCATGGGCGGCGACGTCGACCTGACCGATCCGGTGCAATTCGCCGAATCCGTGGTGGACATCATCGGCTGCGGGTGTGTGGAGCGCACGCGCAACGTGGTCTACGCGTTTGTGGAATCCGAACGCGAGGAAGGCGAGATCCGCGACTACTCGGAGCAGGTCTTAGCGGAGCTGCACAAGATGATCACCGAGATGATGCGCGAAGCCGGCATCGAGGGCTTGAGCGCGTCGCGCGTGGCGCAGATCGCCATCGGCTCGGCGGTGACCGAGATGCACCGCGACGCGCCCGTGGCGGCGGTGACGGACCTGCTGCGTCTCGCGGGGGCGTAAGCGGTCGCGGCGCCGGAAGTTGTGCAACAATGAGGGGCAAGTGACGGGCTTTCGGGCCCGCTGCTGAGAAACTTTCACAAAACCCCGCCTGCGCACGGTGTGCCGCGCGGCCGCTCGGCGAATTGCGCCAGCGCCCGGACACCGCGGTGCGCGGCGGCGAGACAACTGGAGCGTGCCGCTTTGGCTAAGAAACAATCGAATCCTGTCGCCGACTTTGACCGGTCGTCGTTGTCGGAGAAGACCCGTGTGTTCACGCTGGCGAAGCAGCTGGGTGTCCCGTCGAAGGACCTGGTTGTCGCGCTCGGCGAGATGGGCCTGGTTAAGGTCGCACAGTCCACGCTGACGAAGGCGGAGGCCGAGACGCTGCTCGACGCGCTCGCGGCCGGCAGCACCGCCGACACCGACCCGAAGCGTGACAAGGACGCCGACGAGAAGATCCGCAACCGGGTCCGCAAGGACGTGGAAAACGAGATCCACCAGATCGAGGAGAAGGTCGACGCGGAGCTCGCGCTTGACGATGACACCGCCGCCGACGACGAGCCCACCGACGACGAACCACCGCTGACCGACGTTGAACCGGACGTCACTCCCGCCCCGGAGGAGGAGCAGCAGCCGGCCAACCGCGCGCCGCTGTTCAAGGCGCCGTCGCGCTCCCAGCGCCGCCGCGCCACCCGTGCGGCGAAGCCGGCGGAGGAGAAGGAGCCGGTGGAGGAGGTCGTCGAGAAGCAAAGCGATAACGACGAGCCTGTGGCGATCAAGGGGTCGTCGCGCCTGGAGGCCCAGCGCCGCCGTCGCAGTGAGCGTCGCGAGGAGCAGCGTAAGCGTTCCCGGATCGTGAGCCAGGCGGAGTTTTTGGCGCGCCGCGAATCCGTCGAGCGCCACATGGTGGTGCGCGAGCGCGACCGTCACGACGGCCACGGCCGCATCACCCAGGTCGGCGTGCTCGAAGACGGGCTGCTGGTCGAGCACTTTGTCACCTCGGACGCGCAGGCGTCGATGATCGGCAACATTTACTTAGGCCGCGTGCAAAACGTGCTGCCGAGCATGGAGGCCGCGTTTATCGATATCGGGCAGGGGCGCAACGGCGTGCTCTACGCCAGCGAAGTGGACTGGAAGTCCGCGGGGCTAGGTGGGCGCTCGCGCCGCATCGAGCACGCGCTGAAGTCCGGCGACCAGGTGCTGGTGCAGGTGACCAAGGACCCGATCGGGCACAAGGGCGCGCGCCTGAGCACCCAGATCTCGCTCGCGGGCCGCTACCTGGTGTACGTGCCTGGCGGGCGCAGCGCCGGCATCTCCCGCAAGCTACCGGCCCCGGAGCGCAAGCGTCTGAAGGAAATTCTTGCCGAGGTCGTGCCGGGCAAGGGCGGTGCCATCATCCGCACCGCTGCCGAGGGCGTGTCCGAGGAGGCTATTGCCGCCGACGTGAACCGCCTGCACACCCAGTGGACCGCGATCCAGGAGCAGGCGGAGAAGGAGAAAAACGCCAAGGGCGCGAAGCCGGTGACGCTCTACGAGGAGCCGAACCTTCTGGTCAAGGTGGTCCGCGACCTGTTCAATGAGGACTTCACCTCGCTGATCATCGACGGTAAGAAGCCGTGGAACACCGTCCACGCCTACGTGAAATCCGTCGCGCCGGACCTGCTCGACCGGGTGGAGAAGTACGACCGGAACGCCCACGACGGCAAGGACGCGTTCGAGGAGTACCGCGTCGACGAGCAGATCGCGAAGGCCCTGTCGCGCACCGTGTGGCTGCCGTCCGGCGGCACGCTGGTCATCGACCGCACCGAGGCCATGACCGTCATCGACGTCAACACCGGCAAGTTCACCGGCTCCGGCGGCTCGCTCGAAGAGACCGTCACGTCGAACAACCTCGAGGCCGCCGAGGAGATCGTGCGTCAGATCCGCCTGCGCGACATCGGCGGGATGATCATCATCGACTTCATCGACATGATCCTGCCCGAAAACCAGGAACTCGTGTTGCGCCGCCTCAACGAGGCCCTCGGCCGTGACCGCACCCGTCACCAGGTCTCCGAGGTCACCTCGCTGGGGCTGGTGCAGATGACCCGCAAGCGCCTCGGCACCGGCTTGCTGGAGACGTTCTCCACCCCGTGCGACTGCTGCGGCGGCCGGGGCGTCGTGCTTTCCGACGACCCCGTCGAGCCCGAAACCAAAATCCCCGACAAGCCCGCACGCCCGCGCAAGTCGTCCAAGCCCAAGCCGAAGCCCTCGCTTAACGACGACGAAATGGACGACCTGCTCGACTCCATCTTCTCGGACACCCCGTCGGAGAAGCAGCCGGAGAAGAAGGACGACGACAAGCCGCGTCGCAAGCGCGGCCGCCGCGGTGGCAACCGGGGCCGCGGCCGTGCCGAGGCGCCCGAGCAGCCGGAACAGCAGGAGCAGCAGCCGGCCGACGAGCCGCAGTCTGAGCAGTCCTACGAGGAGGCCGTCGCCGAGTTCGAGTCCTCGCCGCGCCGCAAGCGCCGCACCCGTGGCAACTCCCGCTCGGACCACAAGCCGCGCCGTGAAGATTTCGAGGCTGTGTCTGAGCAGCCCAAGAAGGCTGAGAAGCCGGAGAAGTCGCAGCGCGAGACCCGCGCCGAGGTCACCACAACCACGAACCGCCGCGGCCGCCGCCGCGCCGTGCGCAAGACAAACCCGACGGCGCAGCAGGCTAAGCAGCCGGCGCAGGGGCGGAAGCGGGAACGGCAGCAGCCGGAGCGGGAGGCTCGTCGTCAAGCAAGCACCCCGCGGCGGGGACGCAGGCGTGCCACCCGGCGCAGCGGCGGGCGCGGTTTGGAGTAAAACGCCACGGCGGTGTAGTCTTTGGCAGTCGCTGTTTTGGGGCGTGCCGCCTCGTTGCCTTCGCATGCGGGCACGGCTGGCTCACGATGGGCCCCGAAACGCTCAGAATTGTTCCATTCCGACCCCGTGCATGCCGGGGTTGGGCGAGTAGAGATAAGGGGTAACCCTCTATGTACGCGATCGTCAAGACCGGCGGCAAGCAGTACAAGGTTGCCGAAGGCGACCTCGTCAAGGTCGAGAAGCTTGAGGGTGAAGCAGGCGACAAGGTCGAACTCACCCCGATCCTTCTCGTTGATGGCGCAGAAGTCACCTCCGGTGCCGACGCCCTGGCCAAGGTCAACGTCTCCGCAGAGATCGTTGAGCAGGGCAAGGGCAAGAAGGTCGACATTCTGAAGTACAAGAACAAGACCGGCTACAAGGTCCGTCAGGGCCACCGCCAGCAGCAGACCACCGTCAAGATCACCGGCATCAAGTAACCACTAGGAGAATTTGAACTATGGCAACCAAGAAGGGTGCATCCAGCTCCTCGAACGGTCGTGACTCTGAGTCCAAGCGCCTCGGTGTGAAGCGCTTCGGTGGCCAGCAGGTCAAGGCCGGCGAGATCATCGTCCGTCAGCGCGGCACCAAGTTCCACCCGGGCGACAACGTCGGCCGCGGCGGCGACGACACGCTGTTCGCACTGACCTCCGGCTCGGTGCAGTTCGGCATCAAGCGCAAGCGTCGCATCGTCAACATCGTTCCGGCTGATGGCGCCGGCGTTGCTTCCGAGGTCCTCGAGCAGGCCGAGGCAGCAGGCGTTGTCGAGGAAGACACCGCAACCGCGTAAGCGTATCGACGCTACCGGCGCCGCGGGTCCGTGCATTCGGGCCGGCGGCGCTTTTTGCATATCATCGTCCGTGTTGTGAAGAAAGGCGGTTCCCATGGCGCAATTCGTTGACCGTGCCACCCTGCACCTGCAAGCCGGCGACGGCGGGCACGGGTGCGTGTCCGTCCACCGCGAGAAGTTCAAGCCGCTCGGCGGGCCCGACGGCGGCAACGGCGGCCACGGCGGGGACATCATCCTCGAGGTATCCAACCAGGTGCACACGCTGCTCGACTTCCAGTACCGCCCGCACGTGAAGGCGAAGCGCGGCGGCAACGGCGAGGGCGACATGCGCAACGGCGCGCGCGGTGAGGACCTCGTGCTCGAGGTGCCGGTGGGCACTGTCGTGCGAAGCGAGAAGGGCGAGGTGCTTGCGGACCTCACTGTGCCTGGCACCCGCTTCATCGCAGCCGAGGGAGGGTACGGCGGCCTGGGTAACGCCGCGCTGGCGAATGCGAAGCGCAAGGCCCCAGGCTTTGCGCTGAAAGGCGAGCCGGGCGAGGCCCACGACCTCATCCTGGAACTGAAGTCCATGGCGGATGTCGGGTTGGTTGGTTTCCCGTCGGCGGGGAAGTCGTCGTTAATCTCGGTGCTCTCAGCCGCGAAGCCGAAGATCGCGGACTACCCGTTTACCACCCTTGCGCCGAACCTGGGTGTGGTTACCGTCGGCCACGACACGTTCACCATCGCGGACGTTCCGGGGCTCATCCCGGGGGCGAGCCAGGGCAAGGGGCTTGGCTTGGACTTCCTGCGCCACATTGAGCGCACGGCGGTGCTCGCGCACATCGTGGACGTGGCGACGATGGAACCCGGCCGCGACCCGATCTCCGACATCGAGGCGCTCGAGCACGAACTGGACTCCTACGCCGATGCGCTGGACATGGATTCCGGGCTTGGCGACCTCCGCGAGCGCCCCCGCATCGTCGTCCTGAACAAAATGGACGTGCCGGAAGCCAAGGAGTTAGCCGAGTTCCTGCGCGAGGACATCGAGGAGAAGTTCGGCTGGCCGGTCTACATGATCTCCACCGCCACCCGCGATGGGCTCGACGAGCTGAAGTGGGCGATGTGGGAGATCGTGAAGGCGTCCCGCAAGGCGCGACCGAAGGCCACCCGCGCCGCCGAGCCGGAGGTCATCCGTCCGCGCGCCGTCGGCCGTTCCGGCTCCACCGGTATCGATGTCGTGCGCGACCCGGACTACCCGGAAGGCTGGCTGGTCACCGGCGAGAAGGTTGACCGCTGGGTGCGCCAGACCGACTTCGAAAACGACGAGGCCGTCGGCTACCTCTCGGACCGCCTGAACAAGGCCGGCGTGGAGGACATGCTGCGCAAGCTCGGCGCGCACGAGGGCGACACCGTCACCATCGGCGAGATCTCCTTCGACTGGGAGCCGTCCATCGGCGGCGACCCGACCCTTGCAGGCCGTGGCCAGGACGCCCGCTTCGGCGGCACCGACCGCGTCTCGGCGGCCGAGCGCAAGCGCGCGTCCCAGGCAAGGCGCGGGCTTATCGACGAATACGACTACGGCACCGGCGAACAAGCCGACCGCGAGCGCTGGCAGGGCTAAAAACGGCATGCCAAAGTGGCAGCGGGGGAGGCCCGCTGCGTGGGGTCGTCGTTAAGCGAACAGCAGCTCCATCGCGCCGCGGTTGCCGCACCGGTTCGCCACGAGGTAGCCGCGCGGGGAGCGCCAGTAGAGCCTGCCGCGGCGGCGCACGATATGGCCGCGCTTGCCGGTGCCAACATCGTCGTTGACCCGGTTGTGGTAGCGACACAGCGGCGCGAGGTTGGCCAGGTTGGTCTCGCCGCCGCGCGCCCACGGGGTGATGTGGTGGGCCTCGCAGTGGTCGGCGGCGCGCTTGCAGTCTGGCGCGGCGCACACCGGCTGCGCGAGACGCAGCAGGTCGCGCTGCTTCTGGTTGGCAAACCGCGCGCCGCGGTACAGGTTCACCGGCCCCGCCTCGGGGTGGAACAGCGCGACCTCTAACTCAGCGCCGTGGAAGCGCTGCAGGTACTCCGCGCCGGTCATGGTGGTGCCGTCGGAGCAGCCGAGGAGCACCTCGTCACCATCGCCGGCCAGGATCTTGAGGTGTTCGGGCAGCGGCACCAGCACCGCCGGGCGCGGCACCGCGTGGGGGATGCCGGACTCGGAGCGCATGGCGTCGAGAAGCGGCCCGACCATCTGCGGCGCCTCCGGCAGCGTCGGGTCGAGCCCGGTGCGCAGCGCCGTCTCGATGTCCGTGATGTCGCGCTCGGGGGCGGTGACCAGCATCGTGCGCATCCCCATCTGCGCGGCGAAGAAGATCACCTGTGCGCGCGGCTTCTGCTTCGGCGGCTGCGGGACGATCTCCTTCGCGTGCCGGCGCAGCGCCTCGTACGAGCCGCGGAATTTAAGCAGGGTGTGGCGGAGTTTCCAGCGGGTGGAGTCGTCGTCAAGCGGGCGCAATTGCTTCTCGACGAGCACCAGCTGGTCCAACGTAAACCCCGACCCGCGCGCCAATTCGAGGGCTTCGCGCTGCTTCGCGGCCCATCTGGTGGCGCCGAAATACACGGCGTGGACCATGCGCCATTCGCCGATGCGGCGCGGGCTGAAGCCGGCGTCGAGAAGCCGCTGCCGGTCGAAATGCTCAACCAGCGCGATGCCGCTCGCGGCGAGGAGTGTGTCAAATTCGTTCATGCCGTGATCATTGCCCGAAAACGCGAAACGGACAACGGCCTGTGGATAGCCCTCGAAACGTTATCCACAGGCTGTACGCTTAGTCGGCATGGTTTCCCTGCGCGAAGAGATAGCAAACGCCCGGCGCATTGTCATTAAGCTCGGCACAAGTTCCCTGGTCAACGAGTCGGGCGCGCTCGATCCGGCGAAAATCGACCGAATCGTCGACGCTATTGAAAATAGGATCGCGCGCGGTTCCCAAGTCATTGTGGTGTCCTCCGGCGCGATCGCCGCGGGTATGGGGCCGCTCGGGTTGGCCGCCCGGCCGCGCGATCTGGCGTCGAAGCAGGCTGCCGCGTCCGTCGGCCAGATCCACCTCGCGCAGGTGTGGGGGAGGTCGTTTGCGCGCTACGGCCGCACGGTCGGCCAGGTGCTGCTCACCCAGGCCGATGCAGGTTCGCGCGAGCGCGCCCGCAACGCCCAGCGCACCATCGACCGGCTGCGCCAGATAGGGGCGGTGCCGATTGTCAACGAGAACGACACGGTGGCCACTTCCGAGATGCGCTTCGGTGACAACGACCGGCTGTCCGCGATCGTCGCAACACTGATCTCGGCGGACGCGCTGGTGCTGCTGTCCGACGTCGACGCGCTCTACGGCCGCAACCCCGCCGAGCCAGGTGCCACGCGTATCGACGAAGTCCGCACCGGCAACGACCTCACCGACGTCCAAGCCGGCGACGGCGGCGTCTTCGGCACCGGTGGCATGGCCGCGAAGGTCTCCGCCGCGCGCCTCGCCGCCCGCGGGGGCGTGCCGGTGTTGCTCACCGCGACCGCCAACATCGACGCCGCGCTCGGCGATGCCCAGGTGGGCACCGTCTTCCACACCCGACCCGAGCGCAAACTCAACGCCTGGAAGTTCTGGGCGCTCTACGCCGCTGACGCCGAGGGCGTGTTGCGTCTCGACGCCGGCGCCGTCGACGCCGTCACCCGCGGCGGCACCAGCCTGCTCGCCGTGGGGATCACGGGCATCGAAGGTGAGTTCCACGCCGGCGACATCGTCGAGATCTTAGGCCCCGACTCCGAGGCGATCGGCCGCGGCGAGGTAGCCTACGACGCCGCCGAACTTGCGACCATGCTGGGCAAGCACTCCGAGGAGTTAGCCGAGCACCAGCGCCGGGCCGTCGTGCACGCGGACTACTTGAGCAACTACGCCTCACGGTTGTAATGGCTACCCTGGGCGGGCATGAAGTTCGCGATTTTGCCCAAGCCCAAAGACGAGCCGATTGCAGCCCTCGAGGCGGAAGGCCACGAGCACGTCGGCATCGACGGCAACCCGGACATGATTCTGTTCGGCGGCGGCCCGGACGATTTCCCGGACACGCTCCCGGACAGCGTCCAGGTGGTGCAGCTCATGTACGCGGGCGTGGAAGCGCTACTCGAGGCCGGCATCCTGGCCAAGCACGCGGACAACGGCGTGCGCTTCGCCAACGCGGGCGGGCTTTTCGACGACACCGTCGCCGAATCCGCCCTCGCCCTCCTGCTTGCCGTCGAGCACCGCATAAAGGCGGTGGACCGTGAGTGGAACAACAAGCAGATCTTCAAGGAGAAGGAATACCTCTTCGACGGCAAGAAGTTGGCGCTGATCGGCGCGGGCGGGATCGGCAAGACACTGATTCGCTTCCTCGAGCCGTTCGGCATGGAGATCACCGCGGTGAACCGCTCCGGCAACCCGGTCGACGGCGCCGATCGCACCGTGGCGATGAAGGACGCCGATAACGTGTGGGCCGACAACGACTACTTCGTGCTCATCACCCCGCTGACGGAGGAGACGCGCCACATGATCGACGCGGAGCGCATCGCCACGATGAAGGACTCGGCGGTGGTGGTGAATGCGGGCCGGGGGCCGCTCGTCGATACGCAAGCGCTCACGGACGCGCTGAAAAACGGCACGTTGCGCGGCGCCGGGTTGGACGTCACGGAGCCCGAGCCGCTTAACGACGACCACCCGCTCTGGGACATGGACAACTGCGTGATCACCCCGCACGTGGCGAACATTCCGCGTTTCACGCTACGCCGCATCGGCGGGCTGGCAGCGACGAACTGGCAGCAGTTCGCGGCCGGGGAGACAATGGCGACCGAGGTTGACGTGGACGCGGGGTACTAGCGTGAGCGAGGTACTGGACAAGGCCCGCCGCGCGAAAGCCGTCGCCCCGGAGCTCGCAGTACTGCCGACCCCGGCCAAGGATGCGGTGTTGCGCGCGGCGGCCGAGGCGCTCGAGCAGCGTGCCGACGATATCCTCACCGCTAACCAGCGCGACCTCGCAGCCGGCCGCGACGCCGGGCTGGCGGAGTCGGTGCTGGACCGCCTCGCGCTGGATGACGAGCGCATCGCGGGTATCGCCGGCGGGTTGCGTCAGGTCGCCGGCCTGCCGGATCCGGTGGGCGAGGTGCTCACCGGCCGCACGCTGCCTAACGGGATCAAGATGCGGCAGGTCCGCGTCCCGCTGGGCGTGATGGGCATGGTCTACGAGGCGCGTCCCAATGTCACCGTCGACGCGTTCGGCCTCGCGCTCAAATCCGGCAACGCGGCGCTGCTGCGCGGTTCGAAGACGGCGCGGCATTCCAACGAGGCGCTGGTCACGGTGCTGCAGGACACGCTCGCCGCGCACGACCTGCCGCGCGAGGCAGTGCAGCTGCTGCCGAGCGAAAGCCACGATTCGGTGCGCGAGCTCATCACCGCGCGCGGGCTTGTCGACGTCGTCATTCCCCGCGGCGGCGCCCGACTTATCGACGCTGTGGTCACAGGCGCGACGGTGCCCACCATCGAGACCGGCACGGGCAACTGCCACTTCTACATCGACCGCGACGCCGACCTGGACCAAGCGATCACGATGCTGCTCAACGGCAAGACCCGCCGGGTGAGCGTGTGCAACGCCACAGAGACCGTGCTTCTCGACGAAGCTCTCGCCGACCACGACAAACTCGCCGTCATCGAGGCGCTGCAGGGGGCTGGAGTTCAGGTGCACGGTGACGTCGATACGCACGCCGCGTTCGGCGCGGAAGTGGTGCCCGCGACGGAGGCGGACTTCGCCGAGGAGTACCTCAGCATGGACATCGCGAGCGCCGTCGTCGACGGCGTCGAAGGTGCAATTGCGCACGTCACGCGGTATTCGAGCGGGCACACGGAGGCGATCGCGTCGCAAAGCGCGGATGCTTTACGACGATTCGCCGACGGCGTCGACGCCGCCGCCGTCATGCTCAACGCCTCGACCGCGTTCACGGACGGGGAGCAGTACGGCATGGGCGCGGAGATCGGCATCTCCACCCAGAAACTGCACGCGCGCGGCCCGATGGCGCTGCCGGAGTTGACCACCACAAAATGGATCCTGGAAGGGTCGGGCCAGGTGCGCTAGTCTATCCGCGTGTTAAAAACCTCGACCTCTTGGCGCACCAAGTTCGCGCTGCTCACCGCCGCTTTTGTGACAGCTGTTGCGGCAACGCTCTCGCCCGTCGCCCCCGCGCCCGAAGCTGAGGCGCAAACCCGCTGCCCGGCCGTGGCCGTCATCGCCGCGCGTGGATCGGGTCAAAACACGCAGATCTACCGCACGAAGTACTCCTACGGCGCGCCGTGGACCTCCAACGGCTGGGAGGGTGAGACGATTCGTGCGTTCTTGCAGCACGCGGAGCGTCGTTACGCTGCCACGCACGGCGGCAACTCGCTGATGAAGGACGTCGAGGTCATCGGGCTGGAGCCGCGTTACTACCCGGCGACGTTCCCCGAGTACGACGTGCCCGAGGTCGCCGTGCCGGGCACCGTGCTGCAAGCACTCGCCCTCGCGCTGCAGTACGCCAACCCGGTGTTCCTCATGGCGCGCCGGGCGGCCACGGAGTTTGTAGATTCGGTGCAGATCGGCCGCACCGGTGTCATGCAGATGGTGAACAACTACGAGCGCCGCACCGGCTGCCACCCGAAGTATGTCCTGTCCGGCTACTCCCAGGGCGCGATGATCCTGCTCGAGCACGAGCGTGAACTGGCGCGGCGCGGGCAGCTGGCGGGCGTGGTGTATTTCGGCAACCCGAACACGGCGCGAGGTGACTGGTCCACCGTCGGCGTGCCGGGTGGCGGCGCGGGCGGCATGCTCGGCTTCCTGCCGTTTAACACCAAGACGGCGGCGGCGACGCGCAACCGCGTGAATTACTGCCTGCCGCTGGACGCGGTGTGCGACCTGTCCATCCAGACGCTGCAAGCTGCCCAGCCCACCGGCGGCAACCACGCGCGCTACTACCGTTGGCGCTCGCGCTGGGACAACCAGGTTTCGGATTCTTTCGGTCGCTTTGTGGATCAAGTACGATACCGCTAATGCAACGCACCATTTCCACCTCCGTCGCCGCCGCGCTGCTGCTTGCCGCGGCGCCTGCCAGCGCGTCGGCCGATGTGCTCGTACGCGACACCGAGGAGACAAAGCGGGTCAAAGAAACCTGCACGTGGCTTGTCGACGAGCAAGGCAACCGAATCCTCGACAGCAACGGCGAGCCGCTGAAGCAAAAGTGCGTCGAGGAAGAGGTCGGTACACCGGGCAGCTCCGGCAAAGCGAAGTGGGTCGACGACGAGTCCGGTGACCTCGCGCTCGGCGCCATCCTCGGCATTGCCGGCGCGCTGGCCGCCGGCGTGATCGGCATGTCGCTGCTGTTCATCGAGTCCGTCGACATCCACTTCTTGCCGGCCGGGAGGTAGAAGCGCATGGGCATCGGCGTCATGGGCGGAACCTTCGACCCTATCCACCACGGCCACCTGGTGGCGGCAAGCGAGGTTGCGGACCGGTTCGACCTCGACGAGGTGCTGTTCGTGCCTACTGGCCAGCCGTGGCAGAAGGCGGGCCGGCAGATCACGCCCGCGGAGGACCGCTACCTGATGACGGTCATCGCCACCGCCTCCAACCCGCGCTTTTCGGTCTCGCGGGTGGACATCGACCGCGGCGGCCCGACCTACACCATCGACACGCTCAAAGACCTGCGCGAGCAGTACCCGGGCGAGCAGCTCTACTTCATCACCGGCGCGGATGCGCTGGCGTCGATCATGTCCTGGCACGATTGGGAGGAAATGTTCGAGCTAGCCGAGTTCGTCGGCGTGACCCGCCCCGGCTACGAGCTGCGCGAGGACATGCTGCCCGCCGACATCCAGGAGCGCGTGCACTTGGTGGAGATCCCGGCGATGGCGATTTCGTCGACAGGCTGCCGCGAGCGCGCCTCGCAGGGCCGGCCGGTGTGGTACCTCGTGCCGGACGGGGTGGTGCAGTACATCGCCAAGAACGACCTGTACGCCTAGCTGGCAATCACGGCCATTGTCGTGGGACAATGGCCAAGTCTGTTTGTCCGATAGCCGAAGGGTTCCCACTTGACTGCTCCGCAGATCTCCATCGACCGCGCCAAGGTAGCCGCCAAGGCCGCCGACGAGAAGCTTGGCACCAACATCGCCGTCATCGACGTGTCCAACGTCATGGCTATTACCGACGTGTTCGTCATCGCCTCCGCCGACAACGAGCGCCAGGTTGCCGCCATCGTCGAAGAGGTCGAAGGAGACCTCACCGACCTGGGTGTGGAGCCGAAGCGCCGCGAGGGCAACCGCGAGAACCGCTGGGTGCTGCTCGACTACGGCAACTTCGTCGTGCACATCCAGCGTGAGGCGGAGCGCGAGTTCTACGGTCTGGACCGCCTGTACGCCGACTGCCCGGCCATCGAGGTCGAGGGCCTCGAGCCGTACAACCGCCCGGCGTCGTTTGGCGACGAAGACGAGCTGCGCAAGGCCCAGAACCTCGAGGACCTGCCGCTGGCCGGCGAGGGCCCCGAGGTCGCGGACGACGAGTATTAAATGCAGCGCCGACTCATCCTGCTGCGCCACGGCGAAACGGAGTACAACGCCACCCGCCGCATGCAGGGGCAGCTAGACACCAACCTGTCCGAGCGCGGGATCGCCCAGGCGCACACGGCGGCCAAGGAGCTGCGCGACCTCGGCATTAAGAAGATCATCTCGTCGGATCTCACGCGCGCTCGCGACACCGCCGGTGTGGTGGGAGATGACCTGGGCGTTGAGGTGGTCGTCGATAAGCGATTGCGAGAAACCCACCTCGGCCAGTGGCAGGGCAAAACCCACGACGAAGTGGACACCGCGCACGACGGGGCGCGGGCGCTGTGGCGCTCG
This sequence comes from Corynebacterium lujinxingii, assembly GCF_014490555.1. Lineage (NCBI taxonomy): Bacteria > Bacillati > Actinomycetota > Actinomycetes > Mycobacteriales > Corynebacteriaceae > Corynebacterium > Corynebacterium lujinxingii. Next base: position 1,800,831 of record NZ_CP061032.1, on the reverse strand, counting down.
GACCCGACGTGGGCGCCGCCGGAGGGCGAAAGCCGCATTGATGTGGCGCAGCGCTCGCGCGCGGTGGTCGACGAGCTGCTGGACACCTATCACGAGTGGGGCAATTCGGCGGTGCTGTTGGTCGCGCACGGGGGCACGATCGCGGCGCTGACGGCCTCGCTTTTGGGCCTCGACGTCGCGCAGTACCCGCTGATGAAGGGCCTCGGCAACGCGAACACGTCGCGGCTGGTGGCGATGCCGCGCGTCGACGATCCCGCCCAAACCCAGTGGTACCTTGAGGCCTGGAATCGGGGCAGCAACTGATGGCCGTGCGCGTTGTGGTGGACTCGTCTGCCGGGCTGCCGGACGAGATCGTCCGCGAGCTCGGCATCACGGTCGTCGACTTACACGTGCTTGACGACGAAACCACCTCCGGCCTGACCTCCCTCGAACTCGTCGCCTGCTACGCGCGCCAACTCGAGCGCGGCGGCGACGACGGGGTGGTGGCGCTGCACCTGTCGAAGACGTTTTCCTCCACCTGGTCGGCCGCCGTGGCGGCGTCGGGGGTGTTCCCGGGGACGGTGCGCGTCGTAGAGACGGACGCGGCCGGAATGTCGGTCGGCGCGGCGGCGATGGCGGCGGCGACCGTGGCCGAGGAAGGCGCGACGTTGGACGAGTGCGAGGCGATGGCGCAATCCACCATCGCACGCTCCGAGACGTGGCTCTACGTGCACCAGTTGGACGACCTGCGCAAATCCGGCCGTCTGCCTACCGGCACTGCGATGTTGTCGGCGGCGCTTTTGGCCAACAAGCCGATCCTGCACATTAAGGACGGCAAGTTCGAGCTCGCGG